>CACXMH010000007.1 GCA_902768715.1 Fibrobacter succinogenes | reverse complement strand
AAAAATGAGTAGTGAGGTGTGAGGTGTGTGGTATGGAAAAAGAATTCGTCATGTTCGCGCAGGCGAACATCCGCTTACTGCAATCCAGCGGATCCTCGCCTTCGCGAGGATGACGTTCCTCAAAGCGAAGCGACCTCGGGCATTAATCTTCTTGTCCCCTGCGGCCCTAAAACCTACAACCTACAACCTAACCCCTAAATCCTAGCCCCTAGATCCTAACCTCAAGCGGATCCTCGCCTTGATTCGACTTCGCTCACCACAGGTCGCGAGGATGACAATCCTAGCCCCTCTCCCCCCCCTATTTACTACATTTCTGTCATGCGCGTTTATCTCGTACAGATGGGATCCGTTCCCGGAGAAAAAGAAAAGAACCTGGAAAAGGCTCGGCAGATGGTACTTGATGCCAAGCCCGCATGCGAGAGCCTGATTCTTTTCCCCGAGATGTTTGCCACAGGGTATATTCCCGAACGCGCAGAAGAACTTGCCGAAGATTTCGAAACAGGTAACAGTCCAACAGCACAAATGCTGAGCCAGCTCGCAAAAGAAACAAACTGTTTTATCTTGGGTGGCGGTATTCACCGCGCAGACAACTGCTTTACCAACCGAGTCTGCCTTTACGACCCAACAAATGCAACAGGCAAACAGCCTTACTACGACAAGGTCCACCCCTTCTTTCCGGAGCAAAAAGATTTCGCTCCCGGAAAAGAAATTACTTTGTTCAAAACTCAAGACCTTACCCTAGCAACGGCTATCTGCTACGACCTGCGATTCCCCGAAGAGTTCCGAAAAGCTAAAGCCAACGGCGCTCAAGCCTTTACCGTACAAGCTTCCTGGCCTGCCGTGCGCAACGAGCACTGGGAAACACTGCTGCGTGCAAGGGCCATCGAAAATCAGGCCTACGTTCTTGCAGTAAACAACGTCTCTGCCGACGGCACCTACATCGGCAATTCGCAGGTTATCGCACCCGATGGAGAAATTATCGCGAAGGCAGAAGCAAAGAAAGAACAAGTTGTTTCTGCAGATATTTCGGCATCTGTTGTGGAAAAAATTCGTAAAGAATTTCCCATCTATTAGCACTTACATTTTTCGTAAGTGATTTATATCACAGGCGTATTCCAACATGGAGTATTCCTGTTTGAAAAGACAAAAATTTTATCTTCATAGCATTCAAGAAGTTACGATTCTTGCGTTGTTAAAACCGTTTTTCCTTGCAGCGATAAGAAAAAAATAACTTAGAGAAATGTCATGCTTTTGTCACGAAAATTATCTAGATTAGTGAACAAATGGGAAAGCGAGGTGCCTTATGACAAACCTGGACTTGAACAAAATGAACTACGCAAGAGCCCTGATCAGGGCTGGAGTCGCTAGGGATTTGATACTCAAGATCACCTCCATTTCCAATTACCAATACGCCCAAATCCAGCGGGAACTGCTGGCCGCCTAGCGTGCAACTGGTATTGGAAATCGAAGCGCAACCGGCCACCAATGGAGTGGCAAGGCAAGGGACATTGGCCTCGTGCCGTAGGGACGGTTCCCTCGTCATCGAATCCAGAGACGGTCTTAAGCCCGGCCAATTTACATTGTCCCCCGCTGACAAATTTCCCTGGAATCAGTTCTTACCCAAGCTTCTTGCCGCCTGGCAAATGGGCGATATGGAAGATGTTCCCGCAGCATTCCGTCCACAGAAGAGAATCCCCGAATTCGTGCTGGAAGGCTTTGACAAAGAACCTCTGGAAAACCAGCTGAAAATTCTTTCTACCTTGCGCAAGCAAGGATTCTTTCCAAAGCTTCCAACCAAATGACAAACCTGCAGGACATCATCGGCAAGCGCTGGTACATGGGCAAGGGCCGCACCCCCACCCACGTTGAACAAATAGACAATCTCACTATCGGCAACGCCACCATATCCCTTGTATCCCTGCGATTTCGGGAAGGGGAACCTGACCTTTACCTGCTCACCGAAAATGACGATTTTATTGGGCCCTTATTATACCGTGCCCTCGGGAAAACCGTAGGTTCCAAGAGTTTCAGAAGCAAGAAAGGAATCTTTTCGTTTGTAACCTACAGTGAATTTGGACGGGATGACCTTGAATCGCTGAAACCCATTTCTGCCGAACAGAGCAATTCTTCTTTTGTTGCTCCGGGAAAAATTTTCTTCAAGATTTTCAGGCGCTTACAGGCCGGAGCCCATCCCGAAGAAGAGGTTCTGCGTTTCCTGAACGAACAGGGCTATCAGGGAAGCCCAGAACTGCTTGCCTCTTGCCGCTACACCGGTGACGATGGCAAGACCTTCGTTCTCGGGATTCTGGAAAAGCACCTCCCCGGCGCCCAAAACGCCTGGGACGTTTTTACCCAGGAACCAACCGCCGAAAAGGCTTACGAACTGGGGTGCGAGACCGCCCGCATGCACATGGCCCTGCGTGAAATGGACGGATGCGAAGCGCCTTCGGAAATGCCACCTATTGAACGGTTGAGAGGGCTTTTAGAACAAAGTGCCACAGCAAGTGGATTCCCGGACGCAGCCGGGAATGACGAGCTTGCTGCCGTTCAGGCCATCCTCCCCCGCCTACAAAAAATCTGGACCGAAACAGCCCCGAACAAAAGCACCATCTTCAAGCCACAACGGATACACGGGGACTTTCACCTAGGGCAGGTTCTGATGACGCCCGACGCACGATTCAAGATGATAGACTTCGAAGGAGAGCCCACCAGAAGTCTGGAATTCCGTCGTGGGCTCCGGAGCCCCGCCGTAGATGTGGCGGGAATGATCCGCAGTTTCGCCTACGCCGAAGCCGTCAGCAAAAAAAACATGGACCATGTCCGACAGGCCTTTATCCAGGGCTATGCAAAAACAGCGAATGTTTCCGAAAACGCCCTGCAGCAAGAACTAAAGCCCTACATTATGGCAAAGGCCATCTACGAGGCGTGTTATGAATTGGAATTCAGGCCGGACTGGTTCTGGATTCCGGCAAGGGCGTTAATCCAGCTCGCCAATCCAAGGGAATAGATTATCCTGTTTTTCCAGCTTTTCTAGAATGCTTTCGCCGGAGCGCTTGCGGCCAAGCATCAGCGCAGACGTAGCCGCCGCATAAAGGGCGCAGGCGTTCTTGTAATGGGTATTCTGGCGGAACTTGGCGTAATCGGCGGCAGAGTTATTGTGGATCATGAACGCCCAGTCCGAAGCCTGGAAAAGCACCAGCTCGCGGGCCACCTGATCGTAACAGCGTTTCAAGAAAGATGCCATCGCCTTGGGAGCCTTGCTCTGCCTGGCTTTCAAGTCGTTCATCATGCCCCGCATCTTGAAAAACAGCGGGTAGGCCCAGCTTACTTCGTCGTTCATCCAGACTTCGCCAAAGCCGCCCTCGCCCCAAGATGAAAAGATGGGGTCATGAATATCTGGATCTGGAGAGCTTTGCATGGTGTCTTCTAGAGAGGCCATTTCCACTACGCGGGAACTGGCGGCCCGCTCGAACATCTTTTCGATGAACAGGGGGCCTTCGAACCACCAGTGTCCAAAAAGTTCGGCGTCGTAAGGGCACAAGATGGAGACCTTGTTGCCATCCATCTGGGGCAAGAGTTCGGTAACGGTCGCTTCACGGTTCGCCACAAAGAGGCGGGCGTGATCCTCTACCAGACGGAGCGCATTCCAGGGGCGGTAAATCTGCTTGTCTTCGCTGCCAGTAATGCGGTAATACTTCAGGCCCGTCTCTATGGGAGTCTTGCCCGCCATAAAGTAATCGCCCAGGTATTCGGGACTGCGCTCCTGGGAAATATCCTTGAAGAATTCCCGGTATTCCGGATGTCCAGGGTAACCAGTCTTACGGCTCCAGACCTCCATAGAGCTGCTCTGTTCACGACCCATGCAATAAAGCCCCGCAGGGGTCTTTATTGGCGCAAATACTCCGTATTTGGGTGCGGGCTTTGCCAAAAGCACGCCATGGGTCTCCAAGAAGAAATACTTGAAGCCGAATTCAGCCAGAATGGAATCCAGCCCCTGGAAATAGCCGCACTCCGGCAACCAGAGCCCGCTGGGCTTGCGACCGAAAGCCTCTTCGAAGGCGCGAACGGTAATACCCAACTGCAGGCGGATTGCCGCTACATCAGACTGGTAGGCGGGCAAGAACGGATGGGTCCCCACGCAAGTAATGAGGGTCAGCTTGCCCCGTTCTTCCAGTTCCTTGAGTACCGGAACAACCTCCATGTCGCAAGGGCCTTCCCAGGTGCTGATCAGGGCCAGCTGCCGACGGTAATAAAAATCCACCACCTCCGACAAGGCTTCGTCACCGCGGGCGCGAACACGCTCCTTTTCCAAAAGGTCCAGCTGCTTGTGCAAGTGCCGAGTGAACTTTTCCAGCAGGTGCTTGTCGGTAAGCATGGCAAGCAGGGCCGAAGACACGCTCAGGTTCAGGGTGCCGGGCACGCCCTTCTCTTGCAGGCGCCAGAGCATCTGGATTAGGGGCAGGTAGGTTTCCGCCATAGCCTCGAAAAACCAGTTCTCTTCTAAGAACCGGTCAAATTCGGGCTCACGCACAAAAGGCAGGTGCGCGTGGAGCAGCAAGTGTATCTTGCCGGGAGCGGACATAGACGCCGGACCTTGGAGCGACCCTCGCGGGAACTACTCCGTACGCTTCACCACGATAGGAACAATCGTCGTCGGGAAATCGCCGTCCTTGTCGGTGGCGAACACCGGGATAATCTTCGTAGAATCGGGCAGGTCCTCTTCGAAGCTGAATGTTCCGTCCGGATTCAGGGGGAACGGTTCGCCTCGCACCTGCAGGTGAGCGTCAGGACGGGTTCCGCCATAGACGATCAGGCGGGTCTTGACCCACAGGAAAAAGTCCTTGCCGTAGTTCACGGAATCCTTGGGGAGTTCCAGCTTGTTGCTCTTGAGGGCCGCGCTGGATAGAGCGCCCGAGAACATGGAGCCCGAAGAACTGGAGAGGCTTTCAAGCCAGTTCTTGGCAGACATGCTGGAAAGGCCCGAACTGCCGAACCCGCCGAGGGCGGCTCCGCCCAAAGAGGCCCGGACAAAGGCGTCGTTCAGGTTCACTTCGGAACCGTCTGTAGAGTAAGCCTGCACAGGAGCGGATTCCACGATAGGCATAAAGTTCTTGCCGGCGGCAAAGCCAAGCACGGCCACCGTCTTTTCGGAAGCCTTGTTCTCTACATACCAGCTGCGGGCATCGGCCGGAACCTCGATATCGTGGAACTTGCGCTTCTTGTTGCGTTTTACCGTCAGGTCGCCAGAAATGTTGAACAGGCGGAGCACCAGCTTGCCCTTACCCTTGCGGGCGCGCTTGATACGGTCTTCGGAAACATCCCAGAAGGCCTGCATCCAGTTGGGGTCCTTCTGCATGAGCACCAGGTATTCGGCGTCGTAGGACTGGGCCAAGGAGGCCGTCTTTGTCACGGGCTTTGCAGAAGCCTTGACCGTAGAGACCTTTTCGGTTGCCTTCGCAGTCACCTTTGTTGTCGCCTTCGTGGTTTTCTTTGCCGTAATGTTCTTGGACACGTCGGTCTGTTCAGAAGCCTTGGGAGCTGACTTTGCCACCTTGGCAATGGCCTTTGCTGTCGCCTTCACGGCTTCGGCCACCTTCTTGATAGACTTGGACCTGTCCAGAGTCTTCTTGGCGGATTCCACCTTTTTCGTTGCCGTTTCTACAGCGGCCTTAGCCTTGGTCGCCGCAGTCTTTACGGTCTTTTCGACCTTCTTTTCTACAGCCTTTGCAGTCCCCTTGGCAGATACCTTCGGGGCAGCCTTCTTTGCTACAGCAGTTGTTTTCTTGACAGCCATTTTCAGCCTCCTTTAATAAAACTTCTAGTGGGTCTGACCCCAATTACCGACTCCCATCAAACCAATGCGGAACCCTAAAAAGATTTCATCCCACGCACGGCCAGAATCGGCAAAACGCTTTCCACCTTGGAAAGACAAATCCAACAAAGTTCCCTTGCGACCCAAGGGGAATCCCGCTCCCAAGGAACCGCCCAGTTCATAAACGTCCTTTACATACCAGGTCTTGTACCAACCGCCTAGACGATAAGTCATGCGGTCTAGATACGGGTCGTAAAATAGCGGGCTCCCGTCACGTTGGAAACCAACCGCCACCAAAAGGTCCTTTTGCGTTTCCGTAACAGGTTCCATATTAAAACTGCCGCCAATATTTTCTATGTCCTTGTCCCAACCGCGAGACGCCACGTCAAGCATCACGTTGTTTCGCTTCATAAAACGGAAATTCATACCGGTGGCAAGCATCGCAGGGACTTCCACCTCTCTAGAATACTTTGTGGGAGCCAAAGTATCCAGTTCGCTCATGCGGAAATTGTAATCCAGCTTGTTCAAAAGCGTGTGGGGCGTTGTATAGGAGAAATAGAACGAAGCCTGATGCCCGCGGTACTGCAGGGCGGCCGTGTAATACGCCGGATGGTTCTTGATTTCCCATGTCCCATCTACATAGTCCGAAATTTCGGTATTGCCCGCAGCCCACTTGTCCGTCGAAGACAGCTCTGCCGTATTCGGACCCATAGAAATCTTGCGAGTAGAATTGCCCATCACCACATGGGCGGACGCACCAATGGAGAAATTGCGGATAATCGGCAGACGGAGCGTATAACTCGGCACGATTTCATAGACGCTGCTTTGGTACTCCACAGAGGTTTCTATGGAATTTTGTTTCCCGCTGACTTCTTCATCTACATACGACGAATAGCTCTGCCAAAGGGCTACACCCATAGCACCAAATCCACCCATAGGGAACGATAAATTGAAGGAGGGCATGGTAATGTTGTTCACCCCAAAATCATTTCCATGGTCTTGCAGGTCAACCATTTCCAGCAAAAAGTTGACATTGAAAACGACCTTGGTATCAAAGGCGTTTCGCGCTGGGTTCATTACAGAAAGGCCCTCGGCATCTCCCGTCTTTGCGCCGCCCGCATAACCTCTGCCAGCAGTGGAGGCCATTCCCCCGGCAATCTGTTCTTCTCCAAGGGCATCAAGACCTATAACGGAGGCAAAGGAGCAAGCGGAAAAGACAAACAGACTGAGAATGAACTTTTTCATTATTCATCCCCCCTCTTGTTGGCAAGCCACAGCTTCAGGGTAGAAGGCTGCTTCATCGCCGAACTAAAATCATAACGGGCGTGATCAAAATGGGAGAAAAACACATAAGAGGTATCTTTCTTAGAGGTCACGTGGTCTGAATACGAGGAATCCTTCGGCTGCAGCACCGGGTAGCCAAGACGCATCATCATCTTGAAGGTTCGACCGTCACGGGCCCGGTTGATAAAGTCCCGAAGGCCGTATGTCACTTGCAAGGTAAGGGAATCTCCATCGTAAAACACCATATTGGGATGCCCCTTGGAGGCAATCAGATCTTTGTTCAACTTGTAGGCTTCCATCTTGCGGACGCTTTTTCCAGCGCTATCTACGTAGGAACCCACCACAACCTGGATGGGCAGTCCAAGTTCGCTAGTCCCCTGACTATCATCTCTTGCAAAGGTCATCTGGGCAAGGACAACCGTCTGACGCACATCGTCGCCATTGCCGACCGCATAGGGGAATTCATCTCCGTAGAAATCAGACAACGCCTTCATAATAGGGGCGCTTTCATATTCCACCACCAGGGAGTCATAGACACCGCCATGCAGAACCGCACAATCGGTGCAGGTTTCCTTGTTGGAGACCAAATGAGCCATGCGGAACGGGTCAAACTCGCTATAGCTCTTGGTTTCGGGAAGCGTCACCCAGAGCTTTGGGTAAAAAGCAGACATCGCCCCATAGAACCTGTAGGTCCTTGAAGCCTCCGGGGCAGAGAGTCTGAGCTGTAAACGGCAAGCCTTGGATATTTTCTTCATTGCGGATACAAAACTCGATGGGATCTTGATCCTCACTATGGTATCCTTGGAAGAAACAGTAAACGACACCGTCGTATCCACGGTGGCATCAGGTTTCCACTTGGTCAGTGATTTTAGCCATAGGGAGTCAGGAATTTCCGCCACGCTATCAACAAAGGACTTGGACGCCCCCTTTTCCAGTTTCCAGCTGATTTTCAGGGATACGTCCTCTTTCAGAGGCAGGGAATCTGCCGGAAAAGACTTGGACAGGTAGAACGGCTTCAGCACACGCAAGGCCAAATGAGCCTCGGCGGAATCGGACTTTTTAAGGTCGTCAAAAAAGACGGGATCGTAAAAAGACGCGTCAAAAACAAGGTCATGAGAAACATTCGCCGTTGTTCCCAAAACTGCCCTGTCATTTGCAAGTTTCGGGGCGGAATCCAAGAAAACCTCTGCTGAAACAGGGGTCAAATCTCCGACGCTCAGTGTCTGCACCTTGTAGCCGCTGGGAATCCCCTGGTCCGAAAGCCAGCTGGCCATAACCGTCTCATCGGAATCAAAGATGCACGCGGTGAGCCCAAGCGCAATCAGCGACAAAAAAACAACTAAAAACTTTTTCACCCAGTTCTCCAGGTCAAATTCACAAATTTCAAGTCCAAATATAGAAAATGAAGATGCCTGTGAAAAGGAACTAGCCCTTCAGGGACTTCTTGCGGGAATACATCTGCCTATCGGCGCGTTCGAACACCTGGGCCACATTCCTGTCCTTGGCGGGCTCAAAGCAGGCCATGCCGCAGGCCACCACCACGCCACCCTTTTTCTGGTTCTCCTGAACGATTCCGTCAATCTGTTCCTGGAGGTCTTCGCGCCTTCTGTAGTCAAAATCCCGAAGGATGACCGCAAACTCGTCGCCGCCTATGCGGAACACCGGGCTGTGCTTGAAGATTTCGCAGACCAGCTTGGCCGCCCCGCAAATGCATTCGTCTCCGGCCTTGTGCCCCTTGGTGTCGTTCACCTCCTTGAGGCCGTTCACGTCGCAGACGGCAAGGGCAAATTCCTGACAGGCGCCGGACTGTATTTCATGGTCCAGCCTGGTCTCGAATTCCACGAAGGCATTCTTGTTCTTGACTCCCGTAAGGCTGTCCTTGTGGGATTTTTCGAGGGCAAGGCTCAGGGCTTCGGAGAACTCGTGCTCCCTGCGGACCTGGGCGTCGATGTTGCTCACCGCAATAACAATGTGCTCATCGCCAGATGCCACCGCCTTCATGTTCATGTACGTGGGAACGCCGTGGACCAGCAGACGGTAGGTGTAAGAGAAACTGCCGCTGTTGTCCAACTCCTTCAGTAGGGTATCCTTCACGAGAACCGCCGAAAGCAGTTCCCGGTCTTCTTCGTAGATGACCCTCTGCAGGTTTTTCTGGCAGTCGCCCCAAAAATCATCCCCACTTTCTTCGATAGCCAGTTCCTTGTAAAATTCCTTGGCCTTGTATTCCGCATAGTGGTCGGTCTTGCGGTTCACGCGGTAGATGGTGACGTACTGGTTTGCAAGGGCCAGGGCGATTTGACCATAGGTAGCGCTCTTGGTTGTTTCCTGCTCCAGCTTCTTTTGCTGCCTGACCAGGGAATCCACGTTGCAGACCCCCACCACCAGGTAGTTCTTGTCACCGAACTGGATGTGGACCGACTTCAGGGTGTACCAGGTGGGTTCCCCGTCAATCAGCAGGCGGTAGTTCAAGGTGAAGGGGCTGCCGTCAGCCGTCTCGGTAAGCACGTTTTCCTTGGTCAAGGCCCTGGAAAGCATGCCCTGGTCCGCCTCGAAGACCACGTTCTTCAAGTTTTTCTGCACATCTCCCCAGAACTCGTTACCCGAGTAGTCCAGCTGCAGTTGGCGGTAACCGCCACGGGAGGAATACTCCGCATAACGGTCCGTCTCGATATCTACAAAGTACACGCTCTCGTAATCCAGAGAGAGAGCCATGGCCATTTCAGAGAAAGATTGGGTTCCGTCCATGGCCTAAAATCTATATCTTTTCTACGAAGGTGGCGAGCAGCCCTGAAAAAAACGGGGTTTTAGGGGTGTCCCCTAGGAGAGAGGGTGATGGAGGACGCGAAAAACCACGATGAAAGCGGATAGGAGATCCCCGCCGGAGCCTGCCCTGAGCCTGTCGAATGGGCGGGGATGACAAGGTGGTGGCGGGGATGACAAGATGGGCTGAGCGGCCGAAATCAGGGGGAGGCTTTCCCCTTTGGAGTAAAAAAGGACTAGTTTCGTGTCAAAATTGGCGATTTTCGGTCAAAATCGTCAATTTTTGGACGTTTAGACCTTGCTGACGGGCGGTTAATTTGTATGCAAAGAACGGAAAAAATTTACATTCCGTCCTTTACACACAAGTTTTTTGTTGTTATATTTGGCCTCAAAAAGAAACAATCAACCCTAAAAGAGGTTAAAATGGCAACTGTTATCCGTCTCGCTCGCTTTGGCAAGCGTCACAACCCCATCTACCGCGCCGTGGTCATCGACAGCCGCAACAACCCCATCTACCGCGCCGTGGTCATCGACAGCCGCAAGGCCCGCGACGATAGCTTTATCGAACAGGTGGGTTTCTACAACCCCAACCTGAAGAAGCCCGAAATCCGTTTCGAGCAGGAAAAGGTCCTCAAGTGGCTCCAGACCGGCGCTCAGCCCTCTGACACCGTCCGCAGCCTCCTGAAGAAGGTGGGCATCATGGAACTCTTCCACGAGCTCCGCGCCGGCCGTTCCATCGAAGGCAAGGTCGCCACTCCTAAGGCCGACAAGGCCAAGAAGGCCAAGCTCGGTCCCAAGGCTCTCGCCAAGATCGAAGCTGAAAAGGCCGCCAAGGAAGCCGCCGCTGCCGAAGCCGCTGCAGCCGCCGAAGCTCCTGCCGAAGCTGCCGCAGAAGCCCCGGCCGAAGCCTAATCGCACCCTTTTGCAGAGTCCTGTGCCTCGTGCGCAGGACTTTTTTCGTCTAGAGGCGTCTCCACAAAGTTTTCCGCTCCAGCGGATCCTCGCCGGAGCCTGCCCTGAGCTTGTCGAATGGGCGAGGATGACGATGTTTAAACCCCGCAGCCCTAACCCCTACAACCTACCACCTACAACCTAAGAATGCCCGACTACTCCAACTACATCACCGTCTGCGAACTCATGGGAAGCCATGGTGTCAAGGGCTTTATCAAGGCCCGACCCACGACCCATGATCCGGAGCGCCACAAGCTGTTGAAGGCCGTGGTAGTGGAAAAGGTGAACGGGCAGTTCGTGGAACTGGAAGTGGAAGAGTCCAAGCTGGCGGGGGCGCTCTGGCACCTGAAGTTCAAGGGTTTCGATACTCCGGAATCCTTGCGGCCCCTGGTGAACGGCAGCCTGATGGTAAGCCCCGACGAGCGGATTCCCGCCCCCGAAGGGGAATTCTACCTGGACGACCTGGCAGGCTTTGCGGTAAAACTCACGGACGGACGCACCGTAGGCGAAGTGCTGGAGGTGCAGGAACTGCCCACCGTAGATGCCTTCCTCATCAAGTTTGCCGAAGAAGCCCAGGCGGAGTTCTCCAAGAAGCCCATCCTTGCCCCCTGGATTAAGGACTGCGTGTCAGAAATTGACGAAGAAAACCGGGCCATCGTCTGCGACGGCGACTACCTGCGGGCACTGTGCCCCGAGGAGCGTTCATGAGAATCGACTGCATCACCATATTCCCCGAGATGTTTGCCCCCATGGAGCAGTCCATCATGGGCCGCGCCCAGAGCAAGGGAATCCTGCAGTTCAACACCGTGTTTTTGCGGGACTTTGCCGTGAACGACTACGGCCAGGTGGACGATGTGCCCTACGGCGGCGAACCGGGGATGGTGCTCAGACCTGAACCCCTGGCCCAGGCTATCAGGAGCACGGGCGTCAAGGAAGACGGCGGCAAGGTCATCTACATGACCGCCGATGGTACACCCCTCACCCACCAGATTGCCGCGGACCTTTCCAAGGAAGAACACCTGGTCATCGTGTGCGGGCACTACAAGGGAATCGACGACCGCATACGCCAGTCCGAGGTGGACATGGAAATTTCCATCGGGGATTTCGTGGTGAGCGGAGGCGAACTGACGGACTCCTTTGCCCAGGGGCTACTGGGTTGGCCGGTCTATACCCGCCCCGAGGTTTTCGAGGGCAAAAAGGTGCCCGAAGTGCTGCTTTCGGGTCACCACAAGAACATTTCTGAATGGCGGAAGCAGGAATCCTTGAAAAGAACCGAGGAAAGACGCCCCGACATCCTTGAAAAATTCAAATTAAATGCTAAATTTGGCGACAAATAATTAAGAGGTACACATTATGTCCCTGAACATCGAAGCTATCCATAACGAAAACGTAAAGGCCGAAGCCCCGAGCTTCCGCGCCGGTGACACCGTCACTGTGAACGTAAAGGTTATCGAAGGAACCAAGGAACGCATCCAGCCTTTCAAGGGCGTTGTGATCCAGCAGAAGAACTCCGGCATTTCCAAGACCCTCACGGTCCGCAAGATGTCCGGCGCCGTCGCCGTGGAACGCATTTTCCCGGTGAACTCCCCCCGTATCGAATCCATCGTCCTGGATCGTGCCGGTAAGGTCCGCCAGTCTCGCATCTACTACATGCGTAACCTCCGCGGTAAGGCCGCCCGTATCGACGAACGCGAGGCCTAATTAGGCTTTCGGGGGTGATTTCCCGATGAACGGGAATTCCCGACAACAAGTTATCCCGCCCACGCACTCAAGCGTGAAGGCGGGTTTTGTTGTATGTTCCCACGACGACCAGGAGCGAAAAATCATCATCCTGGACAAGGGCGAACTTGCGGCAGTGGACAATTCCCTGACTCCCCGCAAGGTGCACTTTACCATGCAGCCCGGCGACCTGGTGGGGGTCGCCGCCCTGTTGGAGCGGGAACCTTTCCGCTACGACCTGGAAGCCACCCGGGATTCCGAAATCACCGTGGTGGGCGAAGACTGCATGGAGTCCGAACTCAAGAGCATTCCCCTATGGCTTTTGGCCGTTATCCGCGAACTTTCGGCCAGAAACCGCCAGCGGAAAGAAGCCGGTCGCCATAGCCGGGCCGCAAATTCCCTCGTGAGCCTCTCCGAATTCTGCAGGCACCTGAAAAAGGGCGAGCCCTACCCGCTAGAAAGCTTTGTGCAGGAATTCTGCTGGCAGACCAAGGCATCTGCCCCCGAAGTCAAGGAAGACCTGAAGGCACTCAGCCGGCGCAAGTTCGTGGAGATTGCCGGGATGGACCCCGTGGTGACGGTCACCCAGCCCGAACTTTTGGAACTGTTCGTGGACTACCTGGAATCCGAAGCGCAAGAAAAACCCTGGCCGCCCCTGCAGCTCACGCTGAACCAGAAGAAGGCTCTTGTTAGGTTGTCTATAACCGAAAGTGACTTGTCCCAGGATCCTCCGGCATGGCTCGCCTTTTTCCAGAAGAACAACATCGCCCTTACTGCCGCCGACTGGATAAAGATGCAGGGCCTCGGCTGGTTCATAAACTCCAAGGGCGACCTTTTCGCCCCGGATTCCAAGAAGATTGAATATTTTCTCCTGGCGCTGCGCTACGAAATCAACCTGAGGGGGGTGCTGTAATGAAACTCTCCGCCGGTGATTTTCTGTGCCTGGAGGGGGACTTCGCCAGTTCCCTCTACATCGTCATTTCGGGCACGCTTTCAGGGACAGGCAGCGCCCACACGGCCGCGACCCCAAGGCTGTTCGAGCCTGGCGACATCATAGACGTATTCAGCCTGCTGGAACACGCCCCCAGGGAATACACCCTGAAGGCCGAAGAAGATTGCGAAATCCAGGTGGTGGAACACGAACAACTTAAGGCCATCCTGGACGAAAAGCCCTCGTGGCTCAGGTCCATCATCGAATTTCTAATCCGCCGGAACCACATCGGCGAAGAAAACGCCCGCAAGAGCAACCTGGTGCAGGCCCTGCCTTCGTTACTTTACCTGCTCTCTGGCATTCTGAAGGAACAGGGCGGCAACACCGCTCCCATGGCAACTGTTTCTGCACGGGCCGCCCGCATGAACGGCACACGCCCCGAAGAATGCCGCAAGCTGTTCAAGGTCCTCCAGGAACTGGGCGTCCTCAAGATTCAAGAAGATTCGGTGCAGGTGCAGTCCCCGGAACTGGTGCACCTGCTTTACGAGACGCTGCGCTACCGCGCCCTGGAACAAAAGATCAGCCCCAACATTCTTTCCATGACCGACCAGATGGTGCTGACGGTATTTATCAGGCTTTCGCAACGGAGCAAGGATCCGCTTAGAAACGGGCTCAGCGCCATCTCTACGGCAGACCTGAAAAAGGAATCCAAGAAATCCATGCACGGCATGACCCTCACCACCCGCACCATCGGTGCCCTGGTGGAAAAAGGCATACTGACGCCTTCTACCTCCCTGGACTTTCACCAGCCCCTGGACCAGGCGGAGTTCTTTTTCGGGGATTTCGACCGGATTATGGACCTGCTGGAACTGAACCGGATTTTCCCGCTGCTGGACAAGAAGCTGGTGGAATAACTAAATAGTTTTTTGCCTAAATTATTACATTTACAGCATGAGGATGCATACGCACATTCTGGTTAGAACGGTGTGGCTTTTGGCCGTTATGGCGGCTTTTGCAAGCGCCGGTGAGGTTACTCCCCCGCAGGGTGCCGTGCGCAACTTGACCGCAGGGGACCTTATGCCCCACCCGAACGTGGGCAAGGATTTTAACGAGACCTGGAGTTACCAGTTCGTGTTCGACAACGGCACCCGTGCCTTCGTGAACTACGCCCTGCTGCAGGTGCCGGCCTCGGGGCAGAAGGTGACCTGCGACATGACCTTCTGGAATTTCAAGGGCAAGACCTATACGGTGGGCCGCCAGTATCCGCCGGAGCGCCTGAAGGCCGACAAGAATTCGGGCACCATCGACATCAAGGGCGAATACAAGATGGAAAATAAGCCGGGCAAGGGCCACCGGGTGTACTTTACCGCCGACAAGGGCGGAAAATTCTTGCTGGACGTGACTTTTGAAAGCGCCGAGACGGGCAAGGTCATCGGCAACGGCGTGTGGAACGTGGGCAAGGAAAAGCTTGGCCAGTACATCCACATTCCCTACGGTCGCGTGTCCGGCAAAATCGCATACAACGACGACACCCTTACCGTAAAGGGCTACGCCTACATGGACCAGATCTGGCAATCCGCACAGGCCACCGACATGGTCCGCCGGACCATCAACTTCAGCACAAACGCCCGTAATCCCATGTACGCCGGGCGGGTATCGCTAAGCACAAAGGGCGAGCTGATGGGATATGTCATCTACAACGGCCCCGAAGGGGCGAAGGTGGCAAGGCCAACAAGCCTCAAGGACGGCAGCAGCGATTACGACGGCAAAAAGTTCCCGAAAGAAGCTCTTGAAATCCAGTGGACAGATGGCGTCCCTGCCCTCACCTTCGCCGTGAACAAGACTTACCAGAAGGCATCCCTACTGGACAAGATCGACAGCTGGGTGGCAAGGCAGGCCATGAAGCTTGCCGCCGGTGGCGAGATTCTCTTTTACAGGGGCCGTTCCGAAGGGCCCCAAGCCAAAAAAATCGACTGGGCCGTAACGGGGGTCAAGGACTGATGACCAAGTTTCGCCCCTGCATAGATTTGCACGACGGCCGCGTCAAGCAGATTGTGGGTAGCTCCCTCAGCGACAGCGGCGCAGGCCTCAAGACCAATTTCGAGACGGACCGCTCCCCCGCCTGGTTTGCCGAGCTCTACAAGAAGGACGGCATCAGGGGCGGACACGTGATCATGCTGGGCAAGGGAAATGTCGAGGCCGCCAAGGCGGCCCTCGGGGCCTACCCCGGCGGGCTCCAGGTTGGCGGGGGCATTACCGCTGACAACGCGAAGGAATACCTGGACGCAGGAGCGAGCCACGTGATCGTGACCAGCTGGATTTTCCCCGAGGGGCATCTGGACCGGGAACGCCTGGAACGCCTGTCCAAAACCGTGGGCAAGGAACACCTGGTGCTGGATTTGAGCTGCAAGCGGGTTTGCGGAGCAGACGGAATTGACAGTGCAAACGGAATTGATGGAGTAAACGGTGCGGCCCCTCGCTGGAAAATCGCCGTGAACCGCTGGCAGACCCTCATCGACATCGAGATTACCGCCGAGAACCTTGCAGATCTTTCGAACTACTGCGACGAGTTCCTGATTCATGCCGCCGATGTGGAAGGTAAGCAGCAAGGCATGGACGACGAACTTATCGTGTTCCTGTCGAAGCACAGCCCCATCCCCTGCACCTACGCAGGAGGCGCGCGGACCCTTGCCGACCTGGAACACTGCAAAGAAATTTCAAACGGAAAGATTGACCTTACCATCGGATCGGCGCTGGACCTTTTCGGTGGAACAGGAGTGAAATATGACGACTGCGTCAAGTTCAACAAAGCTTAGGCCGACCGACACGCTGGACAGCCGTCCTGAAATTTTTGGACGCAACGTCACCAGCACATTCAAGAAGATGTTCAGCTTCAGGCACCAGCCCCCCGGAAACCTGCGGACCTGCATGATTCCTCCGGTGGTCTTTGGCACGTTGATTCTCAACCTGCCCATGCTCCTGAAACTCCGTTTCTACCTGAAAAAGGAGAGACTGTCCCGCCCCGCCGACGACGTACGCATACTGTTCTACTCCGACAACCTGGACGAGACCAACGGAATCGCCAACAACCTTAGGAACGTGATCCCCTACATGCGGGCCCACGGCATGAAGGCATTCCTTGCCGGAAACGCCTTCAACACCCGCCCCTGCGGCGTGGTGGAAAACGGATACTGCCTGCTGCTCCCCCGCATTTTCAGCATGGAACAGCTGGGGTACGCCAACAGCGAACTGGCCATCCCCAGAATTGGCCCGGTACTCAGGTTGCTCAAGCGCTACCCCGTTGACCTGATAGAATTCGAAACGCCGAGCCCCGGCGCCTGGCTGGTATGTTTCTGCGCCAAGGTGGCGGGCATCAAGGTGTTCAGCCACTACCGCACCGACGTGCCCACCTACACCAAGACCCTGGTGAAGGCGAAGTGGATGCACAAGTACGTGCTGTGGCTCATGCAGATTTTCTACGGCATGACAAGGCCCGTGGTAAGCCCCTGCAAGGACTACGCAAAAATCCTTACCACGCAGTTGAAAGTTCCCGAGAACAAGGTGCAGATTCTGCCCCGTGGACTCCCGCTGGAAAAGTTCTCCCCCGACATGCGGGGCAAGGGCGTGTGGGAAAAGTACTCAACTCAGGTCGGGAACGCGCGCAAGGTCCGCTTCTCCTTTATCGGGCGCATTTCCAAGGAAAAGAACCTGGAATTCTTGAACCGGGTGTGGAAAAAGTTCGCCGCCCTGCATAGCGACGTGGAACTCATGTATGTAGGCTACGGCTGGTACCTGGAAGAAATCAAGAAGTTCTATGAAGGCGACGACAGTGTGCACTTTGCAGGAGAGCAGGGCGGAGAGACCCTGGCTGGCCTCTACGCCGATTCCGACTTCTTCTTGTTCCCGAGCACAACCGACACCTTCGGGAACGTGGTGGTAGAAGCCATGTCCACAGGCACCCCTGCGCTGGTCAGCGACTACGGCGGACCTCACGACATCGTGATGGACGAGGCCGCAGGCCGAATCCTCCCCATCGACGAAGACGCCTGGCTGAACGCCCTGGAAGAATGCCGCCGGATTTACCTGGAAGAGCCCGAGACCTACGCCAAGATGCGCGAGACGGCGCACCAGCGCAGCCTCAAGTACACCATGGAAAGTTCCACCAAGGCCCAGTTCGAATATTTCCGCAAGCTAAAAAAAGAAGCCTACGGGCTGTGAGCTCGCAAGTATTCCAGATTGGAACGCCTACGGGACTTTTTCCATTCCGAAAAGCGACCAATTAAATTATTTTATCCAAGATACAAACGCCCTGGGAGCGCCTATGTCCAAACAAAAAGTTCTTTTCCTATTAACGACTATTTTGTTGTTTTCCAGTGCTGCCTTTGGGCAAATGGGCGAGCCTTGGGTTGAAGAACAGCAACCTACATCCGTTGAGCAAACTGGTGTTCCAGACTGGGATCTCCCCCCTGCTGTCAAAACTGAGCCTGCCGCTGTTGATTCCCAACCGATCTATACCGAGGAAGCCCCCGTTGCCGCACCGCAGCAAGACCCCGCCCAAGAAGTTCCTGTGCAGCCTTACGTGGAGCCGGCCCCTACCTACGAACCTCCCCAGCAGACATATGTGCAGGGCTACGGAAAACCGCCCGAGGGATTCTACGGCTATTTTGGCTACGCTCCCCCTGCAGAGAACTCAAATGCAGGGTGCTGCTGCAAAGAAGACGACAGCACGGCAAAAAAAGAGGAGAAAAAGGACTACAAGAGCCTGCAAAGTTTTAACTTTTCTATTCCCATCCAGTCCGAAACTTACGGCCTAAAAAGCCCCGATTACGATGTGGACGCCAGCCACTTTGGATTTGGCATCAACTGGAACCGCGTCCGCGTTGAAGAGAGCCTGTATTCCTCCGTGGTGGGTCTTGGCGTTAATTACATCATGAGCGAATGGGATGGAGGTGGCAAAAAGAACATCGAGTTCAGCGGACTAGATGCCAACTTTAAGTTCGGCTTTGGCATATCGCCTCTTACGGATAATTTCATATTGGCCATCCACCTGATCTTCGCCTTTGACTATAAGATGCAAAAGGCCGTGTTCAAAAAGAAGATTGGCGACTTCCAGATGTTCCAGGATCTTGACATGCCTGACGAAGTATCAAGAACCAACCTTGAGTTAAATTATACGGCGCACAACTTGGACCTGGAACTTGGTGGCGACATGGTCATAGGCTACCAGTTTACCAGCTTTTTTGGCGTGTTGGCTGGGGTTGACATTACCACCAACATGATTGGCGTAGGCGCCTTGTTGTCCAGTTCCGACGCACCCGACGGACTTGAAGATAGCGTAAAAGATATGCCATCGTCTCATTATTCAAAATATCCAGAAGAAATGAATGAACTAGAGAATTTTGGCCATGGTGACGACATTAAATTCTTCTTGTACAACACCACTGGCTTGAACA
Source organism: Fibrobacter succinogenes (assembly GCA_902768715.1). Taxonomy (GTDB): domain Bacteria; phylum Fibrobacterota; class Fibrobacteria; order Fibrobacterales; family Fibrobacteraceae; genus Fibrobacter; species Fibrobacter succinogenes_L. The sequence goes on along the minus strand of CACXMH010000007.1, from coordinate 46,369 downwards.
TTATTCCCCGCATAGGCATATTCTTCGCCTTCTAAAAAGAATAGAGGTTCCCAATGAATACGATCAACCTGAAATTCTTTACGGGATGCGCAGCCAGCTTGACTCTGCTGTGTTCATTTGCCATCTTCGGTTGCAGTGGCGCAGAAAACGATATTTCTGCACTGCAATGCTTTGCTGGCACTTGTGATGAAGATGACGAAAAAGGCCATAACGACCATTACGACCCCGATTACGCCGACCCTGACAATGCATGGACCGCTGACCCCGGGGATTGCGATGAGCACGGTTATCACGAAGACTTTGACTGTAACACCACTACTATTGGCACGACCCTATTTGATGAGGCCTACCACGTCATCTTTGTTTGCGAAGAATATGCGGGCTGGATAGCGCACGATGAATTGTCCAATTGCAGTGACTACAATGCAAACAACAGCGGATACGGAAATGGGAGTTCTTCGTCCACAGAAAAAACGGAGGATGGATGCGGAGACCTCTGGTGCGGCAAAAACGGCTCTGGGACTTCCGATTTTTGGCAATCCTTCAGCGACCAGGAAAACGGTGGAAAATCCTTAGTCATAATCGAACCCACCGATAAGCTCTGTGACGGTATATGCGGATTAGTGAGCCTAGACAACAGCAATTACAGCAACCCCTATGCGGGACTCTTCTTTAACATAGATAATGGGAAAAAAACAGGAACGGACATTTCTGCCTGGGATGGAATTTGCCTAACCTACAAAATTCCAGAAACGCTCCTCACTCTTGAACTCATCTTTGAGGACCCTATATCCGTTGATTCCTATATAGCCAACTTTAGCACAAGCAGCGATTTGGCAAATATATCGTGGAGCGAATTCAAGCCGCTAGGGAAAATGGGAAAAGAAATCCTTGAGAAAGACTCCTTCTTGACCGCGGTTAAATCCATCCGGGTCATCTGGGAAAGTACCACTTCCTATACGAGCTCTTTCGCCATAACCTCTGTCGGAAAATACGGAAGTTGTCAGTAATGGAATCCCATTCGCTAAAGCGGTTACGGGAATGGTTCAAGAAGAACGCCGCAGAGTTACCCTGGCGGCCTGCCGACCTTGACGCACCGCGGGACTCCTATGCGGTGTGGATTAGCGAGACCATGCTGCAGCAGACCCAGGTTGCAACCGTGCGGGAATATTTTATCCGCTGGATGAAACGATTTCCCGATATTGAAACTCTGGCCAAGGCAACCGAAGAAGAAGTGTTCAAGTATTGGCAAGGGCTTGGGTATTACAGCAGGGCAAGGAATATATTGAAGACGGCAAAGGCTGTCACCCTGGAGGAGCGAAGCTCCGATAGGGTCCATAAGAGGACTCTTCCGGTCACCCGCAAGGAACTGGAAGCATTGCCGGGAATTGGGGCTTACACCGCAGGGGCGATTTTAAGCCTCGCCTACCACCAGCGGGAAGCAATTCTAGACGGGAACTTGGTGCGGATTTTTTCGAGATTGAACGCGCTGGACTTTTTGCCGACGGACAAAATGGACAAAAGGAGGTGCCCGACTAAATCGGGCATGACAGCCAATAAGCAAATCCAAAGTGCGTCGGAAATTTACTGGAATTACGCGCGGGAAGTGGCGGACAGCCCCAAGGCCTACATGCACAACGAGGCCTTGATGGAACTGGGCCGCACCGTGTGCAAGGTCAAGAACCCCGACTGCGCAAATTGCCCGCTACGTGAAGGGTGCCGAGCATTTTGCGAAAGCCGCGTTGCAGAATTTCCACCCGCAAAAAAGCACCTGCAAAAGGACTGGCACGGCACGGTCTTGATTGTGGAAAGTACCGACCATAAAATTCTTGCCGTCCACGGCGGTCAAAAATTCTTCAAGAACCAGTTCACCCTGCCCCACTTTGAAAGCCCGCGAAACGCCACCGCAGGACTCCCCGCCCAGGCGGAACGCTACATCGACGCCGACAAGGTCCTGTCCGTCGAAAACATCGGCAAGTTCCGGCACAGCATCACCGTCCACAAGATGGAATGCGACGTGCTCTACATACGGCTAAACGAAAAAGCACCCGCGCCCACATCGTCTGAAACTAAGTGGGTCAGGATCGATCAAACAAAGGACTTTTTCGCCAGTAGTTTCTGCCTGAAAGCGATAAAGCTGTTATACAACCGCTAACATAACGTGTATGGAGTCCAGGGCATCTTGTCACCATCAGCCCTAACACCTACAACCTACTACCTAACACCTACAATCTAAAACCTTTTTTTCACCGTACAAACAAACCGTAGGCGGTTTTCGGCGCCGTTAGGCGTTTCCACCACTTCGTCGCCAATCACGTGAAGCAATGTTCCTGTCAGGTAAAGTCCCTGTTTGGGGAACTGCTGTTCAAAAGTGGCGTCCCAGTACCAGTCGCCCTTGATGACCATCGGGTCGGGACTCCGCAAGTTCCATTGGGCGTCACTCCTGTAGCGCAAGGAATGGGAAATCCTGAAGCTCTTTCGCAACAGCCAGTCCGCCGAGAACGACGCGAAGTATTCCGCAGGGGTCACCTCGAAACGCTTTTCTTCGCCGTCGATCCGCTCAAAACCGCCCAGCGCCTTAAAAGCGAACATTTCCTTGTACCAAATGCTCATCCAGAGTTCCCCGGTCACGCCCTTGATCCAATCGTTGATACGGCCTACGTCGCCATGGCGATAAACCATGATGTCGTCCACCACGTATTTTTCTACGTCGAATGTTTCTGCACCGTATTCCGCCCAGAAACTCCCGCGACCGCCCATTTCCAGGTTGCCCACGGTATCCGTAAAGGCGGCATAGCCCTGCACCAGGTCCATACGGCCATCCGCCGTCAGGGAGATGGTGTCGCCGTCAAAGAACTCTCTGGTATCTGCCATAGGGTTCAGGCGGGTTCCCGAAATGTTTTTCACGCCTACGGTTATTCCCGACTTTGTAGGAACCGCTGGGCGGAACTCAATGCTGTCCTGCACCAGCCAGTCTCTGTCATTTACGGCAAAGGAAGCACGGGCCGCAAAGCGGTTCCCTACCCTGAAACTCATTTCCATAAAGGGGAGCAGCACCCGGTCATCTTCCAGGGAACTGTAAACCGTGCCGTCGTCATCGACCGCCCGGAAGGCCACTCCTGCAGAAAGATGCAAGAATCCCTTGCGGCAGGCATCCCCACAGCCATAGCGCAAGGAACCGTTCCATTCCTTGCGAGTGCCCGTCTCCTTCCTTTTCTTGTTCTGATACTCGGCGTCCTCGTAAACGACGGTAGCGCCCAACTTTCCATAGTCCAGCCGGGTCTCCACCCTCGGCTTGTAATGCACGGGAATCCAGCGGGAACTTTCGTAGAAGATCCACAGGTATTCCTCCCCTGCCAAGGCGGACACGTTTAGCTTGGAGCCGGTGTAGCCAGCCCCTGCATATATGGAACTGAACATGGGATAGTTCTCGCCGAAAAGGGCGAACTCGCTATCTACCAATTTTTTTCGATAAGAAAAAGTCCTTGTAGAAAAATGGTCGTCCTGGAATCCCCGGCCTGTCACCCAGAATCCCTTGAAACTGGGGCTACGGAAGCCTCCTTCCAAAATAGGGGTCCTGTTCTTGGGTCTATCTTCGGTGGTGATAAAATCCTGGTAAATCAGGTCACCCAGTTCGTTTCCGGTCTTGAGCCAGACCGACGGCGGCAACACGTTCCAGCTGGGCAGAACGGACATGCGGTTGAACAGCAACCTTTGCCGCAACTTTGCGGGGCTCCATAGTTCACTTTCAGAATGGAGGCCGCCACCGCCGAGGGCTCGGTCAAAATAGAAGGTAGGGCTACCGACCAAAAATGTTCCGTCGTCCCGTTGATCCACTTCCATGCCTTCCATTTCGGCATCGACGGCAGCAATGGATGCAACGGCACAGAACAGAACCGCGTTCGCAATTTTCATCAAAGAAATTCTGCTTACAAAGGAGAACATTACCAAATCCTCCTTTCGACGTAGAGTCCAACGGACAGCATGTTGGAGCGCTCCGGCAGGGTCCATACCTGTTCCCAAAGCACGTTCAAGCCCGCACGGTAATTATCCAATGTGAAAACAGGCAAGTTCAGGCGAGCAAACCAACCGAACTCCGTTTCGTTGTCCGTCAGCGTCGCCCCCTGGTCATGATTAAAATCAAAATCTTCCTTGTCGCCCTCGTAATCGGCCCGGGTCCAGTTGCAAAGGAACCCGGCTCCAAAAGCGATGGGCGAAATCAGACGCCAACGGTAATCCAGCCCCAGTTTTCCGCTGGCCTCGTGAACGCCGTTAATGCGGGGAATTTTTCCGTGAGGCTCAAAGTAGGCGTACTGAAACAGGATAATCCCGTCAAAATCTTCCCAATAGGTATAGCGGACTCCCAGACCCAAATAATAGGTGTTATCCACCGCATCTACCAAGTCACCGAAGGGGTATTTCTCACCACCTTCGATAGAAACATAAAGGTTGGAAAAGGCCACGTCCTGAGTTTTTGTTGAATCGGGCAAGGGCTGAACATTTGACGAATCAGGCAAGGACTGTGCCAGAACTAAACCGGCAACCGCAAGAACCAGAGCAAAAGCTTTCGTCCAAACAAGCATGCGTTACCCCTTTCTCCTCAGAGCCTGGGCAAAAAATCCGTCCAGGCGGGAATCTTCTGCACCGGGATACACCGGCGTCCCCACCTTCTCGAATTCAGGATGTTCCTTGAGAAAGCGGTTCACCACCTGGGTCGTTTCCATGGGGTCGGGGCTGCAGGTGGCATAGACCAGAATGCCGCCAACTTTCAGCGCCTGTGACGCCGACGCGAGCAGCCTGGACTGCAGTTCCGCAAGTTCCTTCACGGACTCCGGCGTAATCCTGTATTTCGATTCCGGACGACGGGCGATGACCCCCATGTTGCTGCAGGGGACGTCCAGGAGGATGCGGTCAAAGAGGCTTGAGGTCGCACCTTCGGTGCTTTGGGGTATGAGGTCGCTTCGCTTTGAGGATTCAGAGGCTAGCGCTTCTTGGACCCTATCGGGGTTACACCCCTCCAGGGTGACAGGCAATTGTGGCGAAAGCGCGTCGATGCATTCGAGATGCACGTTCACAAGGCCCAGACGGTCCAGCAAGTCCTGCATCTTTTCCACACGGAACTCCGAAACATCGCTGGCCAGAATATCCAGAGTCGGGTCCATCTCGGCCATCAGCGCGGACTTTCCGCCAGGGGCGGCACAGGCGTCCCAGACTTTTTGGCCGGGCTTTAAGTCCAGCAGTTTCACCACCTCATAGGCGGCGGGATTCTGCAAGCTGAATTCGCCGTTGGCAAAAGATTCTGATTCCAGAATGGGCTTGAGTTTTGCACCTTCGGGGACCTGGATGTAACGGTCGTAAACCAATTCGGAATTCGGAATTCGGATTTCGGATTTTAATGTCAAATTCAATTTCTTGATCAGTGCATCTACAGTCGTCTTCTGCAAATTCACCCGGAGCCATTCGGAGGGGTGCTCCAGAGTGGCCTTCGCAAGGGCTTCGGCGCGGTCCGCTCCGTAGATATCGAACCACCGGCGCACCAGACTTTCGGGAACGGAATTTTCCACGGAAACGCGACGCACCCGCTGGGGAGGAAGCTGCGGCAGGCCGGACCTACGCGCGGCATGCAGCACGGCGTTCACGAGCCGCGCGGAACCTTCTTGAAGGTTCGCCGCCTTCGAAAGTTCCACGCTCGTCGAAACGGCGGCGTGGTCCGGCACCTCCATAAAAAACATCTGGAAAAGTCCCATTTCAAGAATGGTGCAGACTTCCAGGGAGGGCTTCTTCTTTGTCAGGGACTTGATGAAATACTGCAGGTACAAATGCCTGCGGCACACGCCCAAGGCAAGTTCCATCGCAAAAGGCGAAAGCCCGCTTTCCTTGATAAAAGTTCCTTCCTTTTGCCAAAGCAAAAGGACCCGGTACGCGTCCATGCGCTCTATCAGGGAATCATCTAGCAAAAGCAAAGTCCTTCGCGGTTCTGGATTCCCCGCATAAAGTCGGCTACCGGCATGGGCTTTTTGCCTTCAGCCTGGATCTCGAGAACTTCTAGCAGGCCATCGCCCGTGCCTACGTAAAAACGGTTATCCTTGAATTCCACCGCACCGGGGGCGAGCTTCAGGCCATTCTCCGGAGTGTCCGTCTTGCGCAGATAAACCATGCGACCACCCAGCTTTCCGTATCCGCCAGGCCAGGGATTGAATGCCCGAATCCTGTTGTGGATTACTGCAGCAGGCAGATTAAAATCGATAAGGCCTTCTTCCTTTTTCAGTTTTGGAGCGCCGCTGGCCTGGGCATGGTCCTGGGTCAAGTCCTTTTCGCGACCATCCAGCAACTGGCAGATAGCATCGTCCAGGGCTTCGCAGCCGGGAGTCACCATCTTTTCCAAAAGCGAAGCCGTGGTATCCTGATGGTCAATGGCCACCGTACGCTGGGCGAGAATCGGGCCGTGGTCCATCTTTTCGTCCAGACGGAAAACGGTCACGCCCGTTTCTTTGAGACCGTCGGCAATGGCCCGCTGCACCGGGGCGGCACCGCGATACTTGGGCAAAAGACTTCCGTGAACGTTAACAGCGCCGAACTTCGCTACGGCCAAAATGTTCTTCGGCAAAATGGAGTAGGCCACCACCACAAAAAGGTCCGCACTGTAGGCCCGCAGGGCGTCCTCGAATTCGGGGGCCTTCAGGTCGGTGGGTTGCAGCACAGGGAGCCCGAATTCGAGGGCCAGTTGTTTCACTGGCGGCGGCGTCAACACGCGCCCACGCCCTGCCGGCCGGTCCGGCTGTGTCACCACAGCCAACACGTCCGCAAAATCACATTCCTTGAGATGCTTCAAAAAACAGGCCGCAAATTCCGGCGTTCCCATAAAGACGATTTTCATAATCTGAAATATAGAAACAACTTTTTTCTACCTTTACCGCCGTCATGAGAATTCCACTCCAGCTTGCCGTTATTTTCGCCATCTGTATCGCCGGAGAAGTCCTCCACCGCGTCGTGGGCGTGCCCCTGCCCGGCAACATCATCGGCATGGTCATCCTCCTGATTTTACTTTGTACAAAAGTCGTCAAGCCGGAGCACATTTCGGGCGTCTCCAGTTTTTTCCTGAAATACCTGGCCCTGTTCTTCTTGCCGCCAAGCATTGCCATCATGACCGTAGGCGACGACGTTCTTTCCAAATGGCCGCTGTTACTGTTCCTGTGCATCGCCTTTACGCTTGTGACCATCGCCATGGGCGGCTGGGCAACCCAGTTCCTTATCCGCAAGCAGGAATACCGGGAAAACATGGCCCTGCGAGCCGAACGGCTTGCCAGGAGGGCTGCACAGAACAAGACCGAAGGGGGCAAGCCGTGAACGCCATCATCAATTCTCCCCTGTTCGGTATCTTGCTGACACTCGTCGCCTTCGAAATTGGCGTGCTCATCAGCCAAAAGTTCAAGTATTCCTTCTTGAACCCGCTGCTCATCGGCAACATCCTTATCGTCGGGTTCCTGCTGATTACGGGCGTAAGCCTCGAAAGCTACAACGTAGGTGGCGACTACATTTCCGTGATGCTATCCCCCGCCACCGTGGTCCTTGCCGTTCCGCTTTACAGACAAATTCAAAAACTCCAGCATTTCTGGAAACCCATCCTTGCAGGAATCTTTACAGGGTCCCTCACCGCCATGGCCTGCGTCATTGTGGCTGGCAAGCTCTTGGGACTCGGTAAGGTGCTGACACTGTCGCTCCTTCCCAAGTCCGTCACCATCCCCATGGGAAGCGTCATCTCCGAACAGATCGGCGGCATTCCCTCGGTGACCATTATCGCCATCACCGTCACGGGAATCACGGGAGCGGTTACTGCCCCTGCCGTGTGCCGGTTCTGCCGCATCAAGCACAAGGTGGCACAAGGAATCGCCATCGGTACGGCAAGCCATGCCCTGGGAACCACCAAGGCCATGGAAATGGGCGAAGTGCAAGGCGCCATGAGCGGACTTGCCATCGGTATCGCGGGTTTGTTCACCGCAGTGGTTGCACCGATAGTTATTGAATTGCTGTAGCCGTCTCTTCGTTGTAATGAACGGCGCGAGTGCAGCGACCTACCGCCCTACCAGGACTTCACAGAGCAGGGTTTCGCTTTCAGGAATTTTCATGAGACGCTTGAGTTCGTCTTCGTAGAAGAAGGTTTCCCGACGGGAGTACTTGCCGAGACTCCGTGCAGACTCGCGAAGCATCTCTGCAACATAACCTGCGTTCATGTTCAGGCAGCGGTAGCCGCGGTCCCCCATGATATTGCAGGCGTCTTTCAGGTCCACCGTAAAGAATACCGCAAAGGCCGAATCTTTCGGACTTTCCCCGTCCAGGTGCGCCTTCAAGAAACCTTCCCGATCCAGGTTCCCGGCATGCAGGTACAGGGATTTTTTCGAGGGCTGGTAACGGTAGATTCCCTGATAGACCAGGGACACGTCAAAGCAGGCCACCCAGATTTTTAGGAGTCCCGCCCCGAAGGCGTTCAGGGTACAGATTTCCATCCAGCGGAGCAGCGTAGAAAAGTCGTCCAGGGAGGCGGTCCAGGGTTTGAAGGGCCTGTGCTCCAGAGCCCCCGGCCCCAAGAAGTCATATTCCCTAAAGAAAAACTCGTTGGGGTATTTTTGCGGCGTCAGGGGAAATTCGTCCCCTTCGAAGGCCTGGTTCTGGACCCTGAAAACCTTGACGCACTTGGACAGGTCCGTAATGCTTTCGGCCTTGTTCTGCAAAAGGAAACGGGCCCGCACCCTGGGGTTCTGGGCGGCATTTTCTTGCATGGGGAGTTCTCCCCTGCTGGAATAGGCGAACTGCGAGGCCAGTTCATACTTTTTCAGAGCCTTGGGCATTATAGCCACCGCGGCCATGGGAATTTCACTCGCCCCCAAATCCAAGGCGTAAGCTACTTCTGCATCCACAAAGCTCCCGAGAGGAATACCCATGGCCCCTGCAGAACGGGCCGAAATGGAGGCCAGCCCCACGTAGGAGCCTACGTCCAGTTCCAGCTCGTGGTAGGCGGCTTCCTTGAACCGCCAGACGGCACGGTCCAGCAACGCCGTAAAGAACAGCGTAATGGGAGCTTCTTCGATGAAGTTTCCGTCGGCAAAGGCCTTGACCAGTGCCTCCAGGCGGGTCTTTTTCAGCTTGGCGTTTTCCCAAGGGTAGGCCACCAGTTCACGGGTCTCGTAATCAAACTTGTAAAGGTCGTCGGGAACGCTCTGGCCCTTTATGTAGGCGTAAACACCTACCGAGTGCAGTCCATCGGCAGAAACGTCGTTCTGCAGCTGGGTAAAGAGGCGGTTCAGCAAGGTAGAAGAGGACTGGGTTATCTCGAATAGGTCCTCCGAAGCGGACTTTTTCCGCTGGCCCGCCTTGACCCCGTTGGTAGCGTAGCGCTTGCCTACTGCATAGGGATTCGAAACATTTCCGGAATTTTCCCAGTGAAGGGTAACGGGGTCGCCGGACACCTGCCGCCCATACTTGATGGACTCGTGATATGTTTCGGAAAAATAGGCCACGGGTCAAAGGTAGAAAATGTGACAACAACAATTCAGAGTTCGGAACTCGGAATTCGGAATTAAATCAACCCTGAAATCCGAAATCTGAATTCCGAAATACCCTCCCGTTTTCCACCGTAAACAATGCTTTTTCAAAAGTAAGCAAATTATAAGGGACACTTTATGTATATTGAGGAAAGAGGATTCTTATGACCAAAAAGAAATTGCTGACTATTCCCCTGGCCTGTGCCTTTGCCCTGAGCTTTTCCGCCTGTGAAGGCGACAACACCGTAAGTGTCTCAGAAAAACCGGCACCAGATTCCGCCGAGTCCTCTGTTGTTCCCGTTGATTCTGCTCAAAACGGGACAGAAGTAAAGCTACTGGTGGACGATTTCGAGGACGGCGACAACCAAAGTCCCTTGGGTAATTTCTGGTATGTCTATAATGATGCCGGAAGCAGAGCCGAATCCACCATCGAAACGGTAACCAAGGACTCGGAAGGTCACCCCTCACCCACCAAGAGCGATAATGGCAGCAAGTTCTCTTTCAATGTCAAATATACCTTGAAAAAGGGAGGCTATCAATTCGATCCCTATGTGGGTTGGGGCGTCAAGCTGCCTACCAACAAGGACTACAGCAAATTCACTGCCGTTTCCTATAGATACAAAGGTGGAAACCATTTCATCCATGTGGAAATATCCAGCATTACGGATTCCGACCACTACATGAAACTTCTGCCTGCGTCCAAGGAGTGGAAATCCGTCACCGTTGAATTCAGCCAGATGGCCCAAGAGGGCTGGGGTGCTACCGTACCTTTCAAGGCCGAAGAAATCACGGCCATCAGCTTCCAGGCCAAGGGCCCAGACACCCAGGATTCCGTATTTGTCGATGACATCTACCTGATTGGCGGTAGTGGGGTACCCGAAAAAGAAGAACCCCCGAAAGAAGATAAACCCGACATCGTCCCCAAGGACGCCGTGATTCCCAAGGTCACTTTGGGCAAATTGAACATCGACACCGAACTGCAAAAAAAGGCCATGAAATACCTGAACAAGGGAGTGAGCTTCACCAACTGGCTCGAAGAAAACCGCAAGTTCGACGGGACCTTCAAGGTGGGCAAGAACGACATTAAAATCCTTTCAGAAAATGGATTCAAGGCCATACGCCTGCCCATCGACCTGGACAAGTACGCCCTCAATCGTGATGAATTCGTAAAGGACGCCACCGAAAAAACCGCACTGAAAATCGATTCGGACACCCTGTTCACCGTGCTGGACTCCTTTGTGGAATGGACCAGGGAATACAATATGTCCTTGACCATTGACTACCACGAATATGATAACAGCTACAACGCCACATCGGCAAGCAACAAGCGCTACCAGGTCATGATGGCCGAGGTGTGGAAAGCCGTGGCCGCCCACTATGCGACAAACAACCGCGAAGACATCTTCTACGAACTCCTGAACGAGCCCGACATGAGCGAAGGCAAGGTGACCGCCGCCCAGTGGACCGAAACCGCACAGGGGATTATCGATTCTATCCGTACGGTGGACAAAAAACACACCCTGCTTTTCGGTGACGTGGAATGGTACTCCATCACCAAGCTGGCCGGTCGCACTCCCTTCGCCGACACCAACATCGTCTATGTCATCCACTCCTACGAGCCCTTCGTGTTTACCCACCAGGGTGCCAGCTGGAGCGAAACTAAGGACCTCAAGAACATTCCCTTCCCCTACGACAAGACGAAATGGCCCGAATATTCTTCCGAACTCGGGCTCTCCAGCACCACTCCTAGCTGGGTCAAGTCCAACGTGCTGAACTACTACAAGACCGGCAATAAGGAGACCATGCTGAACACGATTTACACCGCAAAGGCCTGGGCCGTCAAGAACAAGGTCCCTGTCATCATCAACGAGTTCGGCGCCTACAATCTGAAATCCACCGCCCAGGACCGTCTGAACTACCTGACCGCCATGCGTGAAATCTGCGACACCCTGCAGATTCCCTGGACCCACTGGGGCTACACCGGAGGATTCGAGGTCATCAAGGGCGGCAAGCTTGTTGATGGTCTCGACAAGGCCATGGGACTCACCAAGCCCACGCCGTAACCACCCTCTCAGCAAATGTTTTACAAGCCACCTGAGCCATCAGGTGGTTTTCTTGTCTCTAAATTCCTAAATTGTACCCGATGTTTTCGGGTTTACGCACCTTGCTGTTTTTTACAGGTGCCGCACTGGCGGCCGGTTTTTACGGCAACCAGAGCCACATTGACTGGAAAACCGCAGGCACGGAACATTTCCAGTTTATCTACCCCGCCGAATACTCGGAACACGCCTCTGCGGTAGCGACCTATGCCGAGGCGGTCTATGATTCCGTAGTCAACCGCTACAACAAGCCGCTGCCCCGCATTAGCGCCGTACTGAACAACGCACTGTTCAGCAACGGGGCCGCCATACCGGCAGAAAATTCCATCAACCTGTGGCTCACCAACTGGGATTTCAAGATCAGAAGCAGCCACGGCTGGGTCGCCGACGTGGTGACCCACGAATTCAGCCACCTGGTGAGTATCGAAAGCGCCTCCAAGCTGCCGCCAAACCTGTACGGATTCCAGTTCAGCTACACCGACTACTACAACGAGCGCACCATCAGCGACTTTGCCACCATGCTCCCCTTCACCCTGCAGCCCCTGTGGTTTGCCGAGGGTACCGCCCAGTTCGAATCCAGCCGCATGGGCTTTGACGCCTGGGACACCCACCGAGACATGCTGCTCCGTACGGCCGCCCTGAACGACGACCTGATGCCGCTCACATACATGCACGAGTTTTCGGACAACTCCCTGGAGGCAGAACTTGGCCCCTACACCCAAGGCTTTAGCCTGGTGCGCTACATCGCCGAAAAGTACGGCGAAGACGCCATCCCGAAAATCTGGAAAGAACTTTCCAAGCCCTACCGGGTAACCCTCTCCGGCGCTCTGGAAAAAGTGCTGGGCGTTTCAGAAGACAACCTGTACGAGGCATGGAAAAAGGACATCACGGAACACTACCAAGCGCAGAAGGATTCCCTCGGCCCCCTGGTGGAAGGAACCAAGATGACCGAAAACGCCTTCTGGCAGGACTTTCCCGTGGTGGCGGGCGGAAACCTCTACGGCGTTTCCAACTTCGGCGGAGCCTGGTTCGACGGGGCGGTGTTCAAGATGCCGGTTAGTGAGACGAGAGACACCGTCGCGGGAGTTGAAATCGGAAACATCGCCATCGAAAAGGACGCAAGCGACAGCGCCGACACGAACCTCATCGACATCTCGGACTACGCCAAGTCCGGTTTCCGCGCCAAGAAGCCCTGGTTCGACAAGGGAATCGACGTCTATGAAGACAGCCTGCGTGGGCCCATCCTCGCCTACGTCTCTTTCAAGAACCGTGACCGGAATGGCCGTGCCCACTTCGACATTGCCCTAAGCGACACCAGCAAAAACGAACATTTCTTGACCCACCTGGCCAACGCGGTGTTCCCCGCCTTCGACCCCAACGGGAAATTCCTGGTCTTTGCCCGACGGGATGGCGAAAGCACCCGATTCATCCTGAGCAAGGTTCCTTTCAACGCCGACTTCGGCGAACTCTCTGCCGAAGACCCTGTTGACCTATACGTCCCAGACGGCAAGCTCCGCTACTTCAACATCTACAGCCCGAAGGTGAGCCCCGACGGCAAGCGGATTCTCTTCGGATTTTTTGACGACGTGCACCGGGGACTTGCCATCATCGACAGTGACGGCAAGAATTTCAAGACCGTAAGCGACACCCTCTTTGACGAACGGGACGGCAACTGGCTCTCCAACGAAAAGATTGTCTTTGCCAGTAACAGGAACGGCATTTTCAACCTGATAGAGAAGGACCTTGCCACCGGGGCGGAGCGGCCACTTACCAACGTAGTGGGCGGAGCCTTCACCCCGGCCCTCGGGCACGACACGCTGTACTTTACGCAATACGACCAGGACGGATTTTCCCTTTATAAGCAGCCCTACCGCGATGCGGGTCCGGATAGCGTGACCATCGACAGTATCATCGTGACCTATCGGGACTCTACCGTCACCGTGCCGGACACCCTCTGGAGCGTATGCCCGCCCGAAGACACGCTGTGCACGCCGGAAGCGGTCCTTGCCGAACGGGACAGCACCTTCCAGATTGAAATGCGGGACACCCTGAAGGTCAAGGTGGCGGCACAATCCTTGACCGGCGCACAAGCTGCCGACTCCACGAAAAAAACGCCCGCCCCCATCGTGCTGCGCGGAAGCCCCCTGAGGCCCGAAAAGAAGTTCACCCCCCTGGAGTCGCGGGAATTGGCCGGCGGCGAACAGGACTACCACCCCATCCCCTTTATCCCGCTGTTCGTGCCGCTCCTGAGTTTCAACGAGAACGCCCCGGACCTGACCGTATTCGGCGAAGGCCAACGCAAGGCTAAACTCGGGCTCTTGGCGCTCCTCAGCGACCCTCTCAAGAAAAACGTCGTGCAGCTGGGGCTGTTGCTTGAACTGGGCAAGGGCTTCGACTACATCAATGCCGACGGCTTGAATCCCGAGCAGGAAAAGGAATTCTTCGTAAGCTGGCTCAACAGGAGCACTCCTCTTGACCTGGGAATCAACTACAGCTACGCCAACTACACCAGCAGGGATACCGTCCGCTACGAAGACGTGCGCGCCCACGGCGGAGACTCCCTCGGGTTCAACCACTACGCCATTTCCCAGCAGGCCGTGGCGGGCATGGCTGGCTACAGCCTGTTCAAGTCCATCGACACATTGCAGGTGGCCCTGGGCTACGACTGGGCGGATTTCAACCTGTACGAAGACGATTTCTCCTGGACTTACCACAAGCGGATAAGCACCCTCGCCACCTTCGGACTGTACGGCGACCACGAAGGCGAAGACGGTTCGGGAATCAGCGGCCAGGGGAACGGAGCCGTCGTCACTTACCAGTATTCCAACAGCGACCTGTACAGGCCGGGCACCTTCGCCGAAAGTTTCTACGTCACCGAAAGCGGCTCCATCAAGCCCCGTTACAGGAATTTCAACATCCACCAGGTGGACCTGAACCTTTACGGGTCTATCCAGAGTCCCCTCACAGGCGCAAGACTTGCCGCCGGAGGCAAGCTAGGCGGAATCTTCAACTGGAGTACCGACGCCAAGGAAGACACCCTGGATTCCTACTACTATAACGCCGTATTCCTGGAAGGTTACCCCTACGTGCGTAGCAACGAAAGCTACACCCGCTCGGGCACCAAGACCGCCATAGCCGAAATCCACTACCTGTTCCCCGTCTATGACGACTGGCGCAAGCGCCTGTGGATTTTCAGCACAAGGGATCTGTACCTTGACGTGTTCGCCCAGGCGGGAGCCGCATGGAACGGAAAGTGGAACAACTCCGACAACTTCACCAAGCACGGTTTCTGGGACCGCTCCGCAGGTTTCGGCATCCGCTGGTCCAACAAGCTTTTCGAAAGCATACCGGTGGACATGTCCCTTACATTCGCCCGGGCCCTGGACCGCATCGGCGAAGAAGATGGTGTTGGCTACAAGCTGAATCCCATCGATTTACCGCTGTTGCCCAAGCGGTTCGCTCCCACGCGGATTCGCTTCAATTTGGGCATGGGCTTCCTGAACAGTTGGCAATAGAAGCAAATTTTCAAGTTATCGCTCTTTAGACAAATTTCTTTAAAATACAAGTGAATCAGCATTGTAGGATTTATTACATTGATATAAAAACCTGTATCAGGAATTCAAAATGAGTCAGAAAACACTTTGTTTAGTCGCAACAGTCTTGTTCGCGGGTACGTTTAGCCTTGCAGCAGTTCATTCCGGCCTCAAGGATGCCATTGACAACCACGATATCCAAAAAGCAGCGAACCTCGTAAAAAACATGCATATAACAGACATTTATTGTCCTGGGACACTATCCTGGGCAGATGCGCAAAAAGTGTATGGGGATTTCTTTATAGAAAATCCTAAAAAAATGGCGACTTTGTGCGACGCAGATTTCATCTCCGCATACGACAAAATTGCGTGTACCAACAAGAATGAAATTTCCCTGTGCATGGAAAGGATGCGAACACTTCCCACAAGTGAATGGCAAACCTACCTAACCCGAATCCAAGAAAACAAGCTACATCTTGGAACGGGCACTTATCGCGCAACGGAAACGACAAAAGAAAAAATGTCTTCAAGCGAGAAAAAGGAATGTTCCAATGCTCTGAAGGCTCAAAAGATGTTGATAACCCAATATACGAACGAGCTAAAAAAAGAAACTGACCAGGACGCCAACTTTCCATCAACCGTAGCGGGTGCAAAACTTCAAGGCTCTATTGATTCCTTAAATGCATTGGTCGCAAACAATGAGAAAAATTGCCTTGCAGGTGTAAAAGACGTCGAGAAAGTCGTCACAAAAAAAATCACGAAAAACCCTCTATCTCCGGCCCTTCATGTTTTGTACAAATACTTGGAGGGTATTATCAAACAGCCCTTTGGTTTCAACGACAAGAATAAGCAGCTGCTTGCCTCCTACCGTCATCTCGCCGGAAACGAAACCGAATTTGCGGAAGAAAATGTTTATGTGGAAAAAATCGCGAAAGCGTATTCAGAATCTGCCGATATCGAAAGCAGTCTAATTTTGGAGTCTTGCCGTCTATATCCCCAAATCGACAAGAAAATTCAGATGCAGTTCGAGGTCGAGCTTTTCTCGTGTAAGGAAGCAACAGAAAAATATGATGTGGAATGCAACCAGTGGGCAAAGGAGTTAAAGATTGAAGTCGCATCTTCTATCAGAGGGGGCAATTCCATTTCGTACAAGTGTGATGGAGTCAACTGGGTAGCCCTATCTGCAATGGAAGGCGAACTTGGTTCTTGCGACAAGGAAAGAAAAAATTCGAAAAAAATCCACGAAAACAATTACTATGGATGCAACGGGAAAAAATGGGAGAAACTGCCCTCCGAAATAGAATACGCCACCTATGGAAAGCCCTGTAACAAGTCTTCCGAAGACAAGACAATCAAGAATGTGAAGAAAAATGTCGCCTTTGTATGTAAATCGGGAAAATGGCGCTATCGAATGATTGGGAAAAATCAAGAGCTTGTTCAGTCAAGACAAATAGGGAACCGCATTTGGAATGTCGAATATGTCGATCTCAACATACCGAACAGTTTTTGCCCTGCAGGGGGCGGCAAAGAAAAAAAATGTCCGGAGTATAGCCGGTTGTACCTTTACGACGCCGCAAAGGAAGTCTGCCCTGATGGATGGAGCTTACCCACTATGGACGACGTAAACAATTTGAACGAAACTATGGCTAACAGGGTTCAAGGATCAAAAACCCATTTTGGAAAATATCCTGGCGCGTTCCGAGATGACAAGGGTGTTGACAAGCAATTCGAGAACGTCAATTATTTCTGGCTAAAAGATGACGAGGATGGTTTGCTTGCAGGCAAGACTTTTGTAAAAGACAGCGTAGAAAAGGCAGCGCCTATTGCAGTAGAAGAAGCCTCGTGGGGGCTGCCCGTCCGCTGCGTCAAGGAATAAAACAGCCCTTTATACACCAAATAAACATTAACATATATATATGTATCCAAAATAGGCCCCATCGGACCGCCACCGCCAGACCAGTTTTTCGGAAAACCTTTTTACATTTTAGCCCCGAAAATGGTTTGGACCATCGTCACATACGGGCTTATTGCCCTTCTCGCCCTGTTCTGCCTCTTCTACCTGTGGCTAGAAGTGCGCTTTTATCGTGCCCTGGGTACCGTCCGAGAAGGCCGTTCCACCGTAAACCCGCCACCTAGGGTCAGCGTCCTCATCGCCGCCCGGAACGAGTCCGAAGGAATCCGGGCCACCCTGGATTCCGTACTGGACCAGGACTACGCTGGTGTCTGGGACGTTTGGGTGGCCGATGACCGCAGTACCGACGACACCCCCCAGATTCTGGAGGAATACCGCACCCGCCATCCGGAGCGGCTCCACATTTTGACCATCAATGACCTGCCCGAGGGCGTAAGCCCCAAGAAGCACGCCATCAGCAAGATGATCGAGGCCTGCGAAGGGGACATCCTGTGCCTTACGGACGCCGACTGCATTGTCCAGCGGGAGTGGCTCACGGGGATCCTCCGGGAATTCGAGCCCGGAATCGAACTGGTGGCAGGACATTCCTACATCCCCACCGTCCCCGGCAAGTCCCCCTTCATCATCTGCATGCAGGCCGTAGAGACCCTCATTTACCGGGTGGCAGGCACAGCTGGCCTTGCCATGCACCTGCCTCTCACCAGCACGGGCAACAACCTGGCCTACCGAAAAGACTTTTTCAAGAGCGTAAACGGGTTCGAGAACGTCATCAAAATCCAGAGCGGCGACGACGACCTTCTGATGCAAAAGCTGGCCACCGACCGGCCTTTCGCCATGCGTTACTGCATTACCCCCTCCACCTTCGTGACCACAAACGGCAAAGAGACCCTGAAAGAACTCTGGGAGCAGCGCAAGCGCTGGGCCTCCAAGACCATCTACTACTCCCCGAAAATCGTGTTCGTGCTCTCCATGGTGTTCCTGTTTTTGACCATGCTATGCGTCACGGCAGCGTTTTCGCCCTTCAGCACCAAGATTTTAATCGCGACCCTCGTCGCCTTCGCCCTAAAAAGCCTGGGCGACCTGATTCTCATTTTGCGTGGGCTCAAGATATTCCGGCAGGAGCACCTGCTCAAGTGGTGCATCCCCGTAGAAATCGTCCATGCTCCCTTTACCGTCCTGGCAGTGCTATTCGGACTGTTCGGACGTTTCAAATGGAAATAAGTTAAGAACGGAAGTCTCATGGCAACTAAAACTAAAGCTCCCGAAAAGACCCTGATTATCGCCGAAAAACCCAGCGTGGCCTCTGACCTGGTAAAAGTCCTGGGTGCAAAGAATTTCAAGAAAGAGACCGCCTACTGGGAAAGTGACACCACCATCGTGAGCCACGCCATCGGCCACCTGGTAGGCATAGCCGACCCCAAGGATATTGACGAACGCTACAAGGCATGGGACATGAAAACCCTCCCCATGCTGCCGGAAAAGTTCCCCCTGGTGGCCCTCCCAACCACCAAGAGCCACCTGACCGCCCTCGGAAAACTCATCAAGCGTAAAGATGTCACCACCATCATCAACGCCTGCGATGCGGGCCGCGAAGGTGAACTGATTTTCTTCTACATATTGGACTACGTGCTCAAGGGAAACTTCAAGGGCAAGACCCTAAAGCGCCTCTGGATGCAGAGCATGACGCCTACGGCCATCAAGGATGCCTTTGAGCACCTGCGTACCGCCGAGGACATGGAAAACCTGAAGGACGCGGCCCTTTGCCGCTCCGAGGCCGACTGGCTGGTGGGCATGAACGGCAGCCGCGGGCTCACCGCCTACAACAGTTCCATGGGCGGATTCCAGATTACCCCCTGCGGCCGTGTGCAGACCCCCACCCTCGCCATTATCGTCAAGCGCGAAGAAGAACGCCTGCAGTTCAAGCCCCAAAAGTTCTGGACCGTCACCGCCGATTTCGACAACAGCGGAAGCAACTATCAGGGCAAATGGTTCAAGGCCGACGGCAAGGAAAAGCAAAAACAGGTCTTTGACGAAAAGACGGTCAAGGCCATCTTGGAAAAATGCAAGGGCAAGCCGGGCACCATCGAAGAAAGCACCTCCGAAAGCGAGCAGAAATGCGCCGGTCTCTACGACCTGACTACGCTCCAGCGCGAAGCCAACAGCCGTTTCGGCTTTAGCGCCAAGACCACCCTTTCCATAGCCCAGTCCCTGTACGAACACCACAAGGCCACCACCTACCCCCGTACCGACAGCCGCCACCTGCCCGAAGACTACGTGGCTCCTGTGAAATCTAACCTGGGTAAGATTACGGGCCCTCTGGCAAAGTTCGCCCAGCAGGCCCTGGAAAACAACTGGGTCAAGCGCACCCCAAAGGTCTTTGACAACTCGAAAATTTCGGACCACTTCGCCATTATCCCCACCGGGGTCGCTCCCAAAAGCCTTTCCGAAGCAGAAGCGAAGATTTACCAGATGATCTGCCAGCGGTTCATCGCCGTATTTTTCCCGCCGGCAAAGTACCTGAACACCACCCGCATTACCACCATCGAGAGCGAAACCTTCCTTACCGAAGGCAAGATTCTGGTGGACCCGGGTTTCAAGGCGGTTTACGGCAAGGATAGCGACGACGAGTCCAACATTCCCAAGTTGAACGGCAACAAGGCGAAGACCGTCTCCATCGAAGCAGAAGAAGACTTCACCAAGCCTCCTGCCCACTACACCGAAAGCACGCTCCTTTCCATGATGGAAAGTGCAGGCAAGCTGGTGGAAGATGACGACCTGCGGGACGCCATGAAAGAACGTGGCCTCGGCACTCCTGCCACCCGCGCAGCCATCATCGAAAAGTTGGTCAGCGACAAGTACGTGGTCCGCGACGGCAAGGACATGATCCCCACCGCCAAGGCCTTCGACCTGATCAAGGTGCTTTCGGCCATGAACTGTGACGCCCTCACCAGCCCGGAACTCACCGGCGAATGGGAATACAAGATGGACTTGATTTCCAGGGGCAAAGAATCCCGAGAAGAGTTCATGAAGGGCATTGTAGAAATGACCCGCACCATGGTAAAGAACATCAAGGGATTCAAGGAAGAACACACCGAAGGCGAAGCCAAGTTCAGCCCCGTAAACGGCAAGAAGGTTTTCGAGACCGTGAGCCGCTACAAGACCGAAGACGGTATCGTCATCCGCAAGATGATAGGCGGCAAGCGCCTTACCGACGAAGAGGTGGTGGAACTCTTGACCAAGCGGAAAATCGGCCCTCTTACGGGATTCCGCAGCAAGAAGGGTTCCGAATTTTCGGCGGTGGTCATCATCAACGACCAGAACAAGATCGAATTCGTCTTTGACGACAAGCCCGAAGAAATCGACACCGGCAAGAAGGTGGGAACTTCTCCCATCGACGGCACCGACGTGTTCGAGACCCTCACGGGCTACGTTTCCCAGAGTTATGTCGATAAGCAGCCTTCGGGAATCTCGCTTCCTAAGATTCTCCTGGGCAAGGAACTGCCTTTCGAAGCCATCCAGAAACTTTTGGCCGGCGAAAAGACGGAGCTTATCAAGGGATTCCGCAGCAAGAGCCACCGTCTGTTTGACGCCTACCTGTATCTGGAAAAAGGCAAGCTCAAGTTCGATTTCCCGCCCCGCGAATTCAAGCCCAGGCGGTTTGGGAAGAAGAGTAGCTAGGTTGTAGGTATTAGGTATTAGGTTTTAGGCCGTGAACAAGCTGGTCAACATATCCCTGTTACTTGCCTTTGGAGCGGTCCTTTGTCTTGCCCAGTCAATCGATACAACCACCGCTGACACCGACCGCGCCGACAGCAGTTCCGTCATCACCAGCACGGCCGACACACTCCAGCAAGACACTACTCGCACCGACAGCATTGCGGACACTACCGCCGCGGTCATAGAAAACCCCTATGGCCTGCCCGACGAACTGATGCCCCTCTGGAATTCCATGAGCATCAAGCAGAAGGCCGCCCAAATGGTCATAGTCTATCTGTCACCAGCACAGTTTCTGATAGAAAACGAATTCGGAGCCGTGCTGGTCATGAAAAACCACCTGAAGGACACGGCGGCATTCAAGTCCCGAATCAAGGAGGCCAACGAAGGCCTGAAAATCCCTCTGCTGGTGGCAAGCGACCAGGAGGGCGGCTTTGTGAACCGCCTGGGCGGCATCTCCGAAAAATGGAAGCACGCCCCCAGCGCCAAAGAAATGCGGGACATGCCCACAGACTCTGTTCAGTTAATCTCCGCAGAAATCGGCGCCGAACTGATGGAACTGGGCATCAACATGAACCTGGCTCCGGTGCTGGACCCCGCCAAGGACCACCGGAAAAAGAATTCCTTTATGGAAGAAAGCGCCCGCAGCTGGGAAAAGGATTCCACCAGTACCGAAAAAGTCCAGGCCTTTGTCCAGGGCATGCGTCAAAGTGGCGTGGTATGCGTGTCCAAGCATTTCCCGGGTTATGACTCTTGGACCAACAGCGACCATCAAATCGCCATCAGTGCAAGTCCCAAGAATAAAATCGCCTACAACGTGGAGTTTTTCAAGAGGCTTTCCGACGACATTCCCGTGACCATGATGAGCAGCGTGCGGTTTATCCGCATCTCGAGCCGCCCCGCCGTATTCGAGCCGAAAATCGTGAAGATGGCCAGGGACATGAATCCAGAAACCGTTATTCTTACCGACGACCTGTGGGGAGTGTCCTTACGGGCCTGGGTCAGCGGTACCGAACGGGTCAAGAGCAAGGGATATCCCCGCAAGGATTTCCACAAGCTTATCCGCACGGCCCTCACTGCCGGAAACGACATGTTCATGATTACCTACCCCGCAAAGGCGGTAGAGATGGTGAACTACCTTGTGCAGATTTCCAAGAACAACAAGACCTACAAAAAACGCATCGAAGAATCCGCCGCCCGCATACTCAAGATGAAGTACAAGGCGGGGATGATTAGGTAGTGATTAGGGGCTAGGATCTAGGGGCTAGGATCTAGGGGATAGGATCTAGGGGATAGGTTGTAGGAACATCATCCTGGGCCCTGGAGCGCAGCGATAGGGGACGGGATCCATACAGTTTTTTAATGATGGACTTAGTAGGTGTTAGGGCCGCAGGGGACAAGATGAGTCAGCCTCGGCCAGGTCGAGAATCTTTCTTCGGTAGGTTCTTCACCTCTTTCAACAACTTTTCCGGTCCGATTTTTTCATAGACCAGCTTCAGGATTTCGGCGGCGGCACGGGCATCGGCCAGAGCCCTGTGGTGGTTAAAGTCCGGAAGTTCCAGGGACTCCGTCAGGTTGTGCAGGCTGTAGCTGGGCAGCCCCGGAAAGAACCTTCGGGAAAGTTTCACGGTGCAAAGCCTGGGCGGGTCGTACTTGATGGCGCAGCGTTTCAGTTCCGCCATCATGAAACGGCTGTCGAACTGCACGTTGTGAGCCACAAAGATGCGGTCTTGCAACATACCCATCAGGTCTTCGGCAATGGCGGAAAACTGCGGTTTTCCCTGCACCATCTCATCGGTAATTCCCGTAAGCCTTTGCACAAAGGGCTGGATTGGCATGCCCGGATCCACCAGGGCCTGGAACGTTCCCTCCACGTTGGTATCGTCCATCAAAACGACGCCTATTTCGGTAATGCGTCCATCGGAAGGTTTCCCTCCGGTGGTTTCCAAGTCCACGACGGCAAATTTCACGGTTTAGTCCCTGCGAAGCGTTCCCTTACTGGATAGGAACGTCGATATCCAGGGTCTGCCTTGCAGCACGGTTTTCCACGCGGGCCTTCATGACCTTGGACTTGGGCCGACCATAGACAGGCACCACCACCAGGTTTGACACACCGGCATCTTCGCTAGGAGTCGCCTCGGTTTCTGCAACGGTCTTCGAGAATATTGGCGTTTTGCCCTTATCAAAGACAGAATAGGTGAACTCCCGGTTCAGGCCCTTCTTGATCTGCTTGGTGGGCACCTGGAAATAGATGATACCGCCCTTGGGCACCTTGCGCAGGCTGTCCTTGATTTCTTCTTCGGTGGCAAAGTCCGCTTCCATGGCCATACGCACGTTCTTCTTCAACTTGTCGGCACTTTCGTAAAGCACGGAAACGTTGAACTTGGCATCTTCGGGCGTGGCTTCCGGACGCACGTCCCGAATCTTCGCATTGTTCTGGTAGTATTCCCAGCGGCCGTTGTCGTGGAGAATCACCGTAGAGCCGTTGGAGGTCGTCGCGATAATATCGTTAGCAAAAGCGCCCGCCGCAAAGGCAAGCAGGCAAGCACATCCAACCAATCCACTCAATTTCATAAACACCCCGGTTGTTCGTCGTTTTCAAAAGAAATATAGTATTTGACGGCTACGAGGTGTGAGATTAGTAATGAGTTGTCAGTTATGAGTCGTCAGCCCTAATACCTACAACCTACTACCTATCCCCTATTACCTATATTTCCCC
Organism: Fibrobacter succinogenes; assembly: GCA_902768715.1. Taxonomy (GTDB): domain Bacteria; phylum Fibrobacterota; class Fibrobacteria; order Fibrobacterales; family Fibrobacteraceae; genus Fibrobacter; species Fibrobacter succinogenes_L. Next base: position 22,853 of record CACXMH010000007.1, on the reverse strand, counting down.
CTATGCCCGGAAAAACCAGATTTGCCCCGAGCCCCACCGGCTACCTCCACGAAGGCCACCTGCTTTCGGCCCTGTTCGTGTGGGCCGCCGCCCAAAAATGGGACCTGTCGGTGCACCTGCGCATCGAGGACCACGACCAAGAAAGGTCAAGGCCCGAGCACATCGCCGCCATCCGCGAAGACCTGCAATGGCTTGGCTTCAAGTGGCAAAGCGAAAGCCTCCAGAGCGACCACTTCGACCGATTTGAAAAAGCCCTCAAAAACCTTGAAGCACAAAACCTGGTCTATCCCTGCTACTGCAGCCGCAAGGAGCTGGAAGAACAAAATCCAAAGAACGAATTTGGCGAAATCATATACCAAGGAAAATGCAAAGGGGGAAGCCTCCCCCTAGTTCGCACTGCGTCGCTCTCTACCCCCTCCAGCGGGGGTTTCCCCCGCAACGCCCCCTACTCCCTCCGAATCAAAATTCCAGACAAAGTAATAAACTGGCACGACCTGCGCCTGGGGGACTTTGCCGAAAATCCAAAACTCCAGTGCGGTGACTTTCCTATCCGGGATAGAATCGGCCAATGGACCTACCAGTTCGCCGTCTGCGCCGACGACATCGAAGAGGGAATCACCCACGTTATCCGGGGCGAAGACATACGGAATTCCACCGCAAGGCAAATCGCCCTGATGGAACTGATGGGCAGGACCGAACCGCCCAAGTACCTGCACCACCCCCTCATCGTAGATACCGTAGGCAAAAAACTTTCCAAGCGGGAAAAAGCCCACAGTATCCGGCAAGACCGAGAAGCGGGCGTCACCCCCCAAGAACTCCTGGGCAGGGTCCTTTTCAAGGCAGGACTAGCCCCCACCCAAACGCCCACCGCCCTGAACACCGCCCTGGACATCATCTGCCGAAATCTGTAGATACAAAGGCCAAAGATGCCCCTATTCTACAACTCGTAACTAGCAACTAGTAACTAGTAACTCAACAAAAATGTATATTCAAGGCATGTCCAACGCAGCCTTGTCCGCCACCCTTTCAAAGATTCGCCAGGAATCGGCTCTTTTCGATTCCAAAGACCCGCTCTTGAACTTCAACACCAAGGGCCTGTACCAGACGCCCCTGATGCTTGAAACCGGCGACCTGTTCTTTGAAAAATGGAAACAGACCGGAGGCCCGCTGCCCCTGGACTCGTTCCTCCCCAAGTCAGAGAATTTCACACCCCAGCAAAAACTGGAGGTGAAAGAACATATCCTGCAAGCCCTCAAGGAAAAGTTGGAGGACTTCGGGACTTCTGACTTGTACCTGTTGCTTGGATTCTTGAAGTGGGAAGGGAACGCCCTTTCCCCAAGCCTGCTGGTCCCCCTGGATGTAAACCTCCAGACCCAGACGGTAGCTCTTTCTCCGAGGCCCCCTCTCGAAAACATCGTCCTGCGGGAACGTTTGAAAACGGAGCTTTCGCTCCCCACCATAGAAGACGCCACCCTGAACGGTCAGTTCAGCATTTTGCTGTATTTTTCCCTCTTCGAAAAAGCGGTGGCGGCAAAGAAAAACTGGAAATTTACACGACACGGCATCTGCCTCGCCTTCTTTGATTCCGTCAAACTGGGCCTCAAGAAATGCATGGAACAGGGATTGGACGAATCCAATGCCAGTGCCGCCTCTACTGTTCAAGCCCTCTTTACCGCCGAGGGATTCCAGACCAAGGAGTCCAAGTTCGACGGAGAGGCTTTCGACAAAATTTACTCGCCGCTGGACCACTACCCTCTGTACATCACGGATTCCCACACCACCAAGGTCACAGAAGACGCAAAGGATGCCGGGAACAACGCCTATGCCATTCAGGCCCTGCCAGGTACAGACTGGGACCGGGCCACGGCGAACCTGGTGGCCGATTCCATTGCCGAAAAGAAAAGCACCTTGGTGGTTTACCGCAGGGCATCTACCGCCCAAAAGTTTAGGGACCGGCTGTTCCCGCAGTTCCGCAATTTCGAAGGCCCCGAAAGGGACGCCCTTCTGCCGGAGCTCCAGAAGACCCGCGATTCTTTTGTGCTGTACTACGACGCCGTAAACAAGAACATCCAGCCCTCCGACGCACCCCTTTCGGACTTGCTGACGGAATTTGTCCAGAACCCGGCCGTCAAGGTTAAAGCATCCGACACCCTGTTCCAGAAAATCGCGAATGTGCCGTACAAGGACTACTGCGAACTCAAGGCGGACCTGGACGAGATTCTTTACCTGTACTTTGAAAAGAAAGGCAAGGAGGCAAGAAACGCCTTCAAGGACGTGCGGGTTCCAAGCCTTACCGTCGAAGAACAAGAAGCAATTGCCAAAGAACTTGCCCTTGCCTCGGGCAAGGCCAACGAACTGAAACCCCTTATCGGACTGGTCGAAAAGACGGGACTGTTCCCCACGGGCATCTACCTTTCCGGACTTTCGGACATCATCGACCTGATTCTCAAGAACTTCAACAGGAACACTCCTGTCTTTGAAGACTGGGAGCTGCGCTCCAACAGCTGGGAAGACTACCAGGATTCCCTGAAGGCGCTCCCCGAAGCAGGCGACAAGTGGGTCCGCTACCGCAGGCAGACATCGGAAATCTACACCGACAACGCTGTCGATGAGAACATCCTTTCTGTCCGCGAAGAATTTGCAGACAGCCTGAAGGCCACCCTCAAGGGTCTTTCGGACCGCTACCGCAGTTCCAAGAAAAAGCTTTTGAAAGTCCTAAAAGACCCGAAAGCCGTCACGTCGGACAACCAGCTGCTGGACCTGATCGACACCCTGATCGAACTGCAAGAAAACAAGCGGGCCTACAAGGACACCTCCGTGCTGGGGAACCACCTGCTGGGCCGCGACTGGCTCTATGAACGCTCCAACTGGTTCGAGCTGAACAAGAAGATTACCTACATCTACGACTTTAGGGAGACCCACAAGAACGACCCGCGGCTGGACCTGCTGCTCCAGATTCTGGAACAGTGGCAGCTGTTCAAGGACGCCCTCCCCCAGATGAAGGACTACGCGAAGGTCGTCAAGGAACTCCAGGAATCCACCCGCAAGATTACGAAGGGACTTTCCCTGGAAACGCCTCTCGAAAGCCTGTGCATCGAAAAGTGGCTGGACGAAATCCAGCTGTGGAACGCCAACTGGGGCAACCTGGAAATTCACGTGCGCACCACGTCGCTTTTGCAGTCCATCGAAAAATTCGGAGCAACGGAACTGGCCGACTACCTGAAAGATGCGAACAATGTAAACCAGAACATTGCCCAAGCCTTCGCTCACTTCTGGGCGGGCACGCAAATCCAGCAGGTGGGCAAGGTTTGTACAGACCTGTTCTCCCTTTTGCCCAAGGCCCGCGCCCAAAAGACCAGGGACTACCGCTCCCGACTGGACCAGTTCTGCAACGCAAACTTCAGGCTGGTGCAAAACACCGTCAAGGACAATCCGGGACTTTTCGCCTTTATCCCGCTAGAGCAGAGTTTCCATCTGCCCCCATCCCAAAAATTCCAGAATCTCGTGATTCTAGATGCGGACTGCATTTCGGTCTGTGAGGCACTTCCCTCCATTTTCAAGGCTCAAAAGACGGTGCTGGTGGGCGATTCCAAGGCACCTCTCCTGAAGCACCTACCGCTGGACGGTTACCCCGAGGACAAAACTTCTCACACCCAGGCCTTCCAGGAATCTATTCTCACCATGAGTTTAAGGCAGGGGATTCCCACCAGGGAACTGTGGTTCTCCACCACCTACGCCCACTCCTCCATAATAGATTTTGCGAACTACAAAATCTACGGTGGCAACATTTGTCAGCTTCCGCAACCCAGCCGTGAAAGCCAGAAGAACCAGACGCTGAAAGTGGTTTCTGACAAGGTTATGGAAATTGCGAAGGCCGCCATCCACCATGCCGAAAGACAGCCGGGACGCACCCTCGGCATTGTAGCGCTCCACCAGTCCACCTGCATGGAAATCGAGTCGGCCATCAACAGCCTCACGCCCAAGGATTCTCCGGCGGCAAGATTCTTCCAGCCTACAAACCCCTCCATCAGTTTTTACGTAAAGACTCCCGAAAGGGCGGTCAACCGCCTGCGGGATACGATTCTCGTGTGCGGCGAATACGACGCTACCGAAAAGAAATCCATCAACAACGCCCTTTCCGTCTGTGCGACACTTGCCAAGAGCGAACTCCAAGTGTTCCTTTCCGAAAACGACATGGCCCAGAAGCCCAAAGAAAAACCGGACCTTTTCTGGGAATGGATTCTATACCTGCAAAAAGTTTTCCCCCTGGATATTCGAGACGAAAAGCCCAAGGAATCCGTACTCTACACCCAGGCCCTGAAAGCCCTGCAAGACGAAAATGTGCAGGTGGAGCCCTATTTCTGCCAGTGCGGCATTTCTGTCGGCCCCGTGGTCGTCGATGCCAACAATTCCAGGCGGTTCCTGGCCATGGTCGAAGATGACTGCACCACGGAACGTTTCAGGGAATCCATCGAAGACCGGATTTACATTCGCCACACGTTGCTCCGTCAAATCGGCTGGAAGGTACTGAACCTTTGGACCCCCTTCTGGTACATGGCCAACAGCGACGAAGTGAGCCACATGGTCACTACCATCGCCATCGAGCAGAGCGTGGCTCCCCCGCCCAAGGACGCCTCCGATGAGGAATCCGAAAGTGTTGACGCCATCAGTGCCGAAAACCTGAGCGTGATTCCTTATACGGTGCTGCACCCGAAAATCGAAGGGACTCCCCACGACAGGCCCATTGCCGAACTTTCGGCGGCATCCATCATCACGCAGCTCAAGTTCTACGTGGACCACGAGTCCCCCATTCACGAAGAACTGTTGCAACAGAGACTTTTCGAGCTCCACAAGGAGCCCTGGCCGAACCAGAAACTCGTGCCCCAGATTATGGACGCCATCAAGCAGGGCATCAAGGGACAGAAGTTTATCCAGACCGGCAAGTTCCTGTACTCCATCAAGAACCCCGCGGTAGAGCTGAGAGACAGAAGTTTCCGGCCATCTTCGGAGCGGAAGATGATTTACGTTTCACCCGAAGAACGCACGTTCATACCGTCGTCTATGGACGAACGGGACATCAAACAGTTGCTGGGCTTGCTGGAATAGAGAATTTACCGCACTTTCACGACAAAAGCGCTGATGTTGTAGGCCGAAAGTTCACGGGCCTTGTCGTCGGCGGCCTTCTTGTTGTTCCAACCGCCGGCGCGCAACTTGTAGAAGGGAGCGTCGAACACCACCTGAATAGCGTAACCCGTGCTGGCAGAAAGTTCTGCACGGCGGCGCTGGGCCGCATCAAAATCACCTACGGCTTCGAACTGCAAAACGTACAGGTCCTTAGAGGCCTTCTTGTCGGCACTCGCCTTGCCGGGAACGGCAGGGCCTGCGGCAGCAGAGGTGTCCCGCAAAGAGGCGGAAAGCTCGGGAGAATACTCGTTTCCGCGGAAAAGGGAATCCATGTCCGTAGGGTCTCCGGCAAAAGACAGTGCCGCTGCAAATCCGACAATAAAAGCAATAGACGATTTCATGACATCAATTATAAAAAATTTTCTCGGTTTCCACCCCGTCCATCTCGGCGACGGCACTCCGGTGGGTAATAAAAATCATGGTCTTGTTCGGATAGGCCGCAAAAAGCCTGCGGAACAACTCCCGCTCCGTAGGTTCGTCCAGCGCCGAGCTGATTTCGTCCAGCAATAAGACGCTCCCGGGCCGCAGGAGGCCGCGGGCCACGGCAATACGTTCCGCCTGGCCTTCGCTTAGCCCCATGCCCCGCTCCCCCAGTTCTGTTTCCAGACCGTGGGGCAGGTCGAACACGAATTCTGCACAGGCCACCTGCAGCACATGCCGCAGTTCCTCTTCGGTAGCATCCGGTTTGGCCAACTGCAAATTATACCGAACCGTTCCGCTCATGAGGGTATTCCCCTGAGGAACATAGACAAAGTAATCACAAGTCCTTGCCGAAACAGGCCGTTCAAAAGCACCTGCGAAGCCACTGGAGTCCGTAGAATAAACAAGCACGCGGCCCTCCCGAGGTTCCACAAGCCCAAGCATCAGGCGGAACAGCGTCGTCTTGCCGGCACCTGTCGTGCCCATGATGGCGGTCTTGCTTCCGGGTTTAAAGTCGTGAGTGTAATTCCGGACAGCATCGTGGTCGGCGGTGGCGTAACGGAAGCTGACATTTTCCAGACGGACGCCCAGGCCAGATGATCCTTCGGGCACGGTTTTTGCACCATCCGAAGCATCACCCATCGCACCCTTCGAGGTGCCCTCCGCGTCATTAACCGCGCCGTCGCCCTGCAGCTCCTGCAGGCGGTCGATGCTTGCGGTAGCGTGAATCAGGCGGGGTGCGTTGTTCAGAATCGAAAGGATGGGGCCCTGGATTTGCCCAACCAGCTGCAAGAAAGAGGTCATGACGCCAAAAGTGATGGTGCCGTTACGGAGCCCGAGACCGCCCCACACAAAAGCCAACAGGTAACCCAGCCCAAAAGCACCGCCAAAGGCCAGGCGAGAAATCACAGAAAAGCGGGTCTGCCGCACCACGTCGTGATGGAGGGTGCGCTGCATGGAATCCAGCCGCTCCGAGACCCAGGGGGCGCTTCCCAGACTCCGGAGTACGGCATTGTTCTCTACGCCTTCCTGAACATGCATCTGGATACGGCTCTCCCCTTCGCGAATCTTGAGGGTCATTTTCCGCAGGCGATAAGAGACGAACTTTCCAAACACAAGGGCCAGCGGCGTCAAGAGGACAAGAGCCCAGGCGAGCCGCGGGTCGAACCAGCGGAGCATCAAGAATGCCCCCAGAAGCTGTATCGCCGTCACCATCATCTGGGGAATTTTCGCCGTAGCCACTTCGCTTACCAGCTCCACGTCCTTGGAAAAACGGGAAGTCACGTCGCCCGAAAGGAGTTCCTTTTCGCTGTAGAGCTTGCGGGTAAACAGCCGCCCGAACATGGAGAGCCTAAGCGCGTTGGACTGCCGGATGGTGGCTACCGACGTAAGGTAGTAATACACCTGGCGAAGCACCACGTTTCCCACCACCGTAAGCACCAACAGGCCCACCATGCGGGCCACGTCCTGGTCAGAACCGTTTTTGATGGTATCGTCGATAAAGCGCTTGCTGAGCCACACCATGGCAAGACCGAGAGAAACCTGCAGGGTTCCCACCGCCACGCGAAGCGCCACGTTCAGGCGAACTCCGCGGATACTTTGCCATAGCCACGAGAGGTAATTCATTCCAGCACGTTCACCTTCTGCCAGCTTTCTACAATGGCCTTCACGTCGGAGAGGGCCCGGTCGCGCTCCACCTCGTATTCCCCGCAGAGGGCGTCTGTCAGCGTTTCTACCGTGAAAGCCCCCTGCTTAACGGCAGCACTCCAGAGAAACGCCGCCGTCTCGTTCAGGCACAAGAGCTTGCCGAAATCGAGAGCCCCGATGCCCTCGCCCATAATCACCTGCTCGCCGCAGACCTCCCGCAGCACAAAACCGTTCTTGATTCGCATATATTGCCTCTTTTTGTTTAAAATAGATTATTTGAGCCGAACACGTAAAGGGGTGTGAAATCCAACCCCCGACTTGCACACTTCAACAAGTGTTGGCGAGAACTGTATGAACCCCTCCCACCTCCATCGCTTCGATACAGAGTCGGTCAAGGATGACGCAGGGCGGGAGAATATACAAAATACACAGATGAGCACCGAATTGTCAAAAAAGGACCATCCGGTTTGCTATATTTGGCCCGCTATGGTCGAAGAGGCTCTTGAATCAAGCGTGCCGAATGAACCTGCCCTGGTGCAGGTCCTCGAGAGCGTGCGCACCCTGGAGCCACACCCGAGGCTCCCGGATTTCGATTTCGAGAGCCTGAAGGACTATTCCCGCATATTGCCCGCCATGCTGCCGAACTTTCCGGACTTTTGCCCTGCCGGCAATTTCCGCAAGAGCTACGCCGACGAGCTCACCTCCTGCACGGATTTTCTTTCGGGCTACGAAGATTTCAAGACCTTCACGGAACATTTCAGGGCCTACAACTTCAAGACCTTCCTGATGGAAGGGGAAAACTTGAAGCTTTTCCACAAGGCGCCCTGGCACTGGAGCTTCCAGCAGGAGAAAGACGGGGCCATCATCCAGTCGGGGCTTGCGGTGGCGGGACTCATGGGAGCCCTGTGCTGCATTTCGCCGGGGAACTTTTCGTGGCACCACTACACGGTGCGTTACCTGCACCTTTCGCTCCTCACGGCATTCCACCTGGTGCGCAAGGGCTGCATTTACCCGCAGATTTTCTGGGTCCAGCGGGACACAGCCCAGATGCGCTGGCTCCCCACCACATTTATTCCCGAAATCAAGGCGCTGGTGGACCAGCTGGAACAGAAGGCCCCCGAAAAGTTCGCCTTTACCGCCAAGGACGAAGAATACCTGGAAATCGACTCCCCCGCCCTCCACGTGCTTTCGCTGTTTATCGGGGCGCTGCTCCGTTTTGCCCGGACCTACAAGCGGCCGGTCAAGTCCAACCACGGGAACCTGCTGAGTTTTTTCTTTGACGGAGTTTCCGGAAAGTTGGGTGCCAGCGGGCATGCCATTCCCGGAAAAATCCGGCAGTGGTTCTCGGTGTTCGGGCATTTCGACCTGCGGAGCCAGATTCTTTTCAAGGCGTGGGAGTCCGGCGACGACGTGTCCCTGGAAGTCTTTGTAGATGGAGCGCGCCTTGCAACTCTATTCCAGACAAACGATTCCAGGCTCGTATCCCTGCAGAAAATCCTCTACGGGGTGGCGGAATTTTTCAAGCCGCTAGAAGCCTACCTGGACAGCCGTGGCGAAACTCCCGTGGTCATGCAGGGGGCAAAGCTGCTCCAGTTTTTGCAGGACTGCCTCAAGAAACTCGAGATTATGGGAATCCGCACGGAGATTCCCGAAAAGCTCTTGCACATCAACAAGCCCAAGGCCAAGATGCGGCTCCAGGGAAGCATGAGTTTCGGGATGTTCTCTGCAGGAGACCTGCTAGACTTTGACTGGCAGGTGGCCCTGGGCGACGAGCAGATTTCGCCACAGGAATTTCTGGAACTGGCCGCACAGGCAGACGGTCTGTTAAAATACAAGTCGGAATACATCGAGATTTCGGCCCAGGACATCGAAGAAATCAAGAAACAGGTGGAAGCCCCCAAGGAGCAGGCCCAGGCCACACAGTCCAAGCTGGTGCAGGCGGCCCTTACCGGCGATTGCGACGGCGTGCCCATCACCCTGACCGAAGAGACCAAGGCCCAGATTGACGCCTGGCGGGGCGAGACGGAAATCCCGCTGCCCGAAGGCCTGAACGCCACGCTACGCCCCTACCAGAAGCGGGGCTACTCCTGGATGTACAAGAACCTGGAAATCGGTTTCGGCTGTATTCTTGCCGACGACATGGGCCTGGGCAAGACCCTCCAGGTTATCGCCTACCTGCTGAAAATCAAGGAAGAAGGAAAACTCCAGGAGCACAAGGCCCTGGTGGTGATGCCCGCGGGACTGCTGTGCAACTGGCAGGTAGAAATCAAGAAGTTTGCCCCGGCCCTCACCTTCACCGCCTACCACGGCGGAAACCGGGACCTGCAAAAGTTCAATTCCGACATTTTGCTCACCACCTACGCCACCTTCCGCAAGGACTTCGAACTTTTGAAAGCGGCCACCTGGCATGCGGTGGTCATCGACGAGGCCCAGAACATCAAGAACGCGGACAGCGACCAGAGCAAGCTTTTACGCAGCATGCTGGCCCCCGTGAAAATCGCCATGAGCGGCACTCCCGTGGAAAACCGCCTCATGGAATTCTGGACCATCATGGACTTTGCAAACCGGGGGTTCTTCCCCAGCGCCCAGGAATTCCGGGAAAAATACGAGACGCCTATCCAGAAGAACGGCGACAAGGTGGCCGCCGAGACCTTCAAGAAGATTACCGCCCCCTTCATGCTCCGCCGACTCAAGACGGACAAGAACATCATCAGCGACCTGCCCGACAAGATTATCCAGAACGAATACGCCGAGCTTACGGCCACCCAGGCGGCCCTTTACAAGCAGACCCTGGACAAGTTCATGGCCATGCTGGAAGAAGAAAAGCAGCTGGCCGAAATATCGCAGGATTCCCACGGGCTATTCAAGCGGAAGGGGCTCATCTTGCAAATGATTCTTGCCCTCAAGCAGATCTGCAACCATCCCGCCACGTTCTTGAAGGGGTTAGACGAGAGACGAGAGACGAGAGACGAGAGAGATGATGCTGAAAATCGTCATCCTGAGCACGCCAGTGCGAAGGATCCAGGCCAGGCCCTTTCCTCCGGCAAGCTCCAGATGCTCCTGGACCTGCTCACCTCCATCCAGGAGCAGGGCGAAAAGACCCTCATCTTTACCCAGTTCGCCGAAATGGGATTTTTGCTGAAGGAATCCATCGAAAAGGAACTGGGCATTTCCGTAGATTTCTACCACGGGGGCTGCAGCCAGACCCAGCGCAAAAACATGGTGGACTCCTTCCAGCAGGACCCCGAATCCAAGGTGCTGATACTTTCTTTAAAGGCGGGCGGCACGGGCCTGAACCTCACCGCCGCCTCCCAGGTCATCCATTACGACCTGTGGTGGAACCCCGCCATCGAGGCCCAGGCCACCGACCGGGCCTTCCGCATTGGCCAGACCCGGAACGTGCAGGTCCACCGGTTCATCACCAAGGGAACCTTCGAGGAAAAAATTAACGCCCTCCTGGAAACCAAGAAGGCGATTGCCGAAATGACGGTGAGCGCAGGAGAGACCTGGCTTGCGGACCTGAGCGACAGCGAACTTTCCCAGGTGTTCCGGCTAGACAGCACAGAAAACCCGGCAGGCTAGGCCACGGGCTAAACTACTCCGCCGGTAAGATAATCTCGATGTGACGGGTGCTCACGTTCAAGAAGTGGGTGCGGAACAAATCCTTTTCGGTCTTGTCGCTGACCTTCACCTGGGTTACGGCGATAAAGTCCTTGTTCTCGCGGATGTAGTCGGTAAGGCGCTCGTCACGGAGGGTGTCGATTTCGCCGGTGATGATAAAGCTGTCTGTCCAGATTTTTACGAGCATACCCTAAATATAACGAATTTTTCAAATGAAAGCAAAAAAAAGTGTTTTTTTGTTGCTTTTTGCCCATTCTTAAGGTATTTTGTCATAGGAAAAGATAAGCAAAGGAGACTACCATGGCTGCAAAAGGTAAAAAGGCTATTTCGACAATTCCTGGCAAGATGATTTACCACAACATGGACTTTATCGACAGTGAAATTGGCCGCCCCATCAGGATTATCGCCGAATTCATGGCACCCAACCAGATTTTCCAGCAAGAGGGAGTGCAGAACACCATCGTGTTCTTCGGTTCAGCACGCACGCTGCCCATGGCAGAAATCAAGAAGCGCATGAAGGGCTGCAAGGACAAAAAGGAACTGGCCCGCCTTAAACGTCTGGAAACCGTAGCGGAATACTACGACGCCGCCCACGAACTGGGCGCAAAGCTTGGCCGCTGGGCCAACAAGCAGCACAAGGGTTTTGCCATCATGACCGGCGGCGGCCCGGGCATCATGGAAGCGGGCAACCGGGGCGCCAACGACGTAGGAACTTCTTCCGTCGGCCTCAACATCAGGCTCCCCTTCGAGCAGCACCCCAACCCCTATATCGACGACGAACTGAACCTGCAGTTCCGCTACTTCTTTATCCGTAAATACTGGTTCATGAAGCTGGCCAGGGCCATGGTAGTTTTCCCCGGCGGTTTCGGCACCCTGGACGAGATGTTCGAAATTCTCACCCTCATCCAGACCAAGAAATACGGCGACCGCATGCCCGTGGTCATTTTCGGCAGCAAGTACTGGAACAAGGTTCTCAACTGGAACTATCTGGCCGAAACAGGAATGATCGACAAGGACGACATCAAGCTGTTCCATTTCTGCGACACGGTAGATGACGCCTACAACGTGATTACCAAAGCGTTGGAAAAGACGATGGAATAACAGGTTTTAGGTTTTAGGTATATAATCATTTGCTACGCAAATTCTTTATAGGGCGGCGAAGCCGCGATTGTAGAGCCTAACCCCTATAACCTACTACCTATTACCTATATTTAACCCATGCTGCGAAACATCCTTGCAGAGTCCTTGGACAGGGTGTCGAGAAACTTGGCACTCCGGCCACATTACACCATGGAAGAATACCAAAGGTGGTTCGACCAGAACCCGGAATTCTTGCACAGCGGAGCCATGGAAAAAATCGAGCTGGTGGAACCCCTCACCCTGGAGGGCACCAACAACCTGTATCGGGCAAATTTCTGGATTGAGCATCCCGGTTACAACGACCATTTTGGCGAGCGGGAAATCGTCGTGAAAATCTGCAAGTTCTGGGCGGCACCGGGCAAGAACCGCCTCCACCGTCTGAACATGCTCTTGAGCGCCTTCCAAGATGAAATCCGCATCAACAACCTGATTCGCGCCACCAACATCGAAGGCGTGGTCCAGAGCTTTGGCGGTGGACTTGCCGGTAGGCACCCCTACCTCAAGATGGAATTCATCAAGGGCTGCTCCCTGGACAAGATGTTCAAGACAAAGCTCACCGACGACGAGATCCTCCACCGCATCGCCCAGATAGCCTACCTGGCCAACACCATCAGCCAGCTGCACTACTACCAGGTCATCCACAAGGACTTGAAGCCCAAGAACCTGCTCTTGTGCCAGAATCCCCTGCACAAGAACAACCACAAGATTCTGATTTGCGATTTCGGTTATGCCCAGGCGAAACTTCGGGAAACGGTGAACGAGTACGGCGGGCAGCTCACGCCCTGCTACAGTGCCCCGGAGCAGGCCATCATGGGAGAGAACCTCTCCCCCTCCGTAGATTATTTCAGCTTCGGCATCATCGTCCACGAATACCTCACCGGCGAAAAACTGTTCCCACGGGCCATGGACATCTTTACCGAAGATGGCTACCGCATTACAGACCGGTATTTGGAATACCTGAAGACCGGCCGGGAAAACAAGTTCCAGGACCCAAGATTCCCGGAACTTTCGGAATGGATCGACCGGCTCACCATTTTTGACAGTTTCGAGCGGATGCAAAGCTGCCCGAACCTTTTTGAAATTGCACATAAATTAAGGGAGAAGGTCAACGCCCTGGGTTACCGGGACGTGAACACCGACTTCTTGTGGAACCAGCTCAGGGAATACAACAGGTAGTGTCATGGGAGACATTTTGAACAGCGTCAAGGATTTTTTGAAAGGACTCAAGGTCCACCACTATATCGTTTTCGGGCTGGTGATTGCCATCGGCATATTTAACGCCGTCACCGCCCTTTCGCCGCAAATCAAGCAGAAACAGCGGGAATCCAACATCGAGAAAACCTTTGACCAGTGGTGGGAAACCGAAGGGGCCAAACAGTTCGAATCCGTTGGCCTCAAGGCCGACGAGAAGACCCGTAACGAAGAGTTCGAGCAGTTCCGAGACCGCTACCTGAAAGAGAACGGCGCCCTGGTGATAGAAGACCGCGTAGAGCAGATGAAAAAGGAATTCAGGGAATGGTGGGAAATCAAAGGCGGCAAGGAAGAGTTCATCAAGGAGCACAACTACTATCCTAAAGAAAACGACTTTGTCCGCGAGCAGAACAAGTGGGTCAAGGCCTTCACCGACAAACACCTGCGCTACCGTCTGGCCTTTGTACCCGCCGAAGAGGAATACGACCGACTGTTAACCAGCTGGATTCTTTTTCCGGGGGTGTTGAGCTTCCTTTTGTTCGCGGGTTTCTTCTGCTTCGCCTACTACAGGCTTTCAGACCGGTGGGGCATAGCAGTTGCGTCCGGCATTGCGGCAGGGCTTGTCCTTGTGGGCGGAATTTTCGTATCTCTCTTTACGGCAACGTCCTTCTTTGACCACTACGCGGTGGAGCGTTACATGGGCGCAAGTGTTGCCCTTTGCTTTATGCTGGGAGCGGTAGCGTTCCCGCCCTCCAACGACAAGGTCTCGGCACTCACAAAAGGGATTGCCATCGCTGGCGTCTTCTTGGATGTCCTGGTGAACTTCGCGCTGAATGGCGGCATTTTCGGCGCCGTGGGCATTGCAAGCCTTGTTGCCTTCGGGCTCGGCGCCTTGGCCGGAAGCAAGATTCCCCGCAGGCTCAAGACCATCCAAGAGCACCAGGCCGACGCCCTGGCAGAACGTCTCAAGAAAAACGCGGCGGCAAACCCGATGGCCGCGCGGAAAGCCCGGAACAGGGCCCTCATAGACCAGGGACTGGACGAGGCCAACAAGGCCCACTACGAAGCCGCTCAGCGGACGCTGAGCCAGGCAATGAACGCCCTCTTGCAGGAACACCCCGTCGATTCCCCCGCCATCAAGAAACTTGCGGACCTGATGACCAGCCCCAGCGTGTTTATCGAGGTTCCCAGCGCCCAGTGGCTGGAATGGGGCGAAACGGCCAAATCCAAAACCAGCCTGGATTCTGCACTTGTCCTTCTGGAAAAAGGTCTTTCCCTAGAAACCAACGTGACCCTTGCCCGCCGCGCCCTCTACAACATCGGCGAAATCCGGGTCAACAGAAATTGGGATTTGGAGCAGGGTATCGCAAGGCTCAACAAGGTTCTGGAACTGGGCGATGGCGATATCCTGGCCGTGCAGGCCCGCAAGATGCTTGCCAAAGCCGAAAGCCTGAAACCCGCCAAGGAAGAGAGCGAAGCTCCCGAAACGGAACCGGAATCGTAAGCGCGCACCCGCCCCACGCACCCTTCCTTGTCATCCCCGCCCATTCGGCTTTGCTCAGGGTAAACTCCGGCGGGGATCTCCCATATTTTGTATATTTCACAATATGAAAAGACTGGTCCACAACAGAGAAAAATGCCTGGAATGTGCAGGCTGCGTTGGCGTATGCCCCGCCATGGCGCTTGACATGTACAACCTGGACCTGCAAATCGACCACGAGAAATGCACCAAGTGCGGCACTTGCACCAGGGCATGCCCCGTAGGGGCACTGACGCTTGAGGAGGTGGCCGATGCTTCGTGAAGAATATGACGTTGTGGTTATCGGTGCGGGCCCCGGCGGTTCCGTTGCCGCCCGAGAACTTGCAAAGCGTGGCCGCTCCGTGCTGCTTTTAGAGAAGCGCAAAAAAATCGGCTACCCGGTGCGTTGCGGCGAGGCCAGCACCAACCTTTCAGACCTGGAAAGCTACGGCCCTATCGACGAAGACTGTATCGAGACCATCATCAACGGCATCTACATCTACGGCCCTGCAGGCGTGAACATCGAAGTTCCGAAGCCCGGCATGGGGCTCATGCTGAACCGCGAAAAGTTCGACCCCCTGCTCGCCCACCTGGCCGAAAATGACGGCGTGGAACTGGTGACCCTTGCCCGAGCCGAATCCGTAAGCGATGTAATGGGCAAGGAACCCAACGGCTACCGCACGGTCCGCGTGGTAGAGGGGCTCGGGGATGCCGCACGCACGTCCGAAGTCCGGGCCAAGATGGTCATTTCGGCAGAAGGCGTGGAGGCCCGCATCGGCCGGAGTCTCGGGCTCAAGTGCCTGCAGGCCCCCACCATGACCTGCACCGGCGTGGACATTCAGGTAGAAGGCCTGCTGACCAAGCCCGACTACCTCACCTTCTGGCAGGGCCACGACTTTATCAACGACGGCTACATCTGGAGTTTCCCGAAGCAGAAATCGAACGTCACCAACTTCGGTGCGGGATTCCTGTTCGGCGGCAAGCACGAAAAGAACATCCTGGAAACCACCCAGGAATGGCTGGACAAGCTGTTCCCAGGCTCCAAGCTGAACAAGGTGGTGGGAGGTCTCGTGCCGGTCTCCAGCACCCTCAAGAGTTACATCCTGGACCGTTTTGCCCTGGTGGGCGACGCCGCCCACCACACGAACCCCCTCACCGGAGGCGGCATCGCGGCGGCCATGCGGGCCGGACGGTATTGTGCCAATACCGTGCACCAGGGCCTGGAATGCGGAAACCTTTCAAAGGCTTTCCTCAAGAACTACGAGAACACCTGCTACCTCAAGTTCGGAAGCACCCACGACTTTGAATTCAAGTTCCGCAAGTTCCTGCTGAACATCGACCGGGACGAACAAATCGGGCTCTACAAGGTGTTGCAGGGTTTCGCCCTCAGCGGCTACAAGAAATCCGCCTTCCTGAAAACCCCCATGCAGTCAGCCAAATACCTCTGGAAATTCCTGAAGTTCAAGGGCTAGCGCAAGAACCTCGCCACTCCTTTTTTCTATATTTGCGCTCGAAAATAACGCATTCAAGGAGTTTTCCATGTTCAAGAAAATCGCTCTGGCCTCGGCTATCGCCGCAAGTGCCGCATTTGCCACTTGGGACTACTACCCGGTTCTCGAAGCCGGCAAGGGTTCCGCCGAAGCTGGCCTCTACTACGACTGGGACCACGACTGGTCTCAAGCAGGTCTCAAAATCGGAGCTCGCTACAGCCTGATCCAGAATTTGGAACTGTCCCTGCAAGGCTGGGGGTATCAGCTCTGGAGCGAAACGGATTGTGATGGCTGCGCCAACGGCGGTGACGGTCTCCGTGACCTGACTTTGGGAGTCCGTTATGGAATTGCCCCCATGATTACCATCTTTGGCGATGTTCATTTGCCTATCGGCGGTGACGAAGTCACCAGCGATGAAATCTTCATTTACGCTGGCGCCCAGTTCAGCATGCCCATCAACGAAGTTCCCGGCATGAAGTTCGGTACCGAAGCTGGCGTTCTCTGGGGCTTTGAGCACGACAACTATGAACGCGGACTTGACATTCACCTGGGTGGCGAATTGGCATACACCGTTCCCGATGTGGGCGTGACCCCCTTCGTTGGCCTGCAACTCAAATACCGCTTGACCGAAAGCACCTGGGACGACCACGGAACGGAAAGAGGACACAATGACGACGGCAACAAGCAAATCAACATCTGGCTGGGTGCCGACTACTTCGTGATTCCTAACCAGTTGGACTTGATTGCAAAGCTCTTTATCCGCAGCGGAAAGGTTGACGACGGTGATGCCAGCGGCATCTACGTCGGTGCGGAATTCTTCTTCTAAAGAGGTATCAGGTCGCCTTGCGTAAGCAAGGCTTTGAGGTCGCGCTGAGCGCTCTGAGCATTGAGCAGAGAGTTCTCAGATGAGACCGTAAATATTTGCAAGAAAGGCGTGCTGATTTTCAGCACGCTTTTTTTTACTCAAAGCAAAGCGACCTCAAAGGGACTTTGTCCCGTGCTCACACCTCAAAGGCGCATTGCGCCGACCTACTTAACATCGTATTCCGGAACCGGCAGGTTCTCCCCCGCCTTCATGGCCTTGTCGAGGGCGGCAGACTTCGTGGGGTCCAGCCACCAGTAAACGGGAATGGCGTCTTCACGGTTGAAGCGGTCAAAGACTTTATCCGGAGTCCCGTAGCGGTTCCAGTAGAGAATGCGGTGATGGTCGCATTGCCACATGAGCACGTAGGGCACGATTTCGGCCAGGCGGTTATCCAGCGCCTTCAGAATTTCGTTCCTCTTCGCGAGGTCGAATTCCGTCTTCTGCAAGTTGATTAAGCTATCCACCACCTTGTCCTGCACACCGGCCAAGTTGTTCGTACCCTTCTGCAGTGCGGTTGTCGAATTCCAGCTGGCTTCCGGGTCACGCAGGCGGCCTGCACCCCAGTTCACCCAGTACAAATCGAAGTCTGCATCGTCCAGACGCTTGCGCAAGGTACTCTGGCTCATCTGTTCGATGGTTGCGACAACGCCCACCTTCTTGAGGTCTTCCTGGAACAGCGTCAGGTGGCGCAAGTCTTCTTGGCTGGTAATGAAGTTGATGGCAAACGGCTTGCCGTCCTTTTCGAGCACACCCTGGGCATTCACCTTGTAGCCGGCCTCCGCAAAGAGGGCGCGGGCACTATCCGGGTTAAACTTGTAGAGCGGCGCCGTGGGATTCTGGTTGCCTTCCCACAAGTCGGGATAGTAGCTGTTGAGCAGAAAGTACTGGTTGTACATGTACTTTTCGTTCATCGCTTCGCGGTTCAGGAGCATGTTGAGGGCGCGGCGAACGCGTACGTCTTGGAACTGGGGCTTGCGCAAGTTGATGGCCATCCCCTGGAAACCGATAGGTTCCTTGTTGAAGATACGCTGTTTGACGGCCCAGCCCTTCTGAATGGCGTCGAAGTCAGTCTGTTTCATCCAGATGCTGCTGGTGTAGATGGCGTAGGCGTTGATGTCCTGCTTCTTGAAGGCTTCGAGCGCCTTGGTCTGGTCGTTCATGAAGCGGTAGCGGATCTTTTCGAAGTTGTACTTGCCTCGGTTCCAGTTCTTCTTGAAGCCCCACCAGTCAGTCCGGCGAGCAAGTTCTACGAAGCGGTCCTCACGGAAAGTCTTGATCTTGTACGGGCCCGACACCACCGGGAACTCGTAGCGGATCTGGTTGAAGTCCTTACCCGCCCAGGCGTGCTTCGGGAAGGCGAGCATGCCAGCGGCTTCCCAAAAGTTACCCCAGTGCGATTCCTTCGCGGTCATCTTGATGGTAAGGCTATCGACGACTTCGGGGCGGTCAAAGCGGCTTAAGCCCACCTTGAAAATCGGCGTCAGGTTCTTTTCGTCCATGATGACGTCGTAGTAGAACTGCACATCTTCGGCGGTCACGGCCTTGCCGTCGCTCCACTTGGCGCGCGGGTCCACGTGGAAGGTGAACGTCTTGCCGTCTTCGGACACGTTCCAGCTGTCGGCGAGGATACCCACTTCGCGGTCTTCGGTGGAGTGCAGACTCACGAGAGGCTCGAACATCATGCCCATGAGTTCGGCGGAGAAACTGTTGTAGTCTTCCCACATGTTGAAGGACTTGGGCATCGCAGAACCCCAGAGCGTAATCGTTCCGCAGGGGCGTGCATCCTTCGATGCAATCGGGTCGAACTCGCCCGTGGCAGTGGTATCGACCGGCAACTCGGGGCAATTTAAATCAACATTCTTGCCCGCAGACTTCGTGCCCGCAGACCCCTGCTCATTGCAGGCGGTTAGGGCGAGGGATACCACCATCAGGGACGTCGCGACAGCCAGCACCGTAGGCCGTAATTGCATTTTATCTCTTTTCATAATCAAATCCTCAGGTCTGGATCCTTCCCCTATCGCCCTTACAGGGCTCCAGGGTCAGGATGACACTTTCTACTCTTCTCCGCGCTTTGCGCTCCAGGGTCAGGATGACGCGTTCTCTTTCAAGAGCATCTCCAGCGTCACGCGGGAGGCCTCTTGTTCAGCCTTCTTCTTGTTTCCGCCCTGGCCGCGACCGTAAACCTTGCCGTTCACATGGACTTCGGTGGTGAACAGCTTCTGGTGTTCGGGTCCGGATTCTTCCACCAGCACGTATTCCGGCACCGTATGGAGTTTTCCTTGCAGGTATTCCAGCAGGGCGCTCTTGTGGTTCACAAAGTCTTCGGCCACGATAATTTCCTTGGCCCGAGGAAAATGGAACTTGTTCAGAATGGCGCGGACCTCTTCCAGCCCGCCATCCAGATAGACAGCCCCCAGCACCGCCTCGTAGGCGTCGGCCAGAATGCTTTCCTTGCCCCGACCGCCCATCTTGGCTTCGGCCTTGCCCATCTTGATGAACTCGCTCAGGCTCCATTCCTTAGAGGACTGGGCGCAGGCATGGCCAGAGACAATGGCGCTTTTCCGCTTGGAAAGTTCCCCTTCCGGGTCGTCGGGGTACATCCTGTAAAGGAACTCGGTGGTAAGCATGTTCAGCACGGAATCGCCCAGAAATTCCAGGCGTTCGTTGTTGCTCTCGTAGGGCATGTCCGTGCCCGACAAGAAGGACCGGTGGACCAGGGCATGGGCCAAAAGTTCCGGGTCCTTGAACCTGTACCCGAGCTTCGCCTCAAGCCCGCCACCGGACTTCTGGCGAAACCAGAGTTTGAAAATCTTGTGTAAAAGGTTGGTTTGTTCCATAGGCTTTTAGGATTTAGGGGCTAGGATTTAGGATCTAGGGGCTAGGGTAGTGGAAATCTTTTTCTAGACGCACGAAGTGCGTGATTCTTATTCACTAGATCCTAGTCTCTAATCTCTACACCCTATTAAAAAGAAAGGGCAGCCTCATCCGGGCCACCCTGTCCAGTTTCTTTATCGAAGCAGGCCTAAATTATGCCTTCTTGGCTTCGATGAAGGCAACCACGTCGGCGACCTTCTGGAACTTCTCGGCGTCGGAGTCGAGAATTTCGACTTCGAATTCGTCTTCGAGAGCCATCACCAGTTCGACGCGGTCGAGAGAGTCGGCACCGAGGTCGTTGCTGAACTCGGATTCCATCTTCACATCCTCGGCCTTCACTTCCAGCTTGGAAACGATAACGTCGGTGATCTTCTTAAAAATTTCTTCTTGTGTCATTGTTTACTCCATTTGGATTTGTTTAGTTAAAATTTAGAAATTTATGGCTAGGCGTTCAAGCCCCCGTCCACGCCAATTATTTGGCCAGTGATGTATTTCGCATCGTCAGATGCCAAAAAAGCCACCAATTTCGCCACATCTTCGGGCTGGCCCAGGCGTCCCAGGGGGATCTGGGCGGCATATTTTTCCCTGACTTCGGGGCTCAGCTTGGCCGTCATGTCCGTATCGATAAATCCGGGGGCCACGGCGTTCACCGTAATGCCCCTGGAGGACAGTTCCATGGCGTTGGTCCGGGTAAGGCCGATTACCCCCGCCTTGGCGGCGGCATAGTTGGACTGGCCAGCCTGGCCACGCAGGGCGTTGATGCTGGAAACGTTCACGATATGGCCCGAGCGGTTACCCATCATGGTGCGAGCCACGGCGCGGGTGCAAAGGAACACGGAACGGAGGTTCGTGGCGATGACGGCGTCAAAATCCTCGTCCTTCATGCGCATCAGCAGACCGTCGCGGGTGATTCCCGCATTGTTGACCAGAATGTCCACCGTTCCCATGTCAGCGATAATCTGCTTGAACACGGACTGCACCGTTTCGGAGTCGGCCACGTTGCAGGCGTAGCTCTTGACCTGCACCCCAAGTTCGGAAGAAAGTTTAGCGGCCAGGTCCTCCTTGACAGAGGTGGAGAGGATAGCCACGTCGGCCCCTTCCCGGGCCAGTTCGGTGGCAATAGCAAGGCCGATACCACGGGAAGCTCCCGTCACAATCGCTTTTTTACCTGTAAGTTTTCCCATGTTTGATTCCTTCGGTTTGAAAAATAAAAAGGTATTAGGTATTAGGTTTTAGGCGTTAGGGTTGATGGAAACACATTTCACACTACACATCTACTCCTAAAACCTACAACCTATAACCTGTAACCTACTCCTTCAGAGCCTGGAACGCCTCGATGGTTTCCACCGGCGTGACCTTCACGTCGCGGCTGATCTTTCTCATGAGGCCCATCAGCACCTTGCCGGAGCCCACTTCCACGCCCTGGGTCACTCCCAGAGACATGGCCTTGTTCATGCAGTCGTTCCAGCGGACGGGGCTTACCAGCTGGCGCACCAGCAGGTCGGCAATTTCTGCGCCCTTGGTAACGGGCTCTGCCACCACGTTGGCAATCACCGGCTTTTCTACATCCTTGAAGGTGGTCTTTGCGATAGCCTCGGCAAGACCCGCCTGGGCAAACTGCATCAGCGGGCTATGGAAAGCGCCCGAAACCGCCAGCGGAATGGCCTTGATGCCTGCGGCACCGCAGTTTTCCACCAGCTTGTTCACGCCGGCAACGGCACCGGACACCACAATCTGGCCCGGGCAGTTGATGTTGGCGGGAACCACCACACCCGCGTCCTTCACGGCTTCGCAGAGTTCCAGAATCTTCGCTTCGTCCTGACCCATGATGGCGGCCATGGCGCCGGGGTTCTTGCTGCCTGCGCTGGCCATCAGTTCTCCGCGGGTACGCACCAGGCGCAGCCCCTCTTCGAAACTGAAACCTCCGGCGGCGTAGATGGCGGAATATTCACCCAGAGAGTGACCTGCCACATAATCAAAGGCAAAGCCTTCGGACTTCAAAAGTTCCATCACCATGGCAGACACGGTAAAGAGTGCCGGCTGGGTATTGTCGGTGCTCTTCAGCACATCCTCGGGGCCTTCCGCCATAAGCTTCGACAGCGAAAAACCGAGAATCTCGTCGGCCTGCATCATCAGTTTCTTGGCAGGCTCGAAAGTGGATGCGAGAGTCTGGCCCATGCCCACGTACTGGGCGCCCTGGCCAGGGAAAAGCAAAATCGTCTTGGACATTATCACCTCTGCGGAAAACCGCTTTTTGTTACTATCCAAATTTAAAATAATATCATGCCATTACTAGGCTTCCCCAGCAAATCAAAGAGAAATAAAACATTTTTGTAATGTCAACATTTCGGTATAACGGAAACAAAAAAAGAACGGAGCTTTTCAACTCCGTCCTTAAAAGTCAGTTACAGACAAATTAGCAAACGCCTTGGTTTGCCAGCGTCCTTTAGCAAACGCCGGTTACTTGGCTTCGGCAGGTTCGTCCTTGATAGCGGCCAAGCGTTCGTTCACGTTCTTGGACACGCCCTTCTCGGCATACTTGGCGGCCACTTCCACAGCCTTCTCGATAGCGAGGGCGTCGGAGCGTCCGTGGGCGATAATGCCCGTGCCGTTCAGGCCCAGGAGCAAGGCGCCACCGGTCATGCGGTAGTCCCACATTTCGGCAAAGCGACGACCCGCTTCGGTATCAATAGTCCCGAACATCTTCTGGTGCAGTTCGAAGAAACCTTCCAGCATCTTCAGAACCACGTTGCCCGTAAAGCCGGAGGTCACCACCACGTCGGCGGCACCCATAATGAGGGTCTCGCCTTCGATGTTACCGATAAAGTTCACCGGGGCGGACTTCAACAGCTGGTGTGCTTCCTGAAGCACTGCGGGACCCTTGTGTTCCTCTTCGCCCATG
>CACXMH010000006.1 GCA_902768715.1 Fibrobacter succinogenes | reverse complement strand
TCTTGCGGCGGCCCGTGCCACGGTAGATCTTCTTGTTCTTTGCGGTAGCGATAGAGGTATCCTCCGTTCTAAAGATTAGAAGTCAACGACTTCGGGGTTTTGTGCCGCGTGCGGATGTTCGGCGCCGGCATAGATTTTGAGTTTCTTGACCATCTTGTGGCCCAGAGCGCTGTGAGGGAGCATGCCCCAGATGGCAGCTTCCAGCGGAGCGGTGGGGTGCTTTGCCAAAAGGTCGGCAAAGTTGATCCAGCGTTCGCCAGCGATGTGACCGGTGTGGTGGAAGTACTGCTTCTGAAGGTTCTTGTTACCGGTAACGGCAACCTTTTCAGCGTTGATGACAACCACGTAATCGCCGGTATCGACGTTGGGGGAATAGATGGCCTTGTGCTTACCCATGAGGAGGCGGGCAACTTCGCTTGCGACGCGACCCATAGGCTTGCCCGCTGCATCCACAAGCTTCCACTTGCGGGTGACGGACTTGGGGTTTACCGTAATGGTCTTCATGTAAATCCTCTAGTTAGATGATTCCGGGACAAAGGCGTCCCGAGAAATGCGAGCTAAATATAGAAGGATTTGGGCCGGCCCACAAGGGTTAAAAACACCATTTTTCACGAAAAATGTTGATATATGTGGGTTTTATACTCTATCAATTATATTAATTATGCCAATTGGTATTGTTTTGTCCCTTATTATACCGAAACGAAGGTGCCCGCGGGCCTCGTGCATCAAACCTCTTGCAACCTGCAGCCCTAATACCTACAACCTATTACCTAACACCTACCCCCTACTTCCTTTCCGAAGCGGCTTTCCGCATAAAGGCCAGGGCCTTGCTCCGGCGGCGGGCAGTCTCTTGCAGGTTCACGGACTCGTCATACTCGTCCACAATCTCGCGACCGAGGATTTCTTCCAGCACGTCTTCCAGGGAAACAATTCCCGCGATGGCGCCGAACTCATCTACAACGCCCACCATGTGGCCCCGCTGTTTCAAGAACCGGAGCAGCAACTTTTCAAGAGTCACGCTGTCGGGGATCAGCTGCAAGGGCCGCATCAACTTGCGGAGCTTGATGTCGCGCTTACCTTCGGCCAGGTAGTTGTAAGCGTCTCGACGCAACACGATGCCAATCCATTCGTCTTTCTTTTCGCCATAAAGCGGGATCCTGGAAAAGGGCCAGTTGCCCCGTTCGTCCAGGGTCTCCCCGATGGTCTTGTCGGCCGGGAGGCTGAACACCACATGCCTGGGCGTCATTACCTTGCGGGCTACCACGGATTTCAGGGACAGAATATTCTTGATGACCGCCGCCTGATGGTTGTCAATCACCTCTTCCCTGAGACCGAGACTTACCAGGCTGTTGATATCCTCGATACTCACCTCTTTCTTTTCTTCGTCTTCGTGAGTCCAGTGCTTGGTGAGGGTGAGGCAGAGCCAGATGATTCCCGTACAGCTCAAGACCTTGGTAATGTAATAAAACGGTACCGCCACGATTGGGGCCATCACCTTGGCCTGTTTTACGCCCAGAGTCTTGGGTGTGATTTCGCCAAAAAGCAAGATGAGAATCGTGAGTGCGATGGGCAGCGCGAACTGCCCCGATTCCGGCAGGCGACGCACGGCGAGGGCTGTCGCCAGGGAAGCTCCGATGGTATTCGCGATGGTGTTCACCACCAGCACCGAGGCGATATAACGGTCAATATTCTCTTTGACGTGAGTCAGGTACTTGGCGGTAAAACTCTTGCGGCGCTGCAGGGATTCTACCGTACTGGGGGGCACGCTGTAAAACGACGCTTCTGTTACCGAGCAGAAGGCCGAAAAGAAAAGGCATCCGAAAATTGTCAAGCAAATTTCAAACATTTCCCAAATCCGCCCCTATGGTTCAAAATTTATCAACGAAGGTTCCACGGCCCAGAACTGGGTACGTTCCGCCTCCCTGAAAAAGTCCATGACAGCCTTGGAGCTGGGCACCGGCACCAAGTAGGAATTTTCACCCGCAAACTGCACCAGTTCCACATCAGTAGATTCCCCAATGTCGGCAAGGCGCTTGGCCTCGGCAATGGCCACGTCCAACCCGCCCAGCTTGTGGACCAGCCCAGCCTCCAAAGCCTTCCAGCCCACAAAGACCCGGCCTCCGCCGTAAGCGGTATCGATTTTCGCCTTATCTACGCCGGTGGCCTGAGAGACCACCCCGACAAACCTGTCGTAGAATTCATCCATGTAGTCCTGCAGGGCCTTCTTTTCCTCGTCGGTCCAGGGCCTGGTGAAAGTTTCGGCATCGGCGTAATCGTGGGTCTTGACGGTTTCTGCCTTGAGCCCAAGCTTTGAAAGCAAGCCGGACGCATCTACTTTGCCGCCGTAGATGCCGATGCTCCCGACAAAGGAGAAAGGTTCGGCCACAATCTCGTCGGCGCCACAGGCGATGTAATACCCGCCGGAAGCGCCCATGTTCCCGATGCTCGCCACAATAGTCAGCCCCTGCTTGTGCAGGTTCTTCAGCGCTGCCCAAATCTTGTCGGAGGCGATAGCGGAACCGCCCGGCGAAGAAATACGAACCACCAGAGCCGACACGCCCCCGCCGTTTGCAAGCCTGTTCAGCGTAGCAGAAACGGACTTTTCCATAGCGCCGTCGATAGTTCCGTCGATATTCAACAGGCCGATGCGAGCCCGGTGAGACCAGCTTTCGTTAAAGATTTTTCGGTCCGTCGGTTTCCAGGTGACATAGCCCGCATAAGGAGCGTCCAGTCCAAAGAAGGTCTTCAAGGCGTAAGACGGCACCTGGTCTATATAAAGAATGGAATCGATGACACCCGCCTGCAGGGCCGCCTTGGCGCTCACCACAGGAACCTTCGCCAAAGAATCCAAAGACGCGGCGGCCTTTTCCACTGGCATCTGCTTGCGGAAAGCCATACGGCCCGCCACATAGGCGTTCATCATCTTCCAGAAATCGCTGTAAAGTTCAAGCCGGTTTTCGCGGGACTCCACCGACATGGAGTCCGCAATGTAAGGCTCCACCGCCGACTTGTAGGCACCGTGCCGCAAGAACTCCACCTTCACGCCAAGCTTGTCCAGCAGGCCCTTGTAAAAAAGCGTGTTCCCGCCTACGCCACGCCAGGAGAAATGGGCCGAAGGATCCACCACGATTCGATCTACAGAGGAAGCCGCCAACAAAACAGAAGGCCGCACATCGTCCATGTAGGCGATGACCTTCGCACCGCGGGCCTTCAGCTTCATGACGCCACGGTTGATTTCGTTGGAAACACCCACGTTTCCCTTGTAACCCGCAAAGTCCAACAGCACGATACTTGCCGACGGATCACGGAGCAGGTGTTCAAACAAGGTCCGCACCTTCATGAGGGCGATGGACTGGGGCCGTATAAAGGAGAAGGGGCCTTCCACTTCGGAGACTTCCATGTCCAAAGGCACACGGACAATCTGGGCGAACAGAGTGGCGTTCGGATTCCTAGCGGAATGGTAACCCCAGGTCACACCCTTGGGCAGGTAGTCGTCGTAGAACTTTACCGCCAGGTTGTTGGAGCCGCCGAAGGTCATGGACATGGTGAGAGTGTATTCGTCATCGTCACCATAGACAGGCATCTTGAAACCGTAGCGGGTGCCGTACAGTTCCAGCTCAAAAAGCAGGCGGTGTTCCTCCCAGTCCTCCACATCGTAGCTCACGCTCAAGTTCCGCCCAAGCCGCAGGGTGGCGCCCGCGTTGTGAACGCGGTCCATCGATTTCGGACCTGCGTACAGCAAGTTGTCGCAGGAATACCCGAGGGACAAAAACCTGAAGGGCCTGAGCATCACGCCCTGGGTGTAGGACCACTCCGTGCCTTCAAAAGCGGAGCTCCTGAAGGCCGTCAGGCGGCTACCCCAGAAAAAGTAGCGCCGGAGAATGTCGGTGGAATACGTCAAGCTCCAGCGGGATTCATCCAGTCCCTTGTCCGCAAAACGGTATTCGAAGCCCGCGCCAAGGTGGTCCAGATTACCGCCAACACGAAACTGGGAAATCTCGTCATCGTACTGGTAGTCCAGCAAGGTTCCCCAGGAATCAAAAGCCGTGAGACCGGCGGGGTTTCCGAAAATGCCGTGGGCTCCCTCCAAAGACACAAAGCCGGATTCCCCCGGCAGGTAGGCGAAAGCGGGAGCAAGAAGGAACAGAACGCACCCAAGCAAATTGAGGAAAAAAGAGCAAGGAGATTCCCGGTCAAGCCGGGAATGACAACTCTGGTAAAAACTTTGTTGCATTCGTGACCGTCCTGTGGTTTACGGGAACTCAGCCCTTGAATATAGCTCCACCTTGTGGCCAGTCTCGAAACCGAACAGGTTTCCGCGATTCATTTCATAGGCCATGCCTATGCCGAAAGGAAACGGAAACCAGCCCACATAGCGGGCGACATCGCCCCGCATGCGAAATCCACAGTACAGGTCATCCATCTTCTGGTAGTCTTTTGCCAGGTTGTGGTTTTCCGATTCCTGGATGCGCCAGCGGAAAAGGAACACGTAACCCACCTGCCAACCTGTACGGGAGTACTTATCCCAGAAGGCGTTCCAAACAAAAGAGGTTTTCACACCCAGTTCATCACCGGGTTGGTAGTTTCTGTCTTCAATAAAGGAGTAGTACTGTCCAGAAAGCCCCAAGACCATATTCGGGCTAAAACGGTACACGCCCATAGGCTCGATTCCCAAACGTTCAAAACGTTCCACCCGGCTTCCGTCGCCAGGCTTAAAGCGCCAGCTCACATTCAGGCCGAAATACTGTATCGGGAAAAACTTCATGCCCACAAAAGACTCATTCAGTCCATTCACCTGCAGGTTCACCATCTCGTGAATCTGATCGTGAAGCATTGTTTGCCATTCATAACTGACAAATCGATACGACATATCGGTGTAAAAGCTCAAGCAGTTACAAGGCGCTACTTCTACAGACCATTTTAGGTCCGCGCTATAAACATCGTCCCGAAGTTCCCCTACACCGCTTAAGGCGATGGCGTTCTGGGGTGGCAAAACAGGTTTCAGAGGTTCAGTCGCAAAAACGGAAACAATGAACGCTACAATAAAAAACGGAACGAGCCGCAGGTTAATTCCTGCAGCTCGCAGTTTTACAAACAAATTAGTACTTTCCGTACTTGTAGCCGTATCCATCCTGGCTGCCATGTTCGTACTTGTTGATGACAATAGAGGCATGGGCGTTGGGGTTGCCCTTGAGAATCTGAGCCATCGCATCCTGGATTGCCTCGATAGAGTGCTTGTTGTACTCGATGACCATTACAATCTGAGCAGCCACACGGCAAGCAAGAGCGGCATCCGTCACCAGCATAATAGGCGGAGTATCCACAATAATCAGATCGTACTGTTTCTTGAACTGTTCAATCAATTCCAGATAATGCTTGGAACCCAACAATTCCGCCGGGTTAGGCGGCACATTTCCGCAGGGCAGCACAAACAGGTTTTCTACTTCGGTGGAGGAAATCACGCTTTCCACTTCTACTTTGCGCAACAGAACCTGAGACAAGCCACTACCGCGTTTGATACCAAACTCCTTGTGCAGACGCCCCTTGCGCAGGTCAGCATCTATCAGCAGTACCTTCTTGCCAAGACCTGCGTACAAGGCAGCAAGGTTCACGGAGATAAAACTCTTTCCCACACCAGGAATAAGTCCCGAAACACCGATAATCGGCTGGTCCGATTCCATCATGGAAAATTCCAAAGAAGAACGGAGGGCACGCAGTGACTCCACCGCCACATCGTCGGGTTCAACCACAGCCAGCGGTCTAGTGCCCTTGGTTCCCTTCGGGTTGCCCTTGGGCACCTTGGCATAAACGGTAAAGCCCGTTTCCTTTTCGATGAAGGTGGCGCTCTTTACGCCGCCGCTGAATTTATCCTTAAGCGAAACAAGAGCGGCGCCAAGTAAAAAACCGAGAAACAAGAAAACCAGAAGAATCAGCTTTTTCTTGGGTTTTACAGGCTTAGTCGTTTGTTCGGCGAAATCAACAATACGTACAGATCCCACCTCACCAGCGGACACCAACCGCAACTGTTGCACGCTATTCAGCATGTTGGTGTAAAGAACCTTGTTAAGCTCCACTTCACTAGTAAGTTTTAAAACTTCCTGCTGGGTTTCGGGTAAATCCTTTACATCCCTAGTCGTAGAAGCCAATTCACGACGCAGAGTGCGCTCCTGATCTTCAAGGGTTTTTACCGTCGGATGTTCCGCATGGAACAAACGGATAGCTTCCTGCTTTTTCTGCTGAATTTCTAGAATTTTCTGTTCTAGTTGTGTTCTTTTTTGAAGCACTATCTGAGTTTCCGCGGCCACATCAACAGAACCCACCCTATTCTGATATGCATTCAGGTTCATTAGTGCCGAATCCAACCTAGCCTTGAGGTCCGGTAGCTGTTTTTCTAAAAAATCGAGAGTCTGCTGCGCTTCGGCATTTCGTTCTTCCACATTCTGACGCAAATATGAGGTCGCCACCTCATTCAGAATTTCAGCGGCCCTATCAGGATACACATCTTGATAAGAGAATTCGAGAATGCCTGTACGTTTTCCCTTCTCTTTCACATCAAAGGCTTTGCGGAACATCTCCACGGCATCAAGATAGGTTCGCTTCCCAACAGAGAAAGCCTGCCCCTTCCGAGCATCCATACGATAGATGCCAAAAACAGCGGTGTCTCCGGCATAAGGGAAATGGTATGTTTGACCAACCGCTCCTACCAAAACACGCTGTTTATTATGATCATACAAAGCAAAATTCAAAGAGTCCAAAGCCCTTGCCGTCCAAGGTTTTTCACGATCCTCTAAGGTGACCAAATCCCAAGGAACCTCAAAATTCATCAGCTCCATACGACCTTCACGATGGAACAAACGATCCCATTTCCCCTTAGGGATCGCATAATACTGCAAACGTTTGACTTCTACAGTACTACCAAGTACCCTACGGCTTTTTATAAGTTCAATCTCCGTTTCAGCGGGGCTGGTTGTCGCAAAAAGAGCAGCCATATCTCCCATCATGGATGGGCCCTTGCCATTTTTCGTTTCTATCTGAAGTAAGGCATCCACCTGGTAAACAGGCCTAATCCACATTGCCACAAAAACACCGATTGCAGCAGCAAACAGGACACACGGCAAAACGATATACCAGTTCTTCAGTAAATTTTGAACCAACTCAAATAAGTCTTTTTCTTCTGTTTTTTTTGTAGCCATAAAAAACCCACGTAAAAGTGCTCTAAAAAATACAAAAAAAAGCCCTAGTAACGCTCAAATCAATGTATATTTTGTATCAATCTGCAACTTTACACCGTGCCCCACATATTGATGTCCCGCCCTATACTTGTCGTGATTATTTGGGCATGTACATGCCTTAACGGCTGTATGTGGGCCGACACCGAAGAATCCCCTGATTTTTTGCCTCTAGACGATTCAGAATACCCCTATGCAGGCATCCCCCGTCTAGTCATCGAGACCGCTAATTTTACTCAGGTTCGAGACAAAGAAACGAAAATACCCGCAAAAATGCAAATCTATGGAGAATCGGCCCCAGAAAGCGATGTTATCGACTTTACAATCAGGGGGCGGGGCAATTCTAGCATTGGAATGAGTAAGTATAGCATGAAAATAAAATTCCCCGAGAAAAGGGAAATGTTCGGAATGCCGGCAGACAAAGAATGGGCACTGATTTCGAACCATGCCGACAAAACGCTCCTCCGTAATTATATGACGTTCAACCTAGCCAGAAATCTGCAGATGAACTTCGTGCCAAAGTGCGCTTTTGTGGAGGTATATCTCAATAGGGATTACATGGGCGTTTACCTTTTAACAGAGACTATCAAGGTTAGTTCTGCGCGACTAAATATTCCCCAAGACGGCAAGAACTATCTCGTTGAAGTGGACGCCTATCACGACAATAAAGACACCGTCATCCATACGGCCAACAAGTTGCCCCTAAAAATACATTTCCCAAAGACCTGCGACGATTCCTGCCAACAGCCATTGAAATCATTTATGGACCAATGGGAAAAATTCATACAAAAAAAATTTCAATACGACAGCCTTGCAATGCATTGGATAGATACCCAGGATTACTCCGCCTACTATTGGATAGAAGAATTCTCCAAAAACACAGACAGCAACCTAAAGACCAGCGTTTTCTTTACATGGGAACGAAATGGCAAAATAGAGATGGGGCCTGTCTGGGATTTTGACTTGAGTTACGGAGAATACAAAAACTACAGCCCGGAAAACTGGTATTCCCGTTCAAATGCCTGGAACAGGCATCTATTTAAAAACGGGCAGTTCAAGCAAGAAGTGTCAACCTATTGGAAAGAACACAGAACCACCTTCTTGAGCATGGCTGATTCGCTAGACTATTACGAGAAGCTCATTTCAAAAGCGGCGAAAAACAACTTTAAACGATGGCCGGTACTAGAAACAACTTTCCTCTGGGAATTCAATCAACGTTACGACACTCACGCCGAAGCCGTTGATTCTCTTAAAAGTTGGATGAAGCAAAGGATTCGATGGATTGATGGAGTTCAATGACCATGTGGAAAGTCTTTCCTGCGTTACTAAGTTTCGTCCTTTGCGCCTGTGTTTGGGAGGAAACGGACAAATCGCCCACTAACGAATCCGGCGAATACCTGCCCCTGGACGATACGGAATACCCCTACGCCGGGCTTCCAAGATTAGTCCTAGAAACAAAAGATTTCAAGGAAATACGGGACCGCGACACGCCGATTCCCGCAACGATGCAGGTTTGGGGAGAAAAGATGCCTCAAGGCGGCATCATGGGATTATCCGTAAAAGGAAGGGGAAACGCCAGTTTCCACGCAATGCCCAAATACAGCCTGAAAATAGAATTGAGCACCTCCTTCCCCCTTCTGGGCATGCCTTCCAACAAGGACTGGGTTCTTATCTCAAATTTCCCAGACAGGACTCTTTTAAAGAACTACCTCATGCTCAACCTGGCTAGGAGTTTAACCGGGACGTATCAACCCAGATCCCAATTCGTAGAACTTTTTCTTAACAGAGAATATATGGGTGTCTACCAACTTTCGGAATCCATAAAGGTTTCCCAAAAAAGGATTCATCTCCCCGACCAAGCCTTCTTATTTGAAAAGACGACGCCCCGTTCCGAAGTATCCTTTGTGACAAAGCGTGGGAACAATTTCAGAATACGCCATCCCAAGAATTTTTCTGAAGGACTTCTCGAGGAACATATCAACCGATGGGAAGAATACCTATACTCCGCCAAAATATCAAAAACCGTAGTTGAAAAATGGTTGGATATCAAATCCTTCGTCGACATATACTGGTTGGAGGAATTCTCGAAGAATCGAGACGGACAGTTCAATCGGAGTCTTTTCTACTCCTGGCTACCAGGGAAAACAATCTATTCCGGTCCGGCTTGGGACTTCGATGTCAGTTTCGAAAGCAACTGGGAGGGACGCCCCAAGGTGACACCAGCCGAATGGTTCATAAAGAACTACGGGTGGTACAAGCAGCTGTTCAAGGACCCGGAATCATGGGAGTTCGCCTGCAACGAGTGGAGACAGAACCGGGCCGTTTTCCTCCTGGCCCTAGATTCGCTGCAGTCTTACGCGGCCATGCTGGAAGGCGCCGCGAAAAACGAATTTAAACGGTGGAATTCGCTAAATAACACCGAATTTTGGGGATTCAAGGAACCTTATAGTTCGTATGACGAAGCCGTCGATTCACTACAGTCCTGGATTCGCCAAAGAATAGCGTGGATTGACGAACATATTTGATTAATCAAGGCTTTTCAAATATTTTATAAGACGCTCATGAATTTCCTTGAGGCCATAGCGGGGACTCCATCCCAGGCTTTTCAACTTCTGAGTATCGAGACGCAACTTTGTCGGGGGAGCATAACCCATGTTGTCAGCAAGCTCTACCTTCACCAGGCACTTCGAGTTGACATATTCATGTATGTACTCTGCCATACCCCTTGCAGAAATATACGTCGATTCGTTGGCCACGTTATAGCATTCGCCCGAAGTTCCTTTTAACAACACATATAGCAACGCCGACACGGAATCAGTCACATAGCAATAAGGCCTGGCCGATTCACCCGTTGTATGTAGTACTATATCTCGGCCTTGGGCAGCCAGCCTCGCAAATTGAGCGATAATTCTGGAATCATCCTTCGCGATCCCAGCACCTGTCGTTTGCGTCAATCTCGCAATCTTTACCGGCACATTATATTCAGAGGAATAAAGGCAGCACAAGTTTTCCGTTGCACGTTTTGCCATGGGGTAACTACTGCGAACGGACATGGGATCCAGATACCCCTGAAAATCTTCCTTGATTGGGCAAGAATCATCATGCAATTCACCGTAAACTTCTAGCGAAGACAGGTAAACCATGCCCTTGACCTGTTTCTGACGGGCCAACTGCAACATTTTCTTAGTGCCGTCCGTGATAATCTCAAACGTTTCCACAGGATGCTCTACAAAAAACTTGCTTGAGGTCGGGGCCGCACAATGCACGATATAGTCTATCTTTTCCAACAGGCCATAGTCGTATTCCACCAAATCACATTCAATAAATTGAATGCACTCCTTTTGCCATTCGTCAAAGAGAGCCTCGGCCTTTTTCAAATTTCTCACAGGGGCATAAATTTTTATCTGCTCATCCAATGCCAACAAGCAACGAATCAACGAAGAACCTATAAGCCCTGTCGCTCCAGTCACCAGAAATGTAGATTTCGTCAACTGGCCCGATAGGGCAAAATCCTTTGCAAAAACAGATACATCTTCTTTAACAATTTTATTCATCGCTAAAAACCAAAGATTTGTTGATTTTCATGAACTTCTACCATTGCACGGAAAATAAAGAAATCCGTAGGCGTGGTAATCTTGATATTTTCCATTGGGCCGATGATAGTATGGATTTTATACCCATAGTGGCTCATCATGGTGCAGGAATCAATGAAGTCATTTCTGCCTTCTGAACGAGCATTCTCATGGGCATCCAGGATATCCTTAAGTTTAAAACACTGCGGAGCACGAGCAATCAGGGAATCCTGGCGGGAAGGTATTTCCAGGGAGCCATCGGCCTGCTTCACAATAAAAGTCTCCGTGGCAGGAACGCAGGTGACGCAATTCCCCTTTTCATTGGTTTGAGCAATACAATCCGATATGGTCTGTTCCTTTATCAACGGTCGAACACCATCGTGAATTAGGACATTGCATTCATCACCATATTTTTCCCTTGCCGCAAGCAAGCCCTTATATATGGATTCCTGGCCGGTTTCGCCTCCAGAGACCACAATGCCAACCTTGCTTATCTCGAACTTATTCAATTGCTTTTGCAAAAAAGGAATCCAAGATTCAATACACACCACAACTATGCCATCTACCTGCGGGTGGTTGTCGAACAGTTCCAACGTATAAACAATGATTGGTTTCCCCCTCAGTTCAAGAAACTGTTTAGGCCTAGAAACCGTGTTCATACGCATCCCCGTTCCACCTGCAAAAATGACGGCTATGTTCTTTTTCATGGAATGTCCTTTTTTCGCTTTTTTTACTCACCAAAAAGATAGCAAACAACTATCTCATGTTTCTAGACTTCAAGAATTTTGCTACACCGTGGGGGTCATCTGTAAAGAAAACCGTAAATCCATGGTCCAGTAGCCAGCCGTAGCTCCCTTCGGCATCTTTTAATGCTAGCTGGTCGTTCCTTCCGCCATTGCAACACTTGCCAAGCAAGGTATCCACCCAAAGACGGTGACCATATTCAGAATATGACTTGGTTTCTTTCAATATGGAAAGTTTGTCCGAAGGGAAAGCAATATAATAACCTATCGGTTGCATATCGTTTTTTAACTTCGAAAACTTGCCTTCGTCATTTTTCCCATTGCAGGAAAGGAATGGGACGTAATTCACTTCAGGGTATTGCATAACCAATTTATACGCATCCGATTCCATGTTGGTTGGTCCTGCTAGTAAAATTTGTCGATCCATTCCGTATCTATGTACCATTTCCAAGACAGCTTCTTTATGGGCTTGCCATTTGTCCACGTACACAAGAATCTGCCCCCTTGCAAGGTTCAAGACCTCCTCAAAAGAAGGCACCGTCTGATCCGAGACATAGTTTGTCGGAGTCTTCAAATGGAGCTTTTTGATTTCCTCAAATGTCAAATCAGAGACCTTACCCTTCCCGTCTGTCGTCCGATTCACTGTTTCATCGTGCATGATAACCAGCACACCGTCTTTTGTCATGCGGACATCGACTTCAATAGCGTCAAAACCCGACTTGATGCAATTGGCAAATCCTCTTAGAGAATTTTCTGGAGCATACCGCCAATCGCCACGATGGGCAATAATCATGGCATAGTCATGAGGGCCACGCTCCCGCAATTTATCCAGCAAAAAATCAACACGGCCATTGACAGCAAAAGCAAATATCTGCGCCAATCCAATTAAAACCAAAAGCTTTTTAAAAACCGAACTCATGCGTCAGCCTCCATCCCCAGCTCCCTTGTCAACTCATCATAAATGCCTCTTGAGGCGCCCTGCGGATTACTAGGTCGCAAATACCCGTCTATAAAGGCAGTCCGGTCATTCTTCATATAGTCATTACCGGCAATGACAACATTCTTGATAAATGTTTCTATTTCTTTTCCCTTTTCAGAAGTATAGATATGCTTTAGAATCGCCTTACCGCATTCGTTCCAATCACGCACAACACCGGGGTTCGCAATCAAGAAGAGCATAGGCTTATAGGTACAGGTATACTCCGCCGTAAACGATCCGCAGTCCTGAATCATTGCATCCGACGTCAAAAACAGGTCCACGTATTCATCCAGGCACACTTGAGTATTGGGCATTGTCTCCCACAACTTGTAATATGCTTCCCGACGCTCTGCATTCCAGCCGGGAATAGCCGAATCCAACTTTTTGGCCAATTCGGGATGAGGCTTAAAAACAAATTGCACCTGGTCGGCATATTCCTTGGCCATTTCGACCATCAAATCGCATATATCCAAAAAATTTGCACAACGGTTCTTTTCCAACATGTGATGGTGCGGAGCCCAAATAATCCGCTTTTTCCTTTTCTTCTGGGGTTTCCAAACATCTACGACATCCCCTTTGTGGAAAAAGAACGAATCAAGCAGGGGATATCCTGTCGCAACGGCATTTACGCCTTTGTTAATCGCATGTTTTTTCGCCATTTCCACATGCATCGGAGTTTCATAAAAAATTTTCCAAAGACTGTTATGAAAATCCCTGTTGAAATGCTCGATATAGCGATTACTTATCATCCAGGCATAGGGCACGTAAGCCTGGAGGCAGTCCATATTATGGTCATATCCGAAATCGACGAATTTACCATATTCGTGCCAGCAGTTCATATGGAACAAGACGTCCGGATTCAATTCCTTCGCCTCGTTCTTGTTCAAGACCCGCTGTTCTTTTTCCGAATAGGGCAAAAAGACATTATAGCCACGTTCACTAAAGTACTCGTAGACCTTACGCATATGCGAGATATAATCCGTCTGAATAACCGCACCCGCCGCGTAAGGGACTACAACAATGTAGGGATTGAACCGCTTATCTTTTTCCAACAGGCGATAAACGCCTTCATATTTCCATTTGTTGGTTTCCAATATGTAAAAAGCGACATTGATTTTTTCACCGGCCAACGCATTCCTTCGCACCTTTTGAAGCACCCCGGCATATATAGAAGGAACGTTGTCGTATTTATGCCGTAAAACAAAGTTCCGGATTACAGAATACCATCGCGTCAATATAAGCATGTTATAGACGACTATCTCGTAATACCGAATCTTATTTTTCAGGCCGCTCAAATCCATCGCTAATCATCCCAAGATACACATCCCGTTTCCATGAACTCATTGATTTTTTCAGCAATATCCCTCGCAGCATGACCAGTTTCTTTCAGCCCCATTCTATTTTTAAACGATTCCCATTTATTCAAATAGTTTTTTTCATCAAAATTCATAACATTGCTTTCCAATTCATCGTTGTTTTTTGCGTATGGAAAGGGGAGTTCTTCCATTTCGTAGTAAACCCCACGATCTTTTTTGTATTCTTCAAAATCGGTTGCAAAAGTAAAACAAGGAATTTCTCGCAAAGCCGCATCAAATATACAACTGGAATAATCGGAAATAAGGGCATCCGAAGCAAGAATCAAATCTTGCATATCATTATATTGGGTGGCGTCAACGCAATCACTTTTACATCCACCACCCATTTCCTTCACATAATTGGCAAGAATGGGATGCCATTTCACCACAACGGTCCAAGTGCCCCCAAATTTTTTTTCAAATGCCGATTTCATTCGAGCAAAATCTATTCCGTAAACAGAAAAATCCATTTTCCCGTTCTTCTCAAAAGCATCTCTAAAGGTTGGTGCATAAAGAACAAGTCTGTCACCTGACGGGATATCCAACTGATTCCTAACCTGTTCCGATATTTCAGGATGCGCCTCTAGCAACTTGTCATTCTTGGGGTAACCGCATTTGTAAATTGGCCCCTTGTAACCGAAAGCTCTGCGATAAAGATTTGACAAGTGTTCGGATTGCGAAATAAACACATCAGAAATCTTGCACGTATTTACAATAGATTTTGCAAGTTTAGGAGTTTCCCGCACATGGGCAACGTCAAAGTTTATTTTTTTTATACCAAGACCGCCATGAAAGGTTTCTATGACAAGCTGGCCTTTGCGTTTATGCCAGCCCATTCCGTACACATGGGAATTGATGTATACCTTGGCCGTAGCCATCTCAAAAAGCAACTTGAACACATTATTGTAATACACAGGTCTGACCCAATCAGGTATTTCAACATGAAATCTTTTGTCGATCAGCCACACAAAGTCAATTTTAGGGTTCAACCGATGCAGCGCTTCAAAAACATACTGAGGATTGTCTCCAAACTTACGGCCTCGCATGGTATTGCCGATAATCTTATTCCTGACAGGAAAAATGCAAAAGAATTTAAAAAGAATGCTTTCGCATATATATATCATTTTCTTCAGCATAATCAATCTGCCTCAAGAAACCGCCTATATTCGCTCAACACATAATTATTCATCCTATCCAAATACGCTTTGTTCTTTTGCTTTATATTTTCAATTTCACCCGGAGTGTTCCACACCTTCTTGAGAAACTCGACCCATTCTTCAGGTTTTTCCGAAGAGAATATGGGGGCATTACTCCTATCAAACACACCTTTTTTACTGTGTGGGTGGGTTAGCAAAACCTTATCATACGCAAGGGACTCGAACGTTTTTATTTTGAGACCCGTCCCCTGATAAATGGGGTTGACAGCAACATCTCCTCTAGAAAAGAACTCCGCCAAGTCTGCAACATAACCTATAAAATCTATTGACGGGTGATTCGGATATTTTTTTTCAATAACCTTGGCCGCATTCCCGGCAAGCAGCAATTTGGCATCCGGAAATTCTTCTACAATTGACGGTAGAACATTGTCAATAAACCAGATAATCCCGCTTATGTTAAAAAGGGTATTTGCCGCCAAAATCAGCATGTTGTGATTACCGACAACGGGCGTTTCTCGATGAGGAAATAGCGAATAGATGGTATATACACGGCTCCGTGGAGCAAGGCATTCAAATATGGCAGTCTCTTCGTCCTGTAGTGAAAAAATATGAGGTGCACGTTGCAAGGCTTTCGCCTCGTCATTAGGAGAAAGAGTTCTGTTAGGAGGCATCCCCTTGAAAAATTCCGCTCCTACACCTCCGTTCTTCGACAAAGTCACATCTCCCGCATATTTTATATTATTATAAATATGGTTGTCATGCGTGTGTAGAGCTTTCTTAGGAATATCAACTTCGGAAAGAACCTTTGACAAATCAAAATAATTGACAATGCAGACATCAAAATGCTCCTTGTCATTTATTCGATTTATATAGTTAACAATGCACCGATGGTACCAGGTATCTATATTGAAAAAACCCTTTTTAAAGCGCTTAGCAAACGATCTACGGGCAACAGAAACCAGCTTGTAAAAAAGAGGAACCTGGTAATGATAAAACCGTTCACCCCAATACGATGAGCACTCCTCGACTATTTTCTGAGTATTTTCATCCATATTCTTTAGAGGTTTTTCCTGCACCCACATAAAATGCACTTCGCATCCCAGCTGCATTAGCGCTTCCGCTTGCATCACAATTGCGTAATTATTTCCCATCCTGTTCGGATGCGAAGGAACCCTTGAAACAATCAACACCTTCATGTACGCCTCATTTTCTTTTTAATCGCACTTAACAAACCCGAAAAAACCATCTTCAGCGTCAAATCATATTTCTTTCTATGGATACACCAATAAAAAGAATGAAGTAAATGATTATTTAAGTCCTGCCTCAACCATTTAGCCTGCCGTTCTTTATAATACGCCGGAAGTTGCTTGCGCAAGAGCGTTAAATACTTCTGGTCTATGGCGGGCAAAGCATCTTTACTTCTTTCCAGATCGCTAAAAAAAACATCATACCATTGTTTTGCCAACTTTGTCGCAGCCAATTTTATATTCGTACGCCCCGAATTCGTCAGTGTTAATGAATTTTCCCGATACTGAAAACAAACCGTTTGCGTATTGGCAATTCCTTTTTGAATCGACATCATCGCAACCGTAATATCATCGGAGAACCAAGCCAATGGCAGTTTAACAAAGCCACCTATTTTTTCCAATTCTGCCCTATTAAAGCAAAAATCGCCAATATACTGCTTATTCCGTCCATTCCATCGATTCCAAACTAACGACAAGCCACTCTCATATTCAGGACGAGGTTGCTGCATATCTTTAAACTTTGAATTCTCATCAATTATTTCGGTCCAAGCGTGATAAACAGCCAACTGGGGGTATTTTTCTATTAATTTTGCATAATCTGAGAGACAATTAGGGGTCAGTTTATCGTCATCGCCCATGCATATCACGTATTCACCACTGCAGTGCTCAAGACATATATTCCAATTATCAACTACGTCTATTGCTCCACAGTTTTTCTCATTCCGATAGTAGTGAATCCGAGAATCATTAAGGCAATCCACCGTTTTCTGCAAGTTTTCAGGAGACGCATCATCTACCACAACAACTTCGTAATCGTCGTAGGTCTGAGACAGACAACTCTCTAAAGCCTCTTTCAAATATCTAGATTTATATGCGGGGATTGCTACTGAAAATTTCATCCGCTCTTTTTCTCCTCTTTTTCCCCATCCTCTTCTTTCTTTACCGGATTCCAGAATTTCGAGAAAATATACCAAAACACAAGCGCATAAGCCAAGTCGACACAAACATTTTGCGTAACCCCGAAACCGAATATGCCCCATATAACGACATTTTTCGCATAATAGTACAAAATAAAGTGACAAAGCAGCGGATTCTTTAGTTTCTTTGACAGCCACGCCCCAGTTGCGGTTAATGTGGATACAATAAAAGCTCCCACAACGCCGAATTCCATGTACAGGTCACCAAAGAAGGTCTTAAAATAATACATATTAACTCCGTAAATCCTTGTCCAAAATTCACGCAAGGCATCTACGCCATATTTAGATTCCGGCAATTCAAATCCCCCATACAATTCAAGCAATTTGGGGAAATACCTAATACCATATGTATGCACATCTGTAGAGTTCCAATACACCAATCCTAAATTTAAGAATGGTTCTCCAAAATATCTGAAAATTTTTATAATCGCCCCTTCAGAATCCCCTTTACTCCGCATCACTGAAATCACCACAACATAAAAAGACATGGCCACAATCACTACTGCAAACAAACCATATAACTTCTTTTTGGTTTTTAACGGTATCTCATCTTTAAAAACCGTATATACATAAATTAACGAAAATAACGTAAAGAATAAACTTCCCCGGCTTCCTTGTAAAATCGCAGGAACAACACTGGCAAAAATTCCTATACACAGACAGACAACAGCCGCACCTATTTTAGCGCTTTTAGAAAATCGATAAAATTGCAAATAGAAGAAAATTGGCGTAATACAAAGAGAAAGCCTTCTAAGAATTTTGGAGATGATAACCTCTCCGTCAGAACTATACTGCAAGGCCAAATCGCCGGAAACACTCATGTGGTACGCATCGCCCAAATCAGAGGCCGCATCTAATTGGAAACCATAAAGCCAAAAAAACATATGAGAAACGATCAACAACACAGCTATGTTGGAAAACCAATTCACCCTTCGGTCGCTCCATTCTAATTCAAATTTCGGTATAGTTTTTAGGGGCCAAAATACAACCAACATCATAACAAACATCAAAAAAAACGGGGTGTAGCTCAAATACTCAAGGCCCCGATGATCAGGTATCTCGTTCTGATAAATATTTTCATTGAATATATATACACCCATGCACGCGACTACAGCGTACATCAAACCTGAAAAAATATAGAAAGCACTACAGTCTTTCTTATTTCGTAAAGCCCACAAAAATAATACTACATATAAAAAGACATTTACAACAAATATTTCCATATATTCAGCTATTCCTAATTCTCAAACCGCTCTCATCCAGCAATCTTAGTAGACTCTCACAAGCAAAGCCTCCTTCTGCTAGCTAATGTAGAAAAAAACAATCCACACCCTTACTTTCACTCTAACAATTCTTCTATTTTCTGAAAAGAACGGCGAATTGATTCCATCTGTTCCGAAATATCGCATATTTCAGGGCGTTCCAATTGCCTTTCTATATTGGCAAGCAAACCATCTTCATCAGAAAAGCATTTTCCCATAGCTGGAGCCCATGTATCAATATACGACCTTAGCTTTACTGGGCCATGTACAGCAAACGGTATCGCAAAACTCATTGCTGTTATTGTGCCATGCAAACTTGTTCCAGAATAAAGACAAGAATGCTTAATCAACCACATAATATCCCAAATATTGGGCGTATCAATAAATGCTTCAATCTCTTTATCCAGTTTTTGCGAAATACGAAGCAAAGTTTTTTGGTCATTATGCCCAAGAGCAGTCCCAATCGGGCATAATACAAATTTCTTCTTATACTTTGAGTAGATACTTTTGATTATCTCTATCAATTGACTTTCTTTTTGTTTGTCAATAGCATACGTCTGAAAGAAAATGTAATTTCCTAAATCAAATTTACGCTTATCAACAGTCATATGACTTTCAAGATAATCCTCTGTGAAAATAGCCGACATCAAAATAGCCGAATCTGGACGCAAGAAGCACGGAATGCCATTGCTCTGCAATGCCTCATATGTCATTTTATCACGAACCGCCAAATAATCCACGCTTGAAAGAATCGCACGAGTCTTTTTTTCCAGAAGAACGCTGGGGTTTTTCCTTAAATAGCATCGTCCTAACGAATTGTAAATCACACGCTTAAAGGCAGGCAGCTCATTTTTGCCAATAGAAAAAGGATACCTCGTTTTTATTTTTCTTTTGAAGTACGAAAACCATTTCAACACACACGGCCTTAGCTTTCTTATATATCGGTAACTCATCCATCTTTTCAGGCGATCCACATCAGAATCAATATAACCCAATATCGTTTCCCATGAAACCGTAAGACATTCACCACCAGCAACAATCAGATAATTCGAATCACTAGGATTTACATCTTGCAAAATCTCAAGAGATTCCGTTGGCATGGCACCATATTTTGACAAATCTGATTTAGTTGTTGAGACGAAAATACACTTGTCAAAAGCTTTCAAGCTCTTGCTAATAATATGCGGAAACAATATATCGCCATAGTTAAAGCGATCATTCGGAGCAAGCACATAGAGAACCTTCATTTCACTTTCCCCTAATTTTATTTTTCAAGAAAATAATTTCCGATTTTTTCATCCCCAAAAGAACAACCAGAATAGTAGAAAACAGTACTATTAACAACATACTGCCAATAGGAGGTATAGAAATATATTGTTTAACAATATAACACATTATCACACAGGCCGAAACGACCAGCAACAAACGAAGACATACATCTTTGAAAAAAGGAGCCATAGAAATAGGCATATTATCTTTTAACAAGGCGACTCTACAAAACAAGCAGACTATAGCCAGAAAAATAGCAACATAGTAAACATAATCTGCTCTAAAGCTTCCGGCAAGCAACAGAAAAGAAATAGGAAAATTCAATAAATGTACAGTCCCAACAACAAGCTGATATTTTTTCATTTTCCCAGTAGCGCGTTGCAACGTAACAAAAGGCAAGGCGATTGATTCTACTGCCACAAGAATAATAGACAAAATTGAGAAATTCAAAGCTGCTTTAGGATATGGCCCAAGCCATAAATGCAAAACGAAATCCATTTCCATAACCAACGGCAACGACACTATTAAAAGCAAGCATCCTGACAATCTGGAACTCATCAAAGCCAAGTTATAAGAAGACGCAATTTCTTCTTTTGCATAGAGCTTTGTAATCTGTGGCGATACGGC
Source organism: Fibrobacter succinogenes (assembly GCA_902768715.1). Taxonomy (GTDB): domain Bacteria; phylum Fibrobacterota; class Fibrobacteria; order Fibrobacterales; family Fibrobacteraceae; genus Fibrobacter; species Fibrobacter succinogenes_L. Next base: position 111,078 of record CACXMH010000006.1, on the reverse strand, counting down.
AATCATAAAATTCCTTGAAAACTGATTAACCGCATGGCTAACCTGATTGGCAATACCCCTACCCGCATTTACAACTGGACCAAAATAAACATTCAACAAAACATTCACGCCATGATTTCGTAATACCCCCGCTATTTCCCCTATAAAATTCCATCCAGCGAAACCAAACATCTCTTTCAGCAAATCTTGATTTATATTAAACTTGTAGCGGCATTCCTTAAAATTTTTCCTGCAATAAATACCATAGACCAACCTCAAAACAACGGCAATCAACATCAAAAGTAAAGCCCACAATTCTAGTTTATCAAAGCATACATATTTTAAGATAAAAACAGCGAATAATTTAAGGAAAACCTCCGCTACACCGATATAAGCGAAGAACTTCATTTTTTCATGAGCAATAACACACGCATTGTACGGAACACTAATCAAATTAACTAAGAAAGTCAATAACGAAAATTGGAACACAACAACAGCAACATTTCTTCGAGTTTCGTCTATTGACATCTTATTTTCAATAAACCATAATCCCGCAATTTCACCAATTACAAGAATAAACAAACCAATGATTAACTGGATGTTCACTGACATAGAAAACACTTCTCTTAAGCGTCCCCCATCTCCTTTACCCAATTCAAATGTTATATAACGGCTGATTGCACTGGATAGTGAACTGGAGATTATCGCAAACATCGCGACAAAACCTCCAACAACATTATATACACCAAAATCAGATTCACCTAATTCCTGAAGAACAATACGACTCACGTAAAGTCCTACAAACATCACAAAGAGCATACGGAAATACAGCAGCAACGTATTTTTGGCTAGCCGTTCATTTCTATTATGCTTAGGAGAATCCATCATATCATCTTTGTTCAGCTTCTAATCCAAAACATCATTCAGATTTCTGTCCAAATAAAATAAAGTTCAAAACTTTACTTTTTTCGAAAATTTTTTTCAGCAAAGAGCAAATCACGCATACATAGAGGCTGATAACCACACCAGAAACAACCTGGCAAAAAATAGATGTCAAATGTGTCGCGTGTGTAAAGCTGCCAAAACGTTCATACGCATCTGCTTTAATAAAATACATTCCCAGTTCGGGGAACCAGGGGATAATCATCGGGCTTATAAGATATATCGCTAACGAAATCTTTCCCCATCTTATCAAGGATCGCGTGACAAGTGTCGGCTTAGAAAAATCAACACTCTGCGCAATTTTAAAGCACACTACAATAGCCGAAATTGCGACAATGTATTTTTTTCCCGGAAACTCTGTTTCTCTCATGACAAGAAACAAAACACACCAAGCAACAACGCATAGCGAATATATCCAATCTTTTGAAGCAACAAGCTTTTCCATTTTAAAACGGCAACATACATAGCCTAAAAGAAAATAGGGGTAAAAATTACAGAATGCCGAAAAAGACAGCAAGTCATTCACAGATGTACCGGTCGACAAGCGCTTTACAAGGAAAATAGCGACAACTGCCCCTACATGCAGGACCATTTCTACAGAAACTTTGTTAAACAGATAGCGTGAAACCAGTCTCGTTACTACGTAAGCAAGATACATTTCAAAAAGAACTTTCAGGAACCATTCAAAATATACCGCCCCAGTCCTTACATACAGAATCAACAAAAAAGAAAAACCCGGCAGCAACAAGGTCTGTACCCGCTTCCAAATCACAGTCATTCCCGTTCCAATCTTCCATTCCTTTCTTTTTAAGTCCACGAGATAACCCGAGACAAAGAAAAAGAGTGGCATGTGGAAAGAATAAATGACGTTCTTCACAAATAGGGGATAAAAACCACGATCTACATCGGCAGGGAATGTCCACGCCAAAAAATGTCCCATAACCACAAGGAATATGGCAAAACCCTTTAAGAGGTCTAGGTAATCCAGTCGTTCGCTTGAATTTGTCATTTTACAGGCAGAATAAATAGTATTTATCAATAAAATTTAAGTTCTACATTATGGGTCTGTATTTCGTCGATATCAGGAATTTTCTCCCAATTCCCGTAAATATCCTTAAGATATTCATCCACATTCCGAGGAGCATTGAAGAATCTCCCTTCAAACTCGATCCGCTCCACAGGGAATATGTTTTTCTTGTATCTTATGGATCTAAAGGGGACTCCGTATGGCATACTATAATAATCATTTTTCTTACGATGAACGAGGTGCAATAAAGGCGTTATAACCTTCTTTATAAGAAAGTAGCTTACTGGCAAAAATGGCCTAAAAACACGTGCTTTTATACTCTTTCCTGCTACAACCCGCAAAATCAACTTGTTATACAAAAACGTCATCCATTTTCGCGCACTCTCATAAGCACGGTCATCCTGATAAAAGATATCGACCTGCACCCCTCTATACTTCCTCTTGTTATGAAGAGCAGAATCCTGAATATATTCGCTTTTCAGATCTCGAAGAACATCCCAAGGAGAATAGAAGCCTTTGTCCGTTTCATCACATTGCAAAACAAACTCATCGCTCAATTTTTGGGACAACATGATTTTCTTGAATTTTTGATAATCTTCAGCCGACATGCAAATATCGGTATCATCATCCCATGGGATATATCCTCCATGACGAGCGGCACCCAATAACGTTCCAGAATCTAGCCAATAAGTAATATCATTTTTTTTACAAACATCGTCGATAAATTCTAGCATTTGGAGCATACGCAACTGTGCGCGTCGCAGACTAGAACCGTCTGGATTAAAACGTTCACGAAGCCGAGTTTGCAATTCCGGATTGATCATAGGTCATCTCAATACTATATCCAGAACTTTTCCGTCTCTTTTTCAATTTTTACTTCAGGAACAGATTGGTTCTCCAGGAGTTCGTAAATTTTTGATGCGTAGACAACGTCATGAAGAGCCAAACCGTAATTATAATCTATAATTCGTTGGTCTTCTGACTTACGTCCCGGATCGCGTCCTGCAAGGACTTCCCCAATTTCGTTATAATCGTGATACTGCGGGAAATATTTGAAGTTTTTCACGTGATTCGTGTCATCCCCAAAAACGCGATCGAACGTAACATCACAGTTTTGGAATCCACGCATATGCACAGGAATAATTGTTATACCTGGTTTGAAGACGGATTCATCCTCGACAAACAATCCATGAGCACTTGTGATACAGCTAATCAAGACATCCACCGATGAAGCCATATCCTTTATATCATCAATGATTTCAAAACTCACGTTTGAGTACGCTTTAAAACGTTCAATAAATTGCTCTGCTTGATCCTTGTATCGAAGTAATTTTACCTGGAAAAACTTTTCTGGCTCCTGTTCAAGAATGCACAGCAACGACGCACGTGCAGTATTTCCGAGTCCAACGAAACCATAAATACTAGCATTGTTCACACGAAGGGCCTTTGCAGAAACAGCAGCAACCGCTCCGGTTCTCATGGTCGTTATCCAGTCGCTATCCACAAGAGCCAAAAGTTCCCCTGAAGTAGCATCATACAGCATCATGTCACTACCAAGACTTGGAACCGCCCCTTCAATTCGGTGAACTTCCTTTATTCCAAAAAACATTCGTCCATTCTTGTTTTTGGGCAAAAGACATGGCATAGATGTAAAAAAATCCATATCAGCCGGATGCACGCTTATTTTTGCAGGCAACTGAGCCTCTTTTTTCATGGCAAAACTTTCACGAATCCATTTCACACATTCCTTTGGCGAAATGTTCAAGCTGCATATCAGTTTTTCAGAAATGATTTTCACTTGTCTAGTTCCTTAAAGGCATTGAGAAGTCTTGCATTGTCTTCGTGGCTACGGACTGCGATTCGCATGTACTGTTTGCCGTCAAATCCCTTCTTGTCGCTACAATCGCGCATCAGTATGTTGTACTTCTTGAGCATCGTGAGTACAAGTTCATTCGCTTTCTTGGGCGGAAGAATTTCGCACAGGTAGTAATTGGCTTCCGACGGCATCACCCTCAAGAACTTGATCTTGCGCAGTTCATCTCCAAAGGCATCCCTTTCCTTGATGAACTGCTCACAGGCCGCCTTGTAGTCCTTTTCATACTTCGTATAGATCTGCATGAAGAATTCGGCGAAACTGTTGAGATTCCAGATACTCACGGTCTTCTTCATTTTGGCAATAAGGCCCTTATCTGCCGAACAGAGGATACCCAGGCGGATTCCAGGAACGCCGTAGCTCTTGGAAATGCTCTTCATCACCACCAGGTGAGGGTAAGCCTCCAAAATCCTGTCATCCAGAAGGGTATTTTCTTCGTAGCCATGGCTGAAGTCTACGAAGCTTTCATCTACAATCAGGCGAATTCCCTTTTTCTCGCACCAATCGGCCAACGCCAAGATATCCTTTTTGGGGATAAAGTTTCCCGACGGGTTGTCAGGATTGATCAGTAGCAGGTTGTCGGCGCGGTTCTTGCCAAAGAAATCCATCAGGTCCTGCGCCGAATAGCGGTAGTCGGCATTGCCTGGAACGAACGTAACAAGGGTTTCCGGATTGCGGCGGTTTGGATACTCCTCGAAGGTGGGGCGGGTCACACCCAGCGTGCCAGGAAGTTCCTCCATCAGAGCCTTAATCAGTTCGGCAGCGCCATTGCCGGGTATCACATACTCTTCCTTCACTCCCCAGCATTTAGAGGCGAGAAGGGTATTGACCTTCATGCCAGAGGGATATTCGCCAACGAGAGTCTTGAAGTTGGCGTTCATCTCGTCAATGATGCGGGAATAACGGAAATACGGGTTCACCAGATAACAATAATCCAGCATCTTCGGGAAACGCCAGAATCCGCCATAACGGCCGTAATACTTGCGGAGAATATCCTTCTCTCCCGCAAACAGCGCCTCGGCAATGTCAAGGTCCTGCTTGTCGTCAATTTCGTACCACTTTTCGTTGGTTATCGGCAGGGCTTTCAGGTCGCTCTTGCTCAGGAACGAAATGATTCGCAAGACGTTCTCGTAGTACTCGTTGTTGCCTACGGCCTTGCTATAAGCATCCAGGAAGGGAACATACTTAGAGCAGGAGAATTCCTTGCTGAACTTGTAGATGTTGACCGTCTTGTAATAGCTGTTGACTTCATCATAGTCAAATGCGGCCTTCGTCACGAAATTGACGATATTGTTGTCCCTGTCAATCTTGACCATGGTGCCGTCCATCCAGGTCTCATATTTTGCGACCAGGGCCAAATTGGGGAACGGATTATCCAAGAGAAGGTCGAACATCCCGTCGTCAAAGATCAGGTCGCTTTCGATAAGGAGCGTATCATCTTCCTGAAGTTGCTTTTTCGCAAGTGCAAGCGAATAAATATTGTTCGTCTTGTCATAAATCGGGTTATTTACATACTCTATCCGCAATCCGTTACGTTCCGTGCCAAGATAGTCCATCAGTTTTTGGCCTTCATAGCCAACAACGATTACAACACGGTTCAAGTCCAGTTTGCTCAGCTGATTAAGCGTACGATCAATCAAGGGCGTCCCGTTTACTGGGACCATGCACTTTGTATTATTCTTGGTATATTCACCAAGACGCTTGCCCATTCCGGCCGCCAAAATTATCGCTTGCATAAAGAAACCCCAAATTTCCGCTTCAAGAAATTAAAGCCTTTCACAATCCAATTCTGCTTTTCCATAAACATACAGGGAATTTCCTTGTATTTGATAGAATTGGTTTCCAGCCACACGTCTATGAGCCGCTCACTTACGAAACCGAATACGCGAGAATCGTTCTGGTTGTACTGAGATATGTCCAGCCGCTTTTCCAGTTCAAACAGGATATCAAAAAGCCAACTGCAATAATCGTTAAACTTTTCCTTTTTCATGATAAACATGTTGAAACGGTGCCCGATGGTCCGTTTCATGTAGGCGTCGTAAGCCTTCAGATACCCAGGATATTTTTCCGAAATGATTTCCCGTGTCGTATCCAAATCTATGGCATGATGGGCGTGGACATATTGTGAATAATTTGACTCTATGAAATAATTCCTAGGCTTTGGCAAGATAACGTCAAAGCCTTGGACTAAAGTCGCCAACTCCTCAGCCGTCAAAATCGAAGCCCACTTGTCACCCTTAGACCTTACAGAAAAATGCCTGCGATAGTGGGCAAGGCCAATATAGTCGGCATCCATATTTTTCCAGGCCCAGTAAAGGCCGGTAAGCTCGCAATAGTTCTTGTTCTTTGCACTGATATTGTCGCCCGTGTTGTCCACGACGTAGCCCAAGGATGCCTTACCCTCGGCACCAACCTGGACGGGAACGTAAATGGAATCGGCCGGCATCTGATATGCCTTGTGCGTTGCGACAATTATCTTGGCGTTAACACTCATACCAGTTCTTTCTCCCCGCAGTCCTTGAACCAATCCTTAAACGCAACTTCCAAAGAATAACTAAGGGAATAATCCTTTGCCAACTTCTGTCCGTCTATGTTGGTAGAAATCATAAGTTTCTTCACGCGGGCAGGACATATACCCAGGCCCAAGCCACCAAGCATCCCAGCCACAGTCGCTGCAGCCATCATGGGCTTCTTGGGAATGTACGGAACATGGCGTTTCATTCCGGTGGCCTGCATCATGGTGTCGCAAATTTGCTCAATGGTGAATGACGGATAATAGCAACAGTTGTAGAGTTGCACCTTCGGGGCAGAATCGTTTTCGGCCATGGCAAGCATTACGCGGACCAAGTCCTTCACATAGATGCAAGCCTTGATAGTGTCCTTGCGCCCCGCATAGGCAAACTTGCGGCTGGCAAGTCCCCTGTACAGGCGGGTCATATTGCCATTTTCACCTGTACCGAATACGATTCCCGGACGAACTATGGAAAGTCTGCGATTTGCATTCTCGGCGGCCCATTCACGATGGATCTTCTCGGCAACCAACTTGGAAATTCCATAAGGCGTATTGGGGGTCGGGAGAGTTTCTTCCGTCTTCAGTTCCTCGGCAGCGCCATAGGGGGCAATGCTACTCGTAAAAACGATTTTGTCGATTCCATGCTTTCGCGCAAAATCACAAACATTTTCTGCACCGCGGATATTCGTCTCGAAATAGGCATAATCCGGATGCCCTGGAGTACGATGAATTGCCGCAAAGTTGAAAATAAGAGTGTTGGGACCAAAAGTTCCCTGCATCTCAATCGGTTTGCGGACATCAATCTTTTGCGAATATTCAGAACCATCGGCAAGCAAGTCGGCCACGTATACCCTGGCCTGCGGGTATTTCTCCCGAAGCAACCGCTGCATATGGGCCCCTATAAATCCTCTACCGCCGAATATGACAAACGAATCAAACATCGGTTACCCAAACTCCTTCCCGACACATGCTAGCGCTTCCGCAATCACATGGTGCATGTCAAAATACTTGTACATCCCCAGGCGGCCACCAAAAATCACGTTTGCCTCAGTATCGGCCAAGGCCCTGTACTTGGCGTAGAGCGCATTGTTCTTTTCGTCGTTCATGGGATAATAGGGTTCGTCGCCCCGCCTCCAAGTTGCCGGATATTCGCGCGTTATAACCGTATGGTCCGTTACATTTCCGCCCTGGCACCCGAACTCAAAATGCTTATGTTCAATGATTCGGGTGTGAGGTACTTGAGCCTCGGTGTAGTTGACCACGGCATTGCCCTGAAAATTCTCTTGCGGCAAGTCTTCCGTTTCAAAGCGAAGGCTGCGATACTCGAGTTCACCAAACCTGTAATCGTAATACTCGTCAATCATGCCCGTGAAAACGATCTTTTTCGCATTCTCCGTAAGTGCACCACGTTCCTTGAAAAAATCTACACCCAGGCGAACTTCTACGTCATCCAGCATTTTCTCCACAATCTGGGTGTACCCACCCACAGGAATTCCCTGATACTTGTCATTAAAGTAATTGTTGTCAAAAACCAGACGCACGGGCAAGCGCTTGATAATGAACGCAGGGAGTTCTGTACACTTGCGACCCCACTGTTTTTCGGTATAGCCCTTGATGAGCTTTTCGTATATATCGCGTCCAACCAACGACAAGGCCTGTTCTTCCAGATTAGCAGGCTCACGGCCATTTAAAGCAGCAATCGCCTCCGCCTTCTGCTCGTCCAACTTTTTTTGGGCTTCAGCCGGCGTTTTGACACCCCACATCTGGGTGAAAGTGTTCATGTTGAAGGGTAAATTGTAGAGAGCGTCCTTGTAGCGGGCGACAGGGCTATTGGTATAGCGGTTAAACTCCGCAAATTGCTGGATATAATCCCAAACTTCCTTGTTGCTGGTATGGAAAATATGGGCTCCATACTTATGGACATTGATCCCACCCACATTCTCCGTATAGACATTACCTGCAATGTGGTCGCGACGATCAATCACGAGGACGCTCTTGCCCCGCTTATGCGCTTCATGCGCAAAGACCGAACCAAATAGACCCGCTCCAATAACAAGGTAATCGAGCATTCCTACTCAGCCTTCCCCTTTCCAATACTAGACACTTCAAAACCAATCTTCCGGAGCGCCGTAGCATCCAAGATGTTACGACCATCAAACACAAAGGCGGGCTTGGCCATGGAGCTATAAATTCGCTTCCAGTCCAGTTCGGCAAAGCATTTCCATTCGGTGCAGACCACCACGGCATGAGCGCCTTCGGCAGCCTTGTAGGGGTCTTCTTCAAATGTCACCTGGTCCAACACGTCCTTCAGATCGCGCTTGGCATCAGGAATAGCCTTGGGGTCGGTCACCACCGGCATCGCATGTTCGTTGAGCAGGTCACGGACCACCAGGTTCGCCGGGCTTTCGCGGGTATCACCGGTATTGGCCTTGAAGGCAAAGCCGAACACCGCAATCTTCTTGCCGGCGATGGTATTGAACATGGTCTCCAGCATGCGGTCCACCACGCGGTGGGTCTGCCATTCATTAATCTTCACCACCGATTCCCAGTAAGCAGCCACCTCCGGGAGTCCGTAATAGCCGCACAGGTACACCAGGTTCAAGATGTCCTTCTTGAAGCAACTACCGCCAAAGCCGATGGAGGCCTTGAGGAACTTGGAGCCGATGCGGGTATCCTTGCCCATCACGTAGGCCACCTCATCAACATCGGCGCCGGTCTTTTCACAAAGGGCACTGATGGAGTTGATGGAGCTGATACGCTGGGCCAAGAAGGCGTTGGCGGTAAGCTTGGTGAGTTCGGAACTCCAGAGGTTGGTCGTGAGGATACGATCACGGGGAACCCAGTGGGCATACACATCCACCAGTTTCTGGCAAGCGGCCAGGCCTGACTCCGTCTGGTGGGACCCGATAAGCACGCGGTCCGGTTCAAACAGATCCTTGATGGCTGTTCCTTCGGCTAGGAATTCCGGGTTCGATAGAACCTCAAAGTGCAGGCCCTTGTCGTTGCTGTTCAAGATTCGTTCCATGGCAGCGGCGGTACGCACCGGCAGGGTGGACTTTTCCACGATAATCTTGCCTTCGTCGGCAATTTCCAAAATGTTGCGGGCGGTCTTTTCCCAGTACTGCAAGTCCGAGGCCTTGCCGGCACCATGACCAAAAGTCTTAGTCGGGGTGTTTACCGAAACAAAGATGATGTCCGCTTCCTTGATGGCTGCAGGAATGTCAGTGCTAAAGAAGAGGTTGCGGCCGCGAGCACGCTTCACCACGTCGTCGAGACCCGGTTCAAAAATCGGGAGGTTCTCGCTGTTCCAGGCATCGATACGGGCCTGGTTAATATCCACCACAGTCACCTTGACATCGGGGCATTTATCAGCAATAACAGTCATGGTAGGGCCACCGACGTAACCCGCACCAATGCATAGAATCTTGGTACTGAAACTCATAGTAATTACAATGTAGAAAAATGCTAGATGGCGGGTCGGAGCCCGCCATGACGAAAGCAGAAAATAGCGGGTCGCAGCCCGCTATGACGTCAGAATCACTTAAAAATCGCCGTCAGCGAATCCACTTCCCCAGGCATTACAACGCGTGTCTTTTCTTTGACACCGTCCTTCCAGCCAACAAACGTACCTCCGTTCTCCTGGGCCGTAATGGTGACCGGCGTCCCCTTGAAGAAAGAGACCGTCATAGACGACTTATCCAAAGGCAAATTATGGACCAGAATCTTCCCCGAACCACTAACAGAAAGAGTCGTTTCGACTGTTTCGCCCAGACCGAAAAATTCCGTCATTTCCGACAAAATAACACTCTGACGAGTTTTTGCAAAGGTCTTCATCTTGTCCAACTGCCCACTCATATAAGAGGTATTGAGCCCCCATCGTTTCTGATCTCTTGAAATTTCTGATTCTATCTCATTCATCATGATATTAATACGGACAAGCAGTCTATTTGTTTCAAAATTCATCGCCAAAAGTACCGGGAAGCGATTGACAAAAGCCAGCTTGAACTTTGCGTTTTCCAAAAGCCTGCGAAGCAACAAGGTAGAAGCCGGGCCATTTGGCCAGTCGGGTCCATCTTCGGCCGTCGCAAATTCGAATATGTTATTCTTGAACTCGCTGTACTCGTTGCCGAACCCGAAATCCATATCGTAAATGAACCATTTCCACTTGGTCTTGGGATTTGTGCCACGCCATTTTTTCAGGTTATTGGCGGGCCAGTCGCGATTGTTCATGAACAGTTCCGTCTGGATGTAATTAATAAAATTGTCAACATCAATCTGGTCGGCAACATAACTGTAGTTGTCTTCACTATTCAGATGGTGATTTTCAAGATAGTTCATGAGGTTCACGTAATCCGCCGGAGATCCCGCCGTAGCAGAATTGTCCGCCTTCAACAAATCTATCTCGTCGGCATTCAAACCATAATGGGTTTCGAAATAGTATTCCGTTGAGCGTTCCCGAATATTGTGGATCCCGTAGTATTCCCCATTGTAATAGACCACAACGCCGCGACCCCGCTGGTAATCTACATTCAATCCCTCGGACACGGAGCTGCAAAGCCTGTCGCGGATATAGTCACTCCCAAAATTGCTTCCGTTGCTACGCAACAAGAACACCTTGAACTTCTTGAGATTCGGGAAATCCGGGAACAGCGGGTATTCCAGTCGCTTGTCACCGTATTTTTCGCGGAACACGATGGCCACCGACTTTTTGGCATTGGCACGGCTGTAATTTCCGAAAATCTGGAAACCTGCATTTTTTGCGAAAGCGGGTGTCTTACTGCCTTTTTCCAGAAGTTCTACAAAAACTGGTATTTCTTTGTCTTCCCAATAGTTCGCTCCAAAATGCGGTTCTTTCGCCTGGGCATTGGGCCCTTCCATGTAGATGCCCGTATCGGGGTCGAACAGGGACCTGGGATTGGCTGTCAAGAATACTACGGGCGTTTGGGGTTGCGTTTCGAATACGTATGTGCGGGTCACCACATCGCTGGCGACACTGTTCGCAGCAAAACTTGCGCAACGAAGTACGGTAGTCTTGTTAATCGTGATATTATCTTGATGGGAACTTTTTTCTGTAGGCGTATAGCCGCCCGTTTCACAGCGCACGTTCGGCAAACTAGAAAGGTTTATGGTAAAAGCAGAACTGTAGAATCCAGATGCCGGGAAGGAAACCTTTTTTTCGGGACTGGGTTCGCGTTTTGCCACAACGGTTTTTTGGCCATAGGTAAACGGCGACGGTTCCGCATAACCCCAGCCGTTTGTGCTACGGCTCCAGCTCTTGCCGAGAGGGAGCTCCGGATAGGTAACAGAATCAGTCACATTGCCATCCTTGTTTATCAAGAATAGCCTGCCGCCCGATTTGTCCAACTTGAAATTCGCATGAGGTTCGTGACCCCGATTCCGCGCGATATAGGAATCCACCTTGAAAGTCAAAGATCGCATTTCCTGATCATCTGGGCTAAAGCGAGTGCCGTAAATATGGGCCAAATCTGGAAGCGTGGAACCTGTGGGAAGATTTACACGGTAGGTGTAGGATGAATCTCCAGTCCCCGTAAGGGCCTTGGCCCAGCCCTTCCAGTCATCCAAGTCAGCTTGGGCAAGACGCAGTTGAAGTTGCCTGTCTTTTTCGATATAGCCGGTAAGTAGAATTTCGTTGGCCTTGCTTATATCTCTTGCGTCTTCAGCATTTCCCCTATCGCCGACTCCCACAAAGAACGAGATAGAATGCCAGCCTAGTTCCGTATTTTCGCCAAAGCGCATTTTGCCACCAAACTTTCGAACACCCGATTCATCAAAACAAGGGTGGTCACCATTCAAGTACTGAACCGTGCTTTGGCCCTTGACAGGGGTATTTTGAGAATCAGTCCAAACCCAGCAGCCATTACCAATCAAATCAACGGAATCATGGGGTGCAACATAATCGGGTAGGTCCTTGCCCGACAAGAACACTAGCATTGTTTCGCCTGGTTTAATCGAAGCCTTTCCGAAAGTCCACTTCGCCGATTCTTTTGGGGAATTCGTCAGAGCCATCCCTGACAAATTGATGGTCTTGTCTGTCGGGTTCAAAAGTTCTACCCAACCAGCATCATCGCCTTCGTGGTCCTTGTAAACGAGATTGACCGGATCTACCTCGGAAAAGATTATTGAAGTCGCGATTTGCTTTTCGGGATCCTGCGTTCCAGAGGATGAACTACCGCTCCGTCCCCGATCTTCGGACTCTTCCAAATCCATTTCTTCTACCGTAGTGGAATTACTGCCCGAAGAACAGGCCATAAAAAATGCAGCAACTGCAAACTGCAAAAACAAGATTGTGGATTTCATGGCATCTCCTCGGCCCATAATAAATGAATATATATAAAAAAACGAGAAAAAGATCTCTGGAACTAACAGGGGCTTAAGATTTTTTGCGGCGGGGCCTACGGACAATAAACAAGCAGGCACCGATAAGCACCAAGGTAACCGAAATGGCCTTGCCCATGGGGAACGCTTCTGAGAACACCAGGGCACCCGCCAGCGTGGGAACGGCCGCTCCTACAGCGGCACTGAAGGGGATAATGAACAGCGCCCGCCCGCGGGAGAACGAAATTTGAGAATAAAGGAAGGCTATCCCGTAGGTCGCAATGTAACCGAGAGTCCTAAAGTCCAGCAACAGGTTCGCTACCGACGAAAGCTCAATATGGTCCAAATCGAAATCCATAGCCAGGCTCTTGTAGAACGCCGCTGAAAGCCCAAAACCTACGCCCATAATCAGGGAATCCACCATTTCACGATCTTTCACAAAAAGGTGGGCAAACAGCGTGACGGCGCAAAGTCCACCGGCATAGGCCCACAACATGGGAATGTTCTGCAGGGCCGTAGATTCACCCAGGTTTTCCACGGAATAAAGGAGTCCCGCCACCACAAAGCAGATAGCCACCACAATACGCTTGGTCAAGGCCTCCTTCAAGATGCAGAAACCCATCAGGGCGGTAAGCACCGGATTCAAGACCATCATGGGCTGGACCTGGCTCAGGTCGTACTGTGCCATGGCGATGTAGTAGCCCAGCGTGGCAAGGCCGGAGCAGCAGATGCCCAGCCACCAGAACTTGTTGGTAATGACGCCCTTGAAAAATTCCCAGGGCCTGGAAGTTCCGCCGGTACGCTTACCGACGGTGGAAACCCCGGACTTTTCCAGGATGTTTCCGCAGGCAAAAAGGAAGGCAGGACCGATTGTCAAAAGAAGAAAGAGCATGACAATGGGCAATATAGCAACTTTTTCAAATTTGCTCCAAAGTCATGGACAGCATTCCTCCACATAGACACAATCCTGAACGGCTTGCCCGTTGCGAAATTTACACGCATTTCGCCTATTCGCAGGTGCCGTAAGCGCCTAGCTTAGTGATAAGAAATTCTCCTGTAATGTTTTCATCTGTTTCATTTACAGCGTGAATGGTCACTCCTTTCATGACCTTTATGGCGTCAGCAACGTCAATTTGTACGTTTGCCCAATGGTTGGTCTTGTCGAATATTGCCCAGGGCAGATTCAGCACCTTTTTCTTTGTGGTGACAGGAAGCTTGAAAAAGGGACGTCCATAGTCGTTCAATTCTTCACCCCAATAATTTATCTCTACAGACAGATTGTTATAGTCGTTGATGAATTCAATACAGAGGCCAAGCATTTTACTTACGGGGAAGGTCTTATTTTCATCCGTCAAAACCATTGATGTCTGTACAACACCTCCGCTTATTCCACCCCCATCGTTCCTAGTGTAAATTCCATTAATAACGAATTTTCCGCCGACACCACCTTGCTGTTCTACCAAAGCATCACTCCAACCTTGTGAGCCCGTCAAATCCGGAACTCCAAAGGGAACCGCTAAGTCAAAGCCGCTGGTGCCACCATATTCAACATCGGTCCAAATCCACCAGACAATTTCTTCGTCTGCAACAGATGTATAAAATTTCCCGTCTTTTGCATCCCAGCTGAAACCCTCTCCCTTTTGCCCCAGCAAAAGCTTGTTGTAGTATTCCAGAGTCAGGTCGGCAGGATCACCCTTTTGGCCTTTTTCACCATTCCATACAACGCCTTTAAGCGTGCTACCACAAAGTAGCTTGTAACCTGTTCTGGTGCTATCCCCTCTATCCGTAGTGTCGGCCACAATGCAACTCGTGCCACTCTTGCCGGGGTCGCCCTTCAAGGCATCCAACAATTCATCCATATCGTCATATCCCGAAAGCTCAAGTGCAGAGGCGCCGGCTTCGCCATTGACTCCATCCCACACGACGCCTTTGAGCGTGTCAGCGCAAATTAACTTGTAACCTGCGCGACCCTTTACAGCATCCATAGTGTCGGCTACAGTGCAGTTTGTGCCATTAGCACCGGGATCACCTTTTTCACCAGGTTCGCCCTGCTTGCCTTCTTCGCCGTTCAAAATTGTGCCGACGGTTTCACCGTCACATTTAAGTTCATAGCCGGAACCATCCTTCAACTTCTTTGCCGTGCAGCTTGTGCCGGGTTCGCCCTGCTCGCCTTGCGCTCCCGCAACGCCCTGTGCACCATCGGCCCCGTCTTCGCAGGCGGTGAGGGCGATAGACGAAATCAAGGAAACCGCCACGAATGCTGAAATCTTAAAAAAGGATTTTTTCATGATATACTCCTGTTTTTGGGAAATATAAATCCAAAAGCACCCCAAAAACAGGAAAAACAAACAAAAAGAAAAATATCATTGTTTTTTTACAGAATACAATACAACACCCTGTAAAACAACGATACGTGCAAGCAGTTATGCGGCAAAAAAATTTTGTGCCAAATAATTATTTCAATTTTTTTGTCAGCGGGAAAAGGTGCAGATTCATGCGATATACGTATTCAGCACAGTCCTTCTCGTCAAGAATGATAGAAGAAATTCTTCGCTTGAAATTATTGATTTCTGTCAAAAGTCGTAAATAATTCTTGCGGGTAATTCCCATCGTAAGACCCGTAATACACCGTTCTTCAAAGGGCAGGTTATTCATGGCGTCCATGGCAAAACTGTTCATGTCCTGTTGAACCTGCTTGGATACAAAAGGTTGCGCAAACCCCTCAATCATAGAAAGAACCTTTTTGGTTTGCGCATAATTGCCATGATTGTTCTTTACCAACAAACCGTTTGACAATAAAAAATCCAAAGCGTCTTCAACTTCATCTGCGCTTATCGAAGGATTGATTAGGCGAGCTATTTTTAATGGCGTCGGATTTTCCAGACTCGAGGCAACTTCGCGAACCACAGAATATTTCCAGGAATCAAAATATTTTATGGAACTTGCATTTAACGAGGCGGCCCCATATTCCCTCAAAATATTTCGAATCTCTTCAAAAATCCGCTGTCGCGATTCTTCTTTTTTGACAGTTGCAAGCTTGGTTATCAAATTAAAATAAGCCTGCTCAACGGAATTGAATTCCATCGCCTTGGCGATCCGGTTTACGGCACGGACGCTCAGATTATACTTGCCTTCGCAAACCTGCTTCATATATACAGGAGAAGAGAATCCCGCAAGTAGGGCGAAATCCCTCCACGAAAAGCCTTCCAGGGTTTTTCTCTCCTGGTAATAATCCTTCAGGAATTTCCGGTAGTCAATGTATTCAATGATGGATTTCATCATTTCTGCTCGCAGGTTCCCAAGGAACCCACTTTCGTTAAGTTGAAGGTCGCCGTCTCGAAGGGTTGCCCAAAGACCATGATGATTACAAAGGGGACATTTTTCAAGAAATTTTGGATCGGAATATCATTCTTTACCCAAGACATCCGATTAAACTGGTCCCAAGATAAATTGACAACGGCCTTCTTTTTCGAGGCCGGAGCTACCGCAAGCAAGCGATTGTCATCATCATTTTCAAACGGTTTACGGGAATACGTAAACACATTCAATTCATGGCTAGATTCGTACTCGACACACAACCCACCCCAATGAACAACAGTCTCCCCCTGATTGACATTGACAATGGAATTAAGCCTTATGGCCACCCAAGGTTTCGAATCGTATCTGAAGCCATTGCCTTTGCTCAGGGATTCACCAAAGACCACCGTTCCGCAAACACCCCCGCAGGCTTTAATGGTACTATCCTTGATAAACACGGCTTCGCGACTTGAAAAATCTGTAATTATTTGAACAGCGCTTGTAGAATCCATTGCATCCGGCCCCATATAAAAGACGGAAGACGCCCCGTCAGTTTTGTCTGTCCATGCTTGCACCCGTCCAACTTCTCTTGACAAGGCATCAAAACCATCCATAAGGATTCTGTTACCATTAGCGGCATCCCAAAGCCAGTATTCAACCCAATTTTCTTGTGTGCACTGGAACGACCTGCCATAATTTCCGCTGAAAGTATTGTTTACCTTGACAATACTTCCTTCGTTTTCTGCGTCGCAAATTCCAAGTCCGTAAGCAAACCACCAGAAGCGCTTTACGTATTTTTCAAAATTTGAAACATCTCCAAAGTTCCAGGTTTCTATGTTAGACCTTATGGATGCTGCGTCCATACCGAACGCAAAGTCAGCCAGAACTGCCTTTTGCGAAGAATCGTCCCATACGCCATCCAAGGAAATGTCATCGGATATCTCAGCGATTTCGGCAAGCAATTCTCCTTCGGATAAATCCCGCAAAAGCAAAAGTGACATAGCCAAAAGGATTGCACCGTTGTCATCGGTTTCGAATATGTCCATATCCTCGAAGTCATGGGATTCACGATCAATATAAAAGGCCTTGAGGATCTCTTTCTTGGCTTTTGTTTTGGCTTTAGTTATAGAAAGTCCCTCAGAAGCTAGCTTGAAAGCTCTGTCAGATTCCAGGTGCGTGAGCAGATTGATGTTTACATGGTCGCGGTCAGACAAGTCCGACAAGGCATTCAGCGTAATCGTACCCACAGAAGCCTTCCCCGTAAATTCGTTCCTAAAATAGCCTGATGCCGCAAGATAGACGTAATCGGATTCCAGCCTTATCTTGTTGAAACTGAAATCCCCCCTATCACTTAGGATTTTTCCTACGAAGTTATTTCCCGTTTGAGTCAGGCTGGAATCCAGTTCGTACAGCTGTACTGTTGAGCCGCTTAGGAAGGGCCCCTTCTGCGATACTCCCGCAACCGTAATCTCCCTGTTGGCAAGGCCCTGGTCTTCTGTAATCCCGCTGGCAGTCTCGTTTTCCCCAGAGCAAGCGTAAAAAGACAAAACAAATAGCAGCCAAAGGATACTTAGGCGCATAATCTCAAGGAAACGGGAGGATCGCATACGGCAAATAATAGAAAAATACGGCTTTTTTTTCGTATTTCCCGTATTTCTCTCTATGCGGGCCGCATCATTTTACATAAGACAATACGAAGGTAGCGTAATACACAATACAGCGCAAAAAAGGAAGCAATCCGATTTACTGCTACAGCCCCTCGTAAATTTCCTGATAAATCCAGTAGTTTCCCATGACGCGCTTTACGTAGTCGCGGGTTTCCCAGTAGCTGATTTCTTCGGCGCGGATATCCCAAGGCTTGCCCTGACCCGCCGTCTGCCAGCGTTTGGTGGGCTTGGGGCCCGCATTGTAGTTCCCCAGCACATACATATAGTCATCGTTATATTCCGCCTTCAGGTCCACCAGGTAACGGACACCCAGACGAATGTTCATGTAAGGGTTGAAAAGGAACAGCGCGTCAAAATCGGGAATCCCTTCTTTGGCGGCCACCATCTTGCCTGTGGCGGGCATAATCTGCAAGAGCCCGCGGGCGCCTACCGGAGAGGCTATCTCGAAATTAAAGATGGATTCCTGACGCATGACGCTATAGACGAAGAAGGGGTCGATTCGCGTTCCGGAATGGAACTTCACCTGATCCTTGAAGGGAATGGGATACAGGTAATGCAGCACATCTATAGGCGGTGCCATCAGGCGACGACGGTCGATGTTGTTCTGGAACTGCCGTGCAAGCCTGTAGCCGGCGGCCACTTCACCCATTTCGTAGAAGAGCTTGCCGTATTCGTACAAGAAATCCAGTCGTTTGTAATTCTTGCGGCGCACTTCGTCGTAGAGGGCAAAGGCCTCGTCGCTGAAACCGTAAAGGAACAGTTCCCGAATGCGGTTGTAGCGGGTCGGGTTGTAGGTGGTGTCCGGCTTGCCGATCTTCTGGGAGGCGCGAATCCAGGCCAGGGTCTCTTCGGGAGACATGGCGACCCCGTGAGCATACGGGATGTCCTTCTCTTCCATCAGCTTGTATTCCGCAAGTTTCAGGCGGCTGCGGTGGGCGTAGTAGGCCAGCGGGAAATCCCGGATGCAGTCCAGATAGGCTTCACGAGCGAGGGAATCCTTGCCCAGCTTCATGTAGGCATCTCCCAAGAACATGCGGGCTCCGCTTCCGCTCCAAAGGAACGGCTCCTTGGCCGCATCGATAAAGGCGTCAACAGCCTCTTGCCATTTTTCTTGCTTGTAATAGACAAAACCAATGCGGAACTTTGCCCACTGGCGCTTCACATTGTTCTTGAACCTGCGATGGGAAAGTTTCTTGAAACACACGATGGCACTGTCGTATTTTTCGTTCTGCTCGTATTCAAAGCCCTTTATCCAGAGGTTGTTGGCGTTCTCCTTGCTGAACTGGCTTGCGTCCTGCAAAAGCGAATCGGTGGTCTTGATTTCCTTGGCGTATTTCTTGGCGTTGTTGCGGTACAGTTTCAAGATAGACTGCATCCACAGGGGCTTGGCCTCCACAGAATCCAACAGGAAGCGGAACTGGGCAATGGACTCGTCTTCGCGCTTTAAACTACGAAGCGTAACAGCCCGTTTTTCCCACAGGGCAATGCGGGTGTCCATGTCCAGGGTGCTGGGCCGCAACAGCTTCTGCAGGGAATCTTCCGACGGCGCCACCGCGGCAGACGGATTTTTCGCAAGGGCGATAGAATCCATAATGGCGATGGAATCCAGCAGAACAAGGCAAGCGGACGCCTCGTCCTTGGCGCAAGCCATCCTGGCGTAGGCGATCTTTTCGGGCAGGCTTTCCGGAGTTCCCTGGACCTTGCGCAGCCGCTGAATCGCCTTGAAGGCGGAATCCTTGTAAGCCGAAGAACTGGCCAACAGCTGGATATAAAGTTTCTTGGCCTGGGCCGGCTGCTTGAACTGTTCCAAGTACAGGGCGTAGCGGTACTTGAGAGCGGCAGCGTCTTCGCCCTTGGGATATTTTTCCAGGAAGACCTTCAGGGAATCCGCATGGGCCGCATCGGTAAGGCTGGTGTCCGCCATGGCGGCCTCGATACGCATACGGGAGGCGGACTTGTCAAAATCGGAATCCTTGGCGTACTTGTTCCCGAGAGCAAGGGTTGCGCGCATCTTAACGTAATCCCCCCGCATAAAGCAAGTGCGGGCCATACGCAAAACAACGCTCTTTTCCAGAACGGAATCCCTGCTCCGCAGAGAATCGTAGGCGGCGTAGGCGCTATCCCAAAGTTCCCTGTAATAGTAATAGGCAGCCTTCGCAAAATCCTGAACGTTTTTCGAGACGTCGAAATCCGTAGAGGCCCGCTTGGAGCGTTCTGCACGAACTACCAGGTTCTGGAAATCCTTGGGCAGAATCTTTTCTTGCTCTGCAAAGGGGTCGTTCAGGGGGACTGTCGAAATCAGGCTGTCGGTGGCGACAAATGTAGCGGGGAGAGAATCTTTCTTTGCCGTTGTCGGCTTCGGAACAACTGCTGTTGCACTGGAAGACACGATGGTAGGGGCGGAAGCAGATGACTGGGCGACAGGGGCTGAACTTGAAGAGACAACTGCAGAAGATACAGCAACGGTATCCGCAAAAAGCAGAGAGACGCAAATAAAAACAAAAAGAAATACTCTAGTCACTTCCCATCCACCTGGCCCACAAAGCTGGAAATACCCAAGTCCGTAATGGTCTGGGCATACTTCTTGTGCATATACTCGTTCACGTTGTCGGAATCGTCCATCTGCAAAACGGTCAGGGCGGACTCGCGAACGTCTTCGTAGTTGATGGAACGGATAATCTTCTTGGTGGCCATGACACTCCAGGGCGTCATGGAAAGTTCATCTACGCCAAGCCCAACGAGCAAAAGCACACTCATAGGGTCCGCACTCATTTCGCCGCAGACCGCCACAGGAATCCCTTCGCGGTGCGCCGCCATCACCACACGGTTGATCATGTGCAGAATGGCCGGATGGTGAGGCTGGAACATTTCGGTAATAAGTTCGTTGGTCCGGTCCACCGCCAAGGTGAACTGAATCAAGTCGTTAGTTCCGATGCTGAAGAAATCCACTTCCTTTGCAATCAGATCCACCAGCATCACGGCGGCAGGCACTTCTATCATGGCGCCAATCTTGATGTCGCCTACCTCTGCCCCTTCGGCTTTCAGCTCGTCGGCACACCGCTTGATACAGGCCTTCGCCTTGCGGAGTTCGTTGAGCCCCGAAATCATGGGTAGCAAAATCCGAAGGTTCCCGCTCTTGTTTGCCCGGAGCAAGGCCCGCAACTGCGTGCAGAAAATGTCTTCGCGGCTAAGGCACACGCGGATAGAGCGCCAGCCCATGAAGGGGTTGGCCTCGTTCACGGCGGTAAGACCAGCCACCAGCTTGTCGCCACCGGCATCCAGGGTGCGGATCGTCACCGGGCAAGGCGACATGGTTTCCAGGATTTCTCCGTAGGCAGCCTGCTGTTCGTCTTCGGTAGGGGCGTCCTTCTGGAAGAACAAGAATTCAGAACGGTAAAGACCGATACCCGTCGCTCCAAAGTCCGTGACCTTAGACGCCTCCGACGGAAGTTCGATGTTGGCGTGGAGCGTGATGTACTTGCCGTCACGGGTCATAGGCTCCAGACGGCGCATGGTGAACAGTTCCCGACGCTGGCGTTCAAAGACCTCTTGCCGTTCGTGGAACTTGCGGATGTCCTCTTCGTCCGGGTTGACGATGACCATGCCGCCGGTACCATCTACAATGATGGTGTCGCCGGCGTTCACCTGGGCGGCTACGTTCCTAAGGCCCGACACCGCCGGAATCTGCAACGACCTGGCAAGAATTGCCACGTGGCTCGTGCGGCCACCCGTATCCATCACCAGGGCGCTGACCTGACCGGGCTTGATGGCAATGAGCATGCTGGGCATGATTTCGTGAGCCGCCAGCACTACGCCCTGTTCCAGAGCCACGTCCTCCAGTACCGGACCGGAATCGTCCATGGCGGCCATCAGGCGGTTATACAAGTCCCGAAGGTCTGCCGCCTTGTCCCGCATGGCCGGGGAATTGATCTTCTCGAATTTTTCGATGTAGTTGCCCAACACCACGTGCACCGACCAACGGGCCGTCTTGTGCTTTTTCTTGACCATTTCCAAGACGCCGTTCACCAGGCCCGGGTCCTGCAAAATCATCAGGTGGGTTGCAAATATCAAGCTGTCGTGGACGCCTGTGCGGGTTTCAGAAATTTCCTTGATCTGGCCAATTTCTTTTGCCGTCTTGCTCACGGCCTTCAAGAACAGCTGTTCTTCGGTGGTGACCCGACTTTCGGGGATGGTTTCTTCGACGACGGAAATTTCCCTATTGGTAATCGGGAAAACCTTGCCCATGGCAAAGCCCGGCGACGCAGGAACGCCCACCAATACAATGCGTAATGGTTTCTTGGATGTCTTGGAGCTAGAAGACCCCTTAGCCTGCTTCTTCGTTGAAGTTGTCATGGAATAACTGCTCCAACTTCTGAACGACCAGTTCTTCGTCTTCGCCGTCCACCTCGAACTTCACCTCGGAACCCAGGGGAATGGCCAGCATCATCACGTTCAAAATGCTCTTGGCATTGGCCTTAGAACCATCAAAAATTATGGAGACGTCACTCTTGGCAGGTCCCGTAATATCAACAATCATCCCCGCAGGGCGGGCATGAACACCAAGTTTATTGGTCACCGTAAGCGTCTTTACAATCATAGCCCCTCAGAAAATATCCACGTTGATGTCAAGACCATCGTTCAAGATGACCCTGAACAGGCTGTCGGCGGAATGGACTGTCTTGACCAGATCGTCGTGCAGCTTGCGGTCCGAAAGAAGGGCGCCCACCGTGTTCTCCTTGGACTGGACCTTGGCGATAAGCTCGTCCAGATGCTTGGTGACACCTTCCAGTTCGGCAATCAAATTGTTGGCATTCCCGATAACCACGTCCGTGTTGGCAAAGAGGTTGTCGATAGGCGGCTTGACGCCATCTACCAGGTTACCCACCTTGAGAGTTACCTCGTTCAGGCCGGCCAGGCTCTTCTTGAGCTCGGGGTCCGTGGTGTTCACAAGTTCCATCAGGCGGTCTTCCAAAGTTTCCGCCTTCACCAGCAGGGTGTTGAACCGGTCCTGGAAATCCTCGCTGGCAATAGTGCCCTTCAGGGCCCGCTTCACCGATTCCAGCAAGACCTTGGTGCTGTCGCAAACTTCGCCTGCCAGACCGAGGGCCTCGGCGATACCGGCGTCGAACTGACCCGTAATGGTGTCGCCCGGCTCAAAATACTCCTCGGAGTCCCCGAGAATCATGCCAATCTGGCGTTCGCCCATGATACCGATGTTCTGGACCCGGATTTCGGAATCCTTGGGAATCATCACGTCGGTACGGAGGCGGATAGTCACCACCACGCGGTGGCCTGCAAGCTCGATACTTTCCACCTTGCCCAGCTTGACGCCATTGACCTTGACCGGGTCGTCCAGCACCAGGGTGCTGACCTGGGTAAACCGCAGGTGGAAGGTGTTGAAAGTCTCTCGCGGGTCCTTCTCGTTCAAGAAGAACATGCCGAAAACCAAGATGACAATAGCCAACAGGACGACAAGACCGACAGAGAAGTAAAGTGTGGTATTCTTCTTCATTTCCGCCTTAAAATAGCATTTTCAATGGATTTTGCCGGAGATTATCCTCAAAAAGCGGGTCCAAAGGGCATTTCACCCCATCCCTATGTCCAGAACTCCGCATCCCGAATTGTAAATCATCCCTCCACCCGAACAATGGGACTGTTATTCTCGATGCCGTTCACGTGCCGGTCCAGGTAATCGTAGAGCAGGGCATCCCTTTCGGCCTGGGGGAGCAGGAATTTTTCGCGGCCCTCCCGCTGCATGAAAATGTCCAGGTAGGTCATAAGCACACCGCCCGCCACGGAGACGTTCATGGACTCCGTAATGCCGTACTGGGGCAGCTTGAATTCGTAGTCCGCATGTGCCAGGGTGTCGGGATGGTTCCCGTGGAACTCGCTCCCCAAGTAAAAGGCCGTAGGCTGACTCAGGTCCAGATCCAAAACCGAATTGGTGGTGTTGGTGCTGGCCACTGCAATCTTGTAGCCTTTTGCACGGAGCTTTTCCATACAGAGCATGCGTTTCTTGTACAGGTAGATGGACATCCACTTGTAAGAGCCTTTCAGGATGGACTTGTTCACGCTGTAGGCGTTATCCTCTTCGATGACGTGGACATCCTGCAGGCCGAAAACCTCTGCGGTGCGGATGACGGCGGAAATGTTGTGGGGGTCAAACAGGTCTTCCAGCACCATGCAGAAATGACGGGTGCGGCGGTTTACCACGCCTGTCAGGAGTTCCCGACGGCGGTCCGTGACCCGCGCAAGCAAACTTTCCAAACTTTCCTTTTCGCTCATAAATTTTCCTTTTTTAATCTCTTTTTTCAATCGAACCTACGGACTGGATCCTTCGTGCCCTTACAGGGCACTCAGGATGACACCTCTTGAAACCCACAATCCTAACCACTAACCACTTCACCCTCAAGCGGATCCTCGCCTTCGCGAGGATGACATTTCTTGAGACCAGCTTTACTAACCCCTAGATCCTAGATCCTAACCCCTATTACCTATTCTTTCACCTGCAGCGGCACAGGAACTTCCTTGGCCTGCCGACGCTGAATCTGCAACTTTTCAAAGTCACCCAACTTCCAGGGAGCGCCATTCACCACGTTCTCGAAATCCAGAATGTACTGCACGTTCTCCATGGACTTGAGAGAAGCGCTCTTGAGCATGGGCTCCTTGTTTCCGCCAAAGTATTCTCCCGACGACTTCTTGATATCCTTGACGATGTGGTCAATCTTGTCGCCTACCACGCTCTTGAAGACCCGCATCTGCATAATGGAATTTAGCACGGAATTCCCGGGGAATACGATAGCCGTTAACTTGTACCGAATTTCCTTGTCGGAGACGGGGTCCATGTCCAGGTAGGCCACAGCCGTTCCGTGCAGCGACCACTTGAGGACCTGGGCGTGTCCATACCCGAAAAACACGTTCCGCATGCCGAGCTTCTGCCCAGCACTATCCTGCAGGGCCCAGAAGAATTCACCCGAAAGGCTCCGGCCGTTGCTACCGCTAAAGAACCGCCTGTCCTTGCTGGTGTATTCCAGCCGGTAGTTCGTGCCCAGGTAGGCGTTGATGAGCTCTGCCGTAAAGGGCATGTTGTCGAACAAGTAGCTGATGACATTCTGCCCCAGAGGAAGCGTGCCCTTGTTCTCGTAAATGGCACGGTACTGTCGGCCTAATCTGGAATAGATTTCCGTCGCTCCCGTGATTTTCGGATCTGCAGGCAAGCCCCGCTTGGTGATTTCTACAAAGGGGGCGCAAAACTCCTCGTTGTACTTGACCTTGGGCCAGGGTTTCTGATCTTCTTCTGTACAAAAACCGTAATCGATGTTCAGGCATTTCTTGACGCCGGAACAGAGGGAACGGAATCCCTCTTCGCCGCCGGACTTTTCAATCATGCGCTTGCGGCCAATTTCTTTCATCAGGGCTTCGCGCTTGCTTTCGGGCGAATCTGCAGCAAACGCCTCTGCACAGGCAAAGGCCAACAGCATCAAGAAAACAAGAACTCGCCTACCCACAGGAATCCTTTTGGCTATTGCCTAAAATCCAGGCTATCCTGGGGAATTACGGTGAAAGGTTTCAATGCATCGAATTTAGAGACAGGACCTACGATAGAAATGGTCATCTTGTCGCGGGCAAAATATTTTGCAATCATGGCCTTCACCTGTTCAGGAGTGACGGCAGAAATTTCTTTCACGTAGTCCAGGTAGTGGTCAAAGGTCTTGCCCAGCAGTTCTCCCTTGGCAAAGATAGTGGCCGTAGAAGCAGGGGAATCGAACAGGCTGGGCAGACTTTCGATCAGCGCTTTTTTCGCCTGTTCCAGTTCTTCTGCCGTCGGGCCTTCCTTGGCCAGCTTTTCCACTTCTTCAAAAATCAGCTTCAGGGCAAAATCCACGGACTCCACCTTGGTCTGCAAGGCGATGGTGGTCATGGCGGTATCCCGATAGTCGTTGCCTACGGTGCTGTAGATACTGTAGGCCAGGCCCTCGTCGCTGCGCACGCGGTTCATGAGGCGGCTGGTAAAGCTCCCGCCACCCAAGATAAAGCTCGCCACCGCCGCCGGGTAGTAGTCGGGATGGGGGCGCTTCACGAAAGGCTGGTTGATGGTGATGTTCGCCTGGGTAATGTCCTTGTCCACCACGTAGGTCCCGGGCTTGCGCAAGTAAGCGAGAGGTACTGGCGTCACGAAAGCGGAATCCGCAGGCTTAGAAGAAACGGTGGAAGTGTCCTTTTTCCAGTCGGCGAAAAATTCCTTAAGCATCTGCACGCTGGAATCCCGGTCCACATCACCAGACAAGGCAAAGATGATTCGGCTAGACTGGAACACCCCGCGGGAAAGCCGTTTCAGGTCGGCGTCAGTGACCTTCTTGTATTCGTCACCGGTAGCGTCCCACAGACGATTGTTAGGAGCGTAGTTCACCTTGGCACGCAGGGCCGAAAGCACCTTGGC
The DNA here is from genome assembly GCA_902768715.1 of Fibrobacter succinogenes. Classification (GTDB taxonomy): domain Bacteria; phylum Fibrobacterota; class Fibrobacteria; order Fibrobacterales; family Fibrobacteraceae; genus Fibrobacter; species Fibrobacter succinogenes_L. The sequence continues at coordinate 85,005 of CACXMH010000006.1, read as the reverse complement.
AGGAGTATCGTAGCGCTGTTCATAAGCGGTAGCGGACTTGGTCTTTACGATTTCCAGCTGTTCCTTGTCAAAGGCGGGAGCGAGCAACACCTTCTTTGTCAGTGCAAGCACCGATGGAAAGTCCTTGGTCAGGCAGTCAATGTCGAAAGAGGCGGTCCACACGCCGGCCGAAGAACCGACTCCGGCGCTGATAAACTCAAGGGTATCTTCCAGGGCACCGGGAGCGATACCGCCACCGCCGCCACGCCTAAGCATGGAACCCAGCATCTCGAAAGCGGCTTCGTCCTTGATGGAGGCGGGGACTCTCGGATTCTCGAAATAGACCGTAAAATTCACCAGGGGCAAGCGGCGGTCGCTCACGATGTAACCGGAGACGCCTTCGGCTATTTCTACCCGGTAATCCTTCGGGTAAGGCGCTACGTAGTTGTATTCCGGAAACTGGATGTCCTTGTAGCTTGCGGGGATGTCGGACTTTGCAGGCTGAGCTGCAGCACCGCTCTGTTCAGACACTGCGACGGAATCCTTTGGGGTAGCAACCGTCGCGGCATTTTCCGTTGCAGGGGCAGGCGCGCTGGAACAAGCGGCAACAACCGCCAGGAGGGCTGCACCCACCAGCAAGGATATGGTTTTCACATCATTTTTCTTCATCACCAAACAATATAGCTATTCCCTCATTCCAAATTGGACTAAGGAATTTCAAAATAATTTGGTTTATCAGACTTTTTTGAATGTATATTATACTCATAGCCTTTCCGGTGGATTCTAATTCGGCCTCCCATGGAGCGCCGCCCGTCTCCAAGAGAGACATACCCACCCGAAAGGCTTTTTTTTGTACCCGGAGCGATGACTCAGCTGAAACGACCGGCCAGTTGCTTGCGGCGGCGGCCCCGTTCGGACACTACCGCTTCAATCAGAAACAGCAGAGCCGCAATCCCGAGGAAAATCTGGTAGCGGTCCTGGTAATTCTCAAAGCGGTCGCTTGCCTGGTCCTTCTTTTCGAGGGTGGCAATTTCGGTCAGCACCTTCTGCAGCTGGAACTCACCGGGGCTCGCGTAAAAGTACAACCCGCCGGTAGCGCTTGCAATTTCTTGAAGAGTCCCGTCTTCTAGGCGGGTGGTCACGATGTTTCCTTGCATGTCTTTTTTGTAGGCCACTTCTCCGTTCTTGGTCTTGACGGGGATTGGCACGCCTTCGCGGGAGCCGATACCCACCGTATAGATGCGGATGCCCATCTCGGCGGCTTCCTTGGCGGCATTGACGGCGGCGTCTTCAAGCTCTTCGCCGTCACTCATGAGGACCATTACCGAATACTTGCCCGCCCCGCCGGAGTTGCGGAACAAATCCATCCCCTTGCGGATGGCCTTTTCCAGGTTTGTTCCCGGCATGAGCCAGCCCGGCTCCAGTTCCCGGAGCATCATCTGCACGGTTCCGTAGTCCAGTGTCAGAGGCACCATCACCTGGGCCTCGCCGCTAAAGGCCACCAGACCCACGCGGTCGCCGGTGAGAGATTCCAGGAACGAGGCAATTTCGTGACGGCTACGCACCAGACGGTTGGGCTTGATGTCTTCGGCCAGCATGGAAAGGGAAATGTCCTGCAGAAGAACCAGATCCAAGCCACGACGTTCAACATGTTCCAACTTGTGGCCCCACTGGGGCCTTGCAAGAGCAACGAACAAAAAAGCGATTGCCAAAAGGAGGATCAGAACCTTGGCGAGCCTCCGCCAGGGAGACACGCTGGTCGAAAGCTTGGGCAGCATGGAAAGGGACACGAAACGCTCCGCCAGTTTTTTACGGCGATAAAAGGCATAATAGAACAAAAGGGCAAAAAAAGGCAGGGTGAAAAGTCCCCACAAAAAGCTCGGTTCCGCAAATCGCATGGACAGGCTCCAGAAAAAAAATCAACGCGGGGCAGTGCCCGCCCCCTCAAGAATATACAAAAAATGGGCTTTTTTGCCCCGTTTTTTGGGGAATTCCCTTCAAAAAACGGGAAAAATCACATTTATTTGCTGACGATGACTTTTTTGTTAAAAAAAAGATATATTTTACTTATTGGGTTATAGGGTAAATCTATGGAAATCAATCCCTTTGTAGTCGAAATCGATCTCATAAGCATCGCCATTCTCCTGATGGTGCGTTATGGCATCACGGAGCGGGCCTCCCGCCTCAGAGAAGTTCACGTTTTCCGATACCTGGTGGACCTGTCCATCGCTTTCTGCGTCCTGAATTCTACAGGGCAGTTCATTCCCTCCACTTACATCCCCGTCATCAAGATTATCAACGGCCTCAAGATCGTCACCTGCATCTGCATGGGTTGTTCCTGGTTCCTGACCGTATTCTTTATTACATCCACAAGCACCTATCACCTTCGCAACAAGTTCATCCCCATATTGTTGCCAAGCCTTGTGGTAAGTGTCATGGCCATCATAGATGTCTTGAGCAACCTGACAGAACCGCCTCTCGACATGAGGCCCCATGTGTGGATTTTGCTGAACATCCTGACGATTGTCTATGTGGTATCCGCGTCGATCCTGTGCCTGACCAAGGCCCGCAAGTGCACCAACAGGATTCGCCGTCGTAGCCTTTACCTGCTTTCGGGAGCCATGGCTTTCCCCCTGCTTCTGCTGATGGTACAGGCCAAATTCTACGATATGCCCATCACGTCGCCCTCGTTTGTCATCGTCACTCTGTTCATACATCTGTGCGCGCTACGCAGGCGAATTACCGTCGATGAAATCACCAAGCTCAACAATGACAACAAACTTGCAGACTACCTGGAAGCCATTACCCAGAAACAGAACCCCGCCAAGAGACTGTTTTTTGTGAAAATCGACATTGACAAGTTCAAGGCCATGAAAAAGAAATACGGGGGCGTGGCCGCAGCCATAGCCCTCCAAAAAATGGCCTCGTTCCTACGGCAGCAATGCATCAATCGCGGCTCTTTTATCGCCCGTTACAGCACTTCGTCTTTTGCCATTGTTACTGAATGTAACGATTTCTCCGAGATAGAAACTCTGGCCAACAGGCTGATTGCCACCAGCGCCACCAGCGAAGAACTTGCCCAGGGCCCGTGGCCCATTACCTTCTCCATCTACTGGTCCGAATTCGGCACGCCCACCACCAAGACGGTTGACGATCTGATCGAAAACTGCACCAGGAACTGCTACAAGCCTTCTGTAGATGGGGAATAGCCTACGGAATCCGCACAAAGCGGGTGTTGGCAAGAATCAGTTCAAGCAGAATGAGGAGCGCCCCTACCAAAAGCCAGGGGTAGAATTTTTCGGCATAGCGGGCGTAGGCCACCGTCTCGATTTCGGATTTTTCCAGCTGGTCGATTTCGGAATAGATTTCTTCTAGCTGTTCCTTGTTTTCGGCACGGTAGAACTTTCCGCCGGTCTTTTGCGCCACCGCCTTGAGGGTGGTTTCGTCGATGCCTTCTTCGGGAGTAATATCCCGCTCGCCCCAGGAGATTTCGCCTGTCCAGGGGTTCTGCTGGAAACTCAGGATTTTACCCTTCCGCTTGCCCACGCCTACGGTATAGACCTTCACCCCGATGGACTGGGCCACCTCGGCCGCACGGACAGGTGAAATGACGCTGGCGTTGTCCTTACCGTCGGTCAGGAGAACCACCACCTTGGACTTGGCTTCGGATTTTTGCAGGCGGGCAAGAGCATTCATGAGGCCATCGCCAATGGCGGTTCGGCTTCCCATGATAGAATCGTGGGCCAGGTCGTCTGTAACGCCCAGAATTTCAAGCAAGGAACCGTAATCCAGCGTAAGGGGGCACTGGGTAACGGCACGGGCGCCAAAGGCAGAAAGGCCGATACGGTCGCTGTGGCGTTTCTGGATGAATTCTGCAATAACCTGCTGGGCGTACCCCATGCGGCTATATTTCCAGTAATCGCCGGACTTGAGAATCCGTTCGGCGTTCATCACCCCGAGCTTCGCCTGTTCTGTGCGGGTCAACATGTCCAGCGTACCCATGGAGCCCGACACGTCCAGCACCAGCATAATATCCACGCCGTCGGTATTGGTGTATTCCACCTCGGTAGCATTCTGGGGGCGGGCAAGGGCCACCACAAAGCAGCACAGGGCTGCAAGGCGGAGCGCCGGCACAATGTGGCGCATGCGCACCCGATGACTAGGCGATGCTTTTTTGGCTATGGCAAGGGCCGGAAACTTGATGGTGCTCTTGCGACGCTGCTGACGGTAAACATAGAGCGCCACAAGCACGGGAACAAGCAGCAACAGCCAAAAGGCTTCGGGATTCTGAAAATGTAACGAACCGATATCCATCTTGACTCCGAAAAATCTTTTCGGACACAATATACAATTTTACGGCTCGTTAGACCCAATCCCCTACTTTTTTTGTATATTGTTATTGTCTTAGCATCAATCCCGCTGACAGCGTATTCGTTCCGGGCGGGCCGTTTAACTCTCTGCTTGACATCGTCCACTCTTTGCAGGTCAAGACAACCGGCAATTCGTGAGACAGCTATCCCTGTGGGGGTCGGCCCCATGATGATTAACGTAGAGCACCGTCCACATTTGTGGACTTCATCAATCTGTCTTAAAACAGGTTTGTGAACAGGTGTTCTGCGTTCATTCGGCACATTCTCCTGTTTACACGCCTCAACAATCAAACAGGAGCAATCCATGAATCGAGCACAACACTATTCCTTGCTCAAAGCAATGGAAATCGACAAGAACAACCTTCTCAAGTACCAGGAACTTTACAAATACGCCTATATTCTTAGCGACGGCATCTTTAAGATTGTTTTCACCGAGGAAAAGGACCATAGGCTTCTCATCTCGCTAGTGAACGCGATGCTTGGTCTGCAGGGCGACGACGCCATCAAGGACATCTCATTGGAAATGCAGGAATTTCCGGGCGTCTTTAACAAAAAGGACTGCATCCTCGACATCATCGGCACAACCAACGCAGGTGAAAAGGTACTGGTGGAGGTGCAACAGCAGGGGGATGACTTCTTTCGTGACCGAGTAGAATACTACATCTCTCGCGTCATCGAAAACCAGGTGCACACCAGCGAAAAATACGAACTACCCCGCATCTATTTTCTTGGACTTCTTGATTTCGAAATATTCCCAGAAGAGCCCACAGAATATATCCACCACGTCGATGAGATGTGTCATGGCAAAAAATTCTTCCCTAAAGTTCAGAAGATCTTTGTTGAAATCGACAAGTTCTTCGAGCTTGAAAAGGCTGGAGTCACCGCAAACGACAATTCCGAAGCGGCACAGTGGCTCCGTGCCATCAAGGTAATTATTAAGGAAGAACCCGTTCCCGAAAAGATTATGCAGAACGAGACATTCCGGCACTTGCTCGATTCTGTGAAATTGATTAACTTTGTAGAGGAACTTTTCAATGCCGAGGTAAAGAATATGACGGACTTGAAAGCAGAACACGAAATCGGTTTTTCTGAAGGCAGGGTACAAGGTCGTACCGAAGGGTTCGTCCAAGGCAAGACCGAAGGGTTCGCCCAAGGCAAGACCGAAGGGTTCGCCCAAGGCAAAACTGAAGGTTTCGCCCAAGGCAAGACCGAAGGATTCAGCCAGGGGCGCAAGGAAGAACGTGCTGACTCCATAGCCGTCCTACGCGAAATGGGCCTGTCTGCAGAAAAGGTCGCTGAATTTCAGGAAAGAATCGAGACGCTGAACAAAAAACAGTAAGTACCCGATTTACGCTAATATTTTAAAAGCCTATGGATTGTCTCCATGGGCTTTTCTGATTCCTACTTCCCAGCCGCTTTCGCCTTGGCTCGCTTGCGGCGCCAGGTTTTGAATTCCATGTACAGAGTACTGACGGTATAAATGAAGACCATCAGGATCAGGGTATTCAAGGGCTTGTTCAAGTTACAAATGCCCCAGGCGATGGTGATAATCGGCAGGTGGATCAAGTAGGGGTAGAAACTGGCGCGGCCCACCTTGCGGACCAGCGGAATGCAGAAGAACCTGGCCGCAAATCCCTTGCCACTCAGGAGTGAAAGCAGGAACAGTCCGTAGAGCAGAATCGGGAGGCTATGATGGAAGAAATAGTTCACTCCGGGATTCCATTCGGGCCGAAGCAAGAACAGGCTCCCGTATATGGCGGCAAGGGTCACCGCCTGGGCAATACCGCTTGCAAATTTCTTCTTGAGGAAATCAAAGCCGCCTTCGCTGTACAGGCGGAAAAGCACCATGCCGAACAGGTATTCAAAAATGCGGACCGGAGCGAAAATATGGAAGAAACGGTACTTGGCCTCGTAGCCGCTGAACCACAGATTGTCGGAAGCTCCGAAGAAAACCGCCCAGAGAATTCCGGGGATAAACAGCGTGCCGAACAGCACCCAAAGCGTCCGGTACTTCTGACGGAAAAGCCAACGGCTGAACCAAGGCGTAATGGCATAGCACATGAAAAAGCTAGTCAGTGACCAAGAGGGCTCATTCAATTTCATGCCCAGATCCGGTACAATGGACCAGGTGAGTGAAAGGTGCAAAAACAGGCTTCGCCAGGGGTGGGTCATCTTGGCAAGGCCCGCCGCAGCACAGTCGCCAATTTCGGAAAGCGCGGGCAGGTGGGTGTAGCCGCTGAACTTGAACACCAGCACCACGAACATCAAGAGCGTCATGAAAAAATGCAGACGGTAGAGTTTCGCGATGCGGGCGAACATGAAGGGAATCACGGGAATCCGCCGTTCCGGATCGCTGAACTTGCTTGCAAACAAGAATCCCGCAAACACGTAGAAGATCCCTGCCGCAAAGGCAGGAGCGCTGATAATGGGCATAAGCCATTTCCAGTCCTGCATGTAGCCCAATGCGCTGGAACTGCCCAGGTGGAGCATCACGATGTTCACGCTAGCCAAAAGTCTAAGTCCGTCAATAGCCGGGAAATAGCTGGGCTTGGAAGCGGTTGGCTTTGCCGCACAATCTGTCGACTTATTTTCCATGGCTGCCAAAGATAGCTATTACTGCTCTTTCTTGCGGCCGGCAGAACGCTTCAGCTGGTTTACCAGGAACTTGTAGAACCCTTCGATGTGGGAATTGTCCTGCTTGCCACGGAGGAGCGTCACCACGATATCGCGCTTGAATTCGATATCGGTAATCTTCAAGAGTTTGATTCTGCGGTTGTCCACCTTGCCCCAGGAGAACTCGGGCCAGAATCCCACGCCCAGGCCGCCCGCGATGGCGTCTTTTACCATAAGGGCGTTGTCGCTTTCGAAAATCAGGTGGGCCTGGAAACCTATACGGTTGCAGTAATCTTCGCAGATGGTGTGGAGTTGCTTGGAGCCGTAAAGACCGATAAAGTTGGTGTCGCCCAGTTCATGCAGCGAGATACTGTCGCGCTTCTTGTATTCCGCCGTATTGGGAACGGCGAGGTAGATGTTCTCGGAACAGACAAAAACCTCTTCGTCGGGATTTTCCTGCGGACGATAGTTGGCGAAAGTCTGGATGGAAATGTCGTACAGGGAAGATTCCTCTTTCTGCACCAGGTAGAAACGGAGCGCCGGAGCGTCTTTCTTGTACTGGATAACCGCATTGGTCACAAAGGAAGAAGCCGCAAGAACCTTGAGGCTCACGGTAATGGCCTGCTTGTCGGACTTGGCGCGAAGGCGGGCGGGCAGGGCTTCGATGTCTTCGTAAAGGGGCTTCACCTTTTTGTAGAAGTAGTCTCCCGCTTCGGTAAGCTTGATGTTACGGCCGCTGGACTTGAAAAGCTTGACACCCAGTTCGTCTTCTAGCTTGTGGATGGCATGTGTCAGCGCAGGCTGCACAATGCAAAGGTTCTTGGCGCTCTGGGTCACGTGTTCGGTACGTGCCACTTCCAGAAAGTACTTGATATGGGTCAGTTCCATAAAAACTCCAATTCATCAAAAATTTTTATAACACAAATATAAACAATAAAATCAGGATACAGAAGGGTAAAATAAGGATTTTTAGAAAAATCATCAAAAAAAGTGATTAAAAATGAAAAAATTATTTATTAGTCAATATCAAAATCATGTTTTATCTTTGTCACCGAAAACAAAAAAGCCCCAAGGCACATTCAAAGGAGTTCTCATGAAATCGGTTCTTAAAACACTTGCCACCACAGCCCTCGTCGCATTCACCGCCTTCGCCTTTACCGCCTGCAACGACAACCGGGACTGCGCCTACAACGAGGCCGACCACACCCTCGCCTGCCCCGAAAAGACCTACAAGACCGCAACTCTGGGCAGAAAGACCTGGATGGCCGAAAACCTGGACGTGTTTACTCCGGATTCAAGCGTGTGCTACGCCAACAACCACGACAACTGCAATACGGACGGACGCCTGTACACCTTCGCCTCTGCAACGGGTAACGTATGCCCCACAGGCTGGGCGCTCCCCACCGTAGAAGACTTCAAGGCGGCCTTCGGCACAAGCGAGCCCGCCGCACTCAAAGACGCCAACGGTTTTAGCGCCCTCTTCGCCGGATTCAAGTACTACGACGGAAACTTCGCCGACAAGGGCGTAAGCGCCAGCTTCTGGACAAGCGACAGCTATGACGATTCCAGGGCTTACCTTGTCCGCATTACCGACTCCGGAATCGCCTACGAACACTTCAACAAGAACATTTTCGCCTCTGTCCGCTGCATCAAGAAATAGCGGTAACCCTTCGTGACTAGTTCCCAGTTGCTATTTTTCCGAACTGGATCCTTCGCAACTTCGTCGCTCAGGATGACACTTCTTGTGACCCGCAGCCCTACTACCTAATACCTACAACCTATCACCTAACACCTAGCCCCTAGATCCTAACCCCTATTCCCTAACTATGACCTGGCTTATCAATCTATTCACCCAGCCCTCGGTAGGGCAACAAGTTGTGGCGATTGCCCTCACAGCGGCAGTCGGCCTCATGGTCGGAAAAATCAAGGTCAAGGGCATTAGCCTTGGCGGTGCAGGAGCGCTCTTTGTGGGCATCTTGCTTGGGCACTTGGGGCTCCGCGTCGAAGGAAATGTACTCCATTTTATCCAGGAATTCGGCCTTATCCTGTTCGTCTATACCATCGGCATGCAGGTGGGCCCAGGCTTCATGGATTCCATCCGTAGGCACGGGCTGGTGCTGAACATTCTTTCTGTGGGAATTGTGCTGCTGGGCGTTATCGTGACCCTCTGCCTTTACTTCTTTACCAGCATGCACGACAACGTGCCCGTGCTTATCGGCATGCTCTGCGGAGCAGTGACCAACACGCCCTCGCTGGGAGCCGCCAATTCCGCATTCGCCGCCGCCGGCGTAGATACGTCCCTGACGGGAATAGGGTATGCGGTGGCCTACCCCTTCGGCGTCATCGGGATTATTCTCGTAATGCTGCTCGTGCGGCTCGTGTTCCGGCAGGACCCCGCCAAGGCGGCAACCGACTACGCCGACGAAATCGCCGCCACCAGCAAGGAAATCGAATCCTGCAGCCTTACGGTAGATAACCAGAACCTGTACGGAATCATGCTGAAAGAAATCCCGGACCTGATTTCTAGCGGCGTGGTGGTGACCCGTCTCTTGAGGGGTGAAAACATCTTTACCCCCAACGGAAAGACCATCATCGAGAAAGGCGACAAGGTGCACATCGTAGGCATGCCCGAGGCCGTAGCCGCCATGGAAAAGATTATCGGCAAGCGTCTGGACACGCCCATCACCGCCATTCCCGCCAAGAATACGGAACCTATCCAGGTGAGGACCGTGCTCGTGACCAACAAGAAAATACTGGGCCGCACCATCGGATCCCTGGCTCTGGCGGAACGATTTGGCGTGACCGTAAGTCGCGTGACCCGGAGTGGGTTCAAGTTTACGGGCCGTCTGGATTTGCGCATCAAGTTTGCCGACAAGCTGAAAATCGTGGGCCCCGCCTCTGGACTGGACATCGTCGCGAAAAAACTGGGCAACTCCCTCACCGCCCTGGACCACCCGGAAATCCTGCCCGCCTTCTTGGGCATTTTCTTGGGAGTCATCGTAGGAAGCATTCCCTTCGCCATTCCCGGGATGCCCACCCCGCTAAAGCTGGGGCTTGCGGGCGGTCCGCTGATTGTGGCCATCCTCCTCAGCCGCAAGCGCAAAATCGGACCGCTGAACTTTTTCATGGCCAACAGTGCAAACCTGATGCTTCGTGAATTTGGCCTTACGCTTTTCTTGAGCTGCGTGGGCCTGAATGCAGGCATCAAGTTCTTTGACGTGCTGCTGAACGGAAGCGGGCTCTACTACATGGGACTTGCCGCCATTATCACCTTTGTCCCGCTCGCCATCATGGCAGCTGTGGGACACCTGGTTTTCAAGGTGAACTACCTTTCGCTCTGCGGTGTGCTTGCAGGTGCTACCACGGACCCACCGGCTTTAGCCTTTGCCAACAGCCAGGCCGACAGCGAAGCGGTGAACATCGGGTACGCCTCCGTCTATCCGCTGACCATGCTGCTCCGGATTTTAAGCGGGCAGGTGCTGGCTATACTGTTGCTTTCGGCGGTGTAGGAGAACGGTGATTTGGGCATGTGCCAATCACCCCTATTCTATACTCAAGCCACAAGTTATACCATCTGGGGCATTCTCATCAACAACAAACAAATAGTAAGATCTTTCGCTAAGAGCTATTGCATTGGAATTGGTGTTTCCTGACGGAATCGCAAGATCAAAACCTCCAAAAGTTCCTATAAATGTTGAATCAGGGAGTGAAACGGAGTCGAGAGCACATTTAAAATGTGAAGAACCATTGGGCAATGAATTCACATGAACATCATACTTACCCCCTGGTTCATAGGGTTTGTACTGGGAAGACGTGTCCGGCAGAAACACAGGCTGAAACACAGCATAATTCACATCGAAAGAACAGCTACCATCTCCCCAATGATTCGAAATGGTCAAAGTGTAAGTAACAGTACCTATATCGTGTTCTCCTCTAAATGTTAAATAGTCGAAGCCTGTACTAACTGAAAGAGCCGTTTCCCCCTTTGTCAAAGAGTAGGAACATGTATCAGAATCACAACCAGTTATAGACTCTGCTCTCACCACAATAAAGCTGTCTATGGGAGAAATCATATTATCGATTGAACATGTTGGAACTTGTCCCTCTTCTTGTTCACTACTAGAAGACAGTTCCACAGAGTTGCTGGAAGGCTGCGTCTCAGAACTGCTAGAAGAAATCAGGGCGCTACGCGGGATAAAGGCCACGGAATCCTCGTTACAGACAATCACAAAACCCGATTCGATTTCGCGAGTCCCGCATTCCAGCCCTTCTGTGGTCGTAACGACCTGCACCGTAACAACGCCGTCTGTTCCATTAGTGCCATTCGTACCGTTAGTTCCGTTGGCCCCGTTCAGTACCACACCCACGGAGTCACCTCCACATACAATCTTGTAGCCATTGGTTGTTGCCACCGCATTGCAAGATGTTCCGTTCGTGCCATTAATGCCATTCGTACCATTAGTTCCATTGGTACCGTTCAGCACCACGCCCACAGAATCGCCCGCCGCCGCAGACAATCTTGTAGCCATTGGTTGTTGCCACCGCATTGCAAGATGTTCCGTTCGTGCCATTAATGCCATTCGTACCGTTAGTTCCATTGGCGCCATCGGCGCCGCGTATAGACGCAAGCCAATCCTCTTCAGTTCCCTCAAATCCAACGGCAAGGGCAACTTCGTACGCCGATAAGCCATTGGTTCCATTAACACCATTCTTCACAAATCCAAGAGAATCACCATCGCACACTATCTTGTAGCCGTCCCTTGATTCCTCGGCAGTGCATGATGCCCCGTTTTTTCCAGGCTGGCCGTTCTTACCATTTTCCCCATCTTCCCCGTCTTCGCCATCCTTGCCGTTTTTCAGGGTTCCAATGGATTCGTCGCCGCAAACAACCGCGTAGCCGCTGCCATCCCTCAACTCCTCCATATAGCAGGATATCGGCTGATCTTTCTTAATCCACATTTCGTCGCGACAGACATAAACAAGGTTGTATTCTTCAACCATGTATTCAAGTCCTTCCCTGCTCTCAGTACAATTTGGCAAATCGTCAAAAAGAGCCATCGCGGGAACATCCGAATTCTCACCGGAATTCGCATTGTCATCGGAACAGGCCCAAAAAGAAATCATCAGACCCAGACTAAGTAAATAGATTTTTTTGGTCATTTTTTACCTCTATCTACAAGCCATCTTCTCAAGGAGGCTTTTTTATAAACTACAATAAATATAATGAAAAAAAAAGTGAATTCACTCAAAAAAAATAAAGAAATTGCAAATTTGTTCACATTTGTGGCTTTTTTAAAGAATTCTAGGCCGTATCGGCATACAAAACGCCCCCTCATTAATGAGGGGTGGTGTTAATCTGTTCTAAATCACACAACAGATATCAAGGTTCCAGTTCCAGCAAGTCCGCCTTCAGGGACTGGTCACCCGGATAGTATTTCTGGGCCAAAAGCAATAGGCGGCGGGCCTCGTCGGTACGTTTTTTCGCCATGGCGTCGTAGGCCATGTTCTTGAGACCGTAAATGGCTTCGGCGTTTCCTTTTTTGGCCGCCAGCTCGTAGGCGTATTCTGCACGGTCCAGGAACTTGGTATCGTAGGCCAGGTTCCCGAGGAAAATGGCGGCATCGGAAAAATCCGGCTTGATTTGCAGGATGTTGTTCAGAATGTCCATGGCTACAAAGGGCTTGTTATCTTCGGCCAAGACATCGGCCAGCTTGTACATGACATTCACATCGTCAGGGCGCACGCCCAAGGCCTCGCGGTAATGACCCGCACTCTGTTCGTACTGTTTGTTCATGCGGAAAACATCCCCCAGATAGACCAGAAAATCCACCTCTTCGGGGTGTGCCGTGTAGCCCTTGCGGACAATTTCTACAGCCCGGTCGTAATCGTCCATGGCGATGTTCGCCTCCGAAAGCTGATAGACGATGCTCAGGTCGTCAGGGTCCAGCTGGTAGGCCTTTTCTACCGAACGGAGAGCCCCCACCTTGTCGCCTACCTTGCTGTAGGCCTCGCCCAGGTAGAGCCAACCCGAAATGTTGTTCGGCTCCAGTTTCAAAGCCCTGTGGTAAGCGGCAATGCATTCGGGATACTGTTTCAGGCGGAAATAGACGCTGGCCATGTTGAACAGCGCAGGGGAAAACGCCCCGTCCGAAAAATCCACCGCCTTGCGGTAGGCGGCCGCCGCCTCGGGATATTTTTCCATCTGGTAATAACTGTTGGCGATATTGAAACTTGTGGCCGTGGGATCGGCACCGCGTTCTTCGGCCTTGTGGTATAGGATGATGGCCTGGTTGAATTTTCCGTTGCGGTAAAGGGCGTTGGCGCGTTCCAACAGGTCATAAGAAGACTGCGCAGCAAAAACAGGAATGGCAAAAAAGATGATGATATAAGACAGAAGCGAGAGCCGCGACAAACCATGTTTGCCGTTACTCATACCCCAAAGCTCGCGAACGCGAGCGACCTCATAGCTCATACCACTAATCCCTAAACTTCACCTCGAAAGGCTGTTCCATTCCGCAGAACGCCACCGCCTTGCCGTCTTTTTCTGCAGGGGCAAAGGTCATGCGGCTAAGAGCCTCGCGACCGGCGGCGGCAAGCCCGGAACCTGCAGGAGATTCCTCGATAATGCGGATATCATAGGCCCGCCCGCCCACATCTACGCAAAAACTCAGGCGGAGCGTAGCGTCAATTTCCCGATCCCGAATTTGTGGCGGCACCTGGAAATTGGGCATGGACTTGCTTTCAGGCTTTTTATCTACATCACCCTTTTCGCTGGACATGGCGCCCCCGCGGAAATCCGCTACCAGTTCCTCGTTAATGGCTGCCCCTGCCGTACCCGAAGCCACCCCCAAGTTCATGGCAAGACGCGGGCCCGCCTTGGGCGTGCGGGAGGTGGTCTTTTGGCGCTCCGGCTTGCGGGAAGGCTTTTTCTTTTCCACCTTCTTTTCCATTTCTTCCACTTTCTTTACGGAGACTTCCGTCTTGGTGTACTTTTTTTCGTGGAAGATTTTCCCGGTCAAAAACATGTTGGCAAGAGTCACGGAAAATACCAGCAGCAGGCTACAGAGCACCGCCGCCAGGAGAAACAGAGACCGCTTGATTATTTTCCTTAGAATCTTACGCATTGTAGTTATGAGTTATGAGTGGCGAAAGAATCGTCTAGTAGATCCTCGCCTACGCGAGGATGACGACAGTATTAAACAAGGATAACGACAAAGCAAAACGAGGACGACACCCCCTAAAGCCCAAAACAAACTCCGAAATCTGAATTTTTTCAACCTTCATCATTCCTAACACCTACAACCTAACACCTACAGCCTAGATTCATTCCGCCTGAGCCGCGATGGACACCTTCTTGACTCCGGCCAGGTTGCACATGTCAATGACCTGCACCAGCACGCCTGTTTCTGCCCCCTTGTCGGCAATGACCACAGCCTCCCTGTCGGGATTTTTCGAGAGGGACTGTTTCAGGATATCCTGCAGGCTTGCCAAGTCCACCTGACGCTCGTTCATGTGGATGGTTCCTTCGCGGGTAATGGCGATGAGCAGGTTTTCCTTTTCCAGCTGGCTTGCCGTCTGGGCCTGTGGCTTGGTCACATCCACGCCGGTTTCGCGGGTAAAGGACGACGTGACCACAAAAAAGATCAGCAAGATGAACACGATGTCCATCAGGGGGCCCATCTCGATGCCCATATCCTTTTTCTTTCTGCTCGGCAGGTTGAATTCCATAATTACCCTACAAAATAATTGTCAATAATCGTGGCCCCGAGTTTCAAGTCCTGGGTCAAAATTTCCACACGCTCATCCAGGCGCTGTTTCAGCAAGGTCAAGGGGAACGCCACCAGGAGCCCGCTCTGGGTAGAAATAAGGGCTTCCGAAATTCCGTCGGCCATAAGGACCGGGTTCTGGTTTCCGTACAGGGTGATCACCTCGAAGGTGGAGACCATGCCCGTCACCGTTCCCAAAAGCCCGAGCAGCGGGGCTGCCGCCGCCATTACCGCCACGATGTGGCTTCCCTTTTCCATGTGGCGTAGCGTCCCTAGCATGCGCACCTGCATAATGTCGCGAAATCCCTCGGGATTCTTTTGTGCATTTTCTATGGCGTAACGAAGTTCGCTGGCCAAAATTCCACGGCGTTTTTTCAACCGGGACATAGCCTTTTCGACACCGCCTTCATTCAGGTCGTGACGAAGGTTCTTGATGACCTTCTGGACATCTTGCCTAAAAAAGTCAGAACCGATACGGAACCAGCTGTAAAACAGGTAGTAGAATCCGACAGTTCCCACCAGCAGAATGGGGAGCATCACCACGCCACCGGCCTGGTACGTGCTTTTCAGGGATTCAATGAATACGTAGAAGGAATTGCTCATTTTTCCTTGTCGAAAATCCTGTTCAGTAGGGCCATGCTCTGCATGTAAAGTTCGCTGGTGACCTTCTCGATTTTTTCACTCAGAAGCCCGTGGATGATCATCACGGGAATGGCAATGACAAGGCCAGTTTCCGTAGTGACCAGGGCTTCGGAGATACCACCGGCAAGCACGCGGGCGTCGTTGGTGCCCACCTCGGTGATGACGGTGAACAAGGTGATAATACCCGTCACCGTTCCCAAAAGGCCAAGAAGGGGCGCGATAGTGCCCATGGCGGCCAAGAGTCCCATGCGGCGTTCCAGTTTGGGTTGCTCCCGAAGCAGGGCCTCTTGCAAGGAACGTTCCGCATTTTCACGGGTGTCGTTTGCCTTGTTGAGCACCGCAAAAAGAACCATGGCAAGACTCGTGCCGCGTTGCAGGCACAGATTGGCGGCCTCCTCGTAACGGGAGTTCTGAACAAGCATGTTCAAGCGGATCATGAAACGCTTGCCCAAGTGCCCGCGGTACATAAGCACAATAAAGCGCTCCGTCGCAAGGAGCAGCGCAAAGAACGCCACCAAAAATAGCGGATACATCACGATACCGCCCTTCTTGAACCATTCCGCAAACTGCGTCTTGAGCGATTCGTCGCCCTTGTTACTGATGGAATTCTTGATGGCCTTGTTCTGGAGCAAGTCCATCGGGACATCCACCTGGACAGTGCTCGATTTGGAAAGTCCCGAATAGGCGTTGTTGATGGCCGCACGAATCGATTCCGCCATATCAGCGGGGAGCGTGGCATTCCATTCGTAGCGCTTGCCCTGCAAGGCGCCTGTCCGCAAGAGCGCCTGAATTTCACCGTTGTCCGTGGCCGCCTCGCCCAGGAACACCGTCCCGAGGCGCATGCGGTAAACCTCCACGTCTGTGCGGCTCCCTACCTGGGATTTTTCGGGACCGAAAGACTGGGTATAGGTCATCTCGTGTCGGGCGAGCAGATCGTTCAGATAATACCTCAGGGCAGGCAAGGTATTCGGCTTTTTCTTTGCCATTTCCCGCTGGGCCTTGTTCAGGGAAATAAGTCTCTCCCCCATGCCCACGGGGTAATCTCCCGTAATCTCGTCCAGGGACTTGTCTATGGAAAGTCTCACCTGGGTATTAAAAGCCTCGAAGGCATCTTCTTCGGCCCTTGCCGTTTCTTCGGCTTCGGCGGTAACATCCTTGCTAGCCTGGACTTCTTCGCTTACGCGGCCCAGATCCGTAGAGAGCTTTGTGTAGCGACCGTCCAGTTCGCGGGTCTCCACCTGATGTTCCTCGGTCAGCTGGGATTCGGCATAACGCTTGCTCCAGTGGGCTGCTTCCAGTTTTTCAAGAGAGTCGGCTTTTTGCAAGCGGATACGGGCGAGGCTTTCGATTTCGCGCTGAAGGTTCTGGATTTCTACCTGTTTCAGGGAGTCCTGAATACGGGCCTGTTCCTCGGCATCCTTCTTTTTTGCACCCCAAGAGAGGTTTGGCATAATAAACAATAGGAATAGAGCCATCATTGTTCTTGACAGCCATTCCGAATTCCGAATTCCGAATTCCGAATTCATCTCTCGCCTCCTACCACAGAAAGGGTGACAGGCATGGCGATAATCTGGGGCGGTTTCTTGGCCAGTTTCACGTCTATCGCGTAGCGGATAATTTCACGTTCCCACAGTTCCAGGTTTTCGTTCCACTCGTAGGTGTTTTTGCCCTTGCTTGCGCGGCGCACCAGGTTTCCGTAAACGGTGCCGTTTTCGTCGCTATAGACCATCCACTGGTTGCCAATCCGCAGGATCTGGGCATTGATCAGTTCGCCGTTCTTGCGGGTAAGGGGCGCGTTCACAATGGCCACCTCGTCGCCGAACTTGATTTCTTGCTGGATAACCGCCTTGATACGGGAAAAGCTTTCTTCTTCGGCGGCGCTCCCGCTTTCGATATCCCGAGCGAGAGAACGGACCCGTTCCAGCCTGGCATCCCGCTCCCAAGGCACCGTCATGGCCACCTGCCGTTCCAACTGCTTGCATATAGAAAGCATGGCCGAACGCAAAGCCTTGCGCTTGGCGGCCACGTTGTCGTTTCGGTTCTTGGCGTGAGCCTGTTTCTGCCGTTCTTCTTGTAACTGGGCGGCCACGCCCCGGATTTTCACGTTCAGGCTGTCGATTTCGGCGCGGCGGCGCTCCGAATCTTCGCTGTAGCGGGCCTGCAACTTCTTGTAGCGTGCATCGTCCGCCTTGAGCAGGGAATCCGTAGAGGCAATCTGCCGGGTCAGCTTCTGGATTTCGGAATTCAGCTTTTCCTTTTGCTGTTTCAGGTCTCGGATTTCCGAATCGTAATCGGCAAGGGCCAATCCCGAAAAGAACAGCACCAAAAGGACAATGGGCAAAAATTTCAATCTTGTCATATTCTTCTGCGTTAAGTTGCACCAAAATTACATAATTAAAACACCCGAACCCGCAAAAAATGTCACCGTCACACTGGAAATAATCAACTTTTGCCCCATATTTCTATATTGCGCGCAAAGGTAAATCCATGTTTAGAACTAATTACTTCCGTAGCGCGGCCTGCGCCGCATTGACCATCGCCCTTTCCGGGCTCCTGTTTACCGCCTGCTCCGACGACAGTTCCAGCAGCGTCTCTGACCAAAGCAAGGTAGGTCCCCTTGCCGAATGCACCGCCCCCGCCTTTCTCAAAAAAGGCGACAAGGTGGCACTCCTTTCGCCTTCCTACTCCACTCCCGATTCAAACATCCAGAACACTGCGGCCGTCTTGAAGGAATGGGGTTTTGAACCCGTTATCGGCAAGAACGTGGGCAAGCTGGACGCGGGCAAGTATGCAGGCACCGCCCAGGAACGGGCCGACGACTTTACCGCAGCCCTCAAGGACACCAGCATCAAGGCCATCTTGAGCAACCGTGGCGGTTATGGCACCATCCAGCTGGTGGACCTTATCGACCTGAAATTGGTGACGGACAATCCCAAGTGGCTCATCGGGTTCAGCGACATCACCACCCTGCACGCCATGGAAACCAAGGCAGGCGTCATGAGCATCCACGGCACCATGAGTTCGTTTATCGGAAAGACCCGCGGAAAAGACGACAACAGCACCCTCTTGCGGGACCTGCTCAAGGGCACTGTGCCTACCTATAAGGTTCCCAAGCACAAGTTCAACCAAAAGGGAAAAGCCGAAGGGATTCTCGTGGGCGGCAACATGGCCACATTCGTTCCGCTGGTAGGTGCCAGCGACATCGACGTGTTCTCCGGTGACGGCATCATTTTGTTCATGGAAGAAGTAGGCGAATCCCTGCACAACATCGACCGCATGTTCAACGCACTGGAACTCCACGGCGTCATGGAAAACGTGAAGGGCGTTATCCTCGGAGAATTTGTGGATTCCGGGACGGACCTGAATTATGAAACTACCGAGGAAATGCTTTCCAAGTACCTGAAGAAGTATAACATCCCAGTCCTGTGCGGGTTCCCTGCAGGCCACGACGACGTAAACGTTCCCATTGTCATGGGGGCAAAGGTCAAGATGGATGTTACCGACAACGGCGCCACTCTGGCCTTTGACATAGACGGCGAAAAGAAGGACGTGGATACGGAAAAACTGTTGAACAAGCCTTCTATTGCAAAGTCCCTCCGGCTGATGCTTTCGGGAAAATTATTCTCCATCAACGAATAAGAGAAAGACTAGTTTCTGCTCCACAGGATACAATAAGCCTGGGTTCTCGCCGCAAAGCGCTCCGTCTTTAGCAGTTGCCGCACTTGTTCCTTGCTGTACCAGGCGGCATCGATTTCTTCACGCTCGGAATCGCTGGGCCTGATTTCACCACAGGCTACACCGACCACAACCACGTTCAACTCGTTGGCAAAGCCGATGGCGGAATAACTTTCTTTCCAGGTTTCGTCTATGCGCAAAAGTGTCAGCCCCGTTTCTTCGCGCAGTTCACGGGCCGCAGCCTCTTCTACCGTTTCGCCTTCGTCTATGAGTCCCGCAGGGAAATTCACCACCTGCTCCCCTACCGCCATGCGGAATTCCTTGCACAGCAGCAGTTTTTCGCCGGACTCGTCGTGCATTATCAGGACCACAGCGTTGTTCTTGTGGTGCCGCAGGTCTTCAATACTCTTGACGTTCGGTTCGCGGCTGATCATCTCGTAGGTAACCGGCTTGCCGCTTGCCGTTTCGTAATGGAGGTCGTAACGGGTAATGAACTTCCCGGAATGGATCTTTTCGATGCTCTTGAATTTCATTTTTCAATCACGCCCTTAGCGACTAGTCTTCCAAGAAATACTGCACGTTGGTGACCACACGAACCTTCTTGACAAAGGGTGTATTTTCGTCGCGGTCCTCGATAGAAAACAGCCCCTGGGTTGCCGTCTTGATTTTACCCAGCTTGCTCCTGGAATCCTTGGCGAATTTTTCGGCGGCGGCACGGGCGTCCTTGTTGGCCTCTTCAATCATTTCGGGCTTGATGGCGTTGAGGCCGTTAAAGCTGTAAACCTTGCGGTAGCGGTAATCCCCTTCGCTAAAGGCGATTCCCTGTTTCAAGAGCTCGCCCTGCTTGCCCATGAGTTCGCGAACCTTGTCCACATTCTTGGAAGCAACCGTAAGCGACATGGTCACCACGTAACGGAAGGGGCGCTGTTCGCTGGTGTAGAGTTCACTCTGGGCGTCCGTGATGTCCGGGGACGCCTTGGTAATTTCTTCTTTGGCGATTCCGTTTTCTACAAGGAATTTTTCCAAAGCCTGGGTCTTGGCCTGCACCGTCTCGTACAAGGTCGAAAGGTCGTTACCCGCTTCCTTGAACACGATAGGCCAAATTACGTAATCGGCTGGAACTTCACGCTCGGCAAGCCCCCGCACAAACACCACGCGGTCACGGTCCTTCACGTGGATCATGGCGCAGTAGAGGAAAGCGCCCAGCCCGAGAATGGCGACGGCGAGCACAACGGCTTCTTTGAGTCTTGACTGCATACGAAACCTCCTATTTTTAAAAACTCAACTTTTTACAAGATACAAAAAAAAGGAACACCCCACATAGCCGTTTCGATACGGCAAAATGCGGCCAATCCGTCCTTTTTCGCTAAATAATCAAAATAGTTTATCATTTTAATGAAAATCATGCATTTGACTTTATGAATTTTAAAGGGTAAATTATGAGAGTAAAGAAAAACAAAACCTTAACTAATCGGGAAACCGTAAAAAAGGAGTCTATCATGAGAACCGCATTTATCGCTTTCGCTATGGCCGTCGCTGTTTCCTCTGCTTTCGCCACCTATTGCGAACCCCATAGGTTCATCTGCACCGATCCTTGGGGCGACGATTTGGTTTCAGAAGAAGAAAACGCCGTAGGAATCATTATGCCGTGGAAAGGTAGCGTTGCAGGGCCTCTCGCATTCGACTTTATCTTCCCTAGCGTAAAGGACGGCAACGACGTGCTGCTCACCGGCGGACAGGTCGCCTTCTTTGACCTTGCACGGCCTAAGTATGCTCCCCGTAGTGAACAAGGCGGCGGCGTTGACCTCGCCCTGCCCGCTTATCCGCCTTTTGACGCTGGTGTCGCCGACATCCGCGGTTTCGGCGGCTGGGACCTGGTGTAAACCTTTCGTCTACCAGTTCTTGCAAACCGCAGGCTTGTCCTGCTTACAAATCAACTCAACCTCCCTCGCCAAGACGGGGGATTTTTGTTTTTCTATGTAGTAGCGGCTTACCAGGGCGGATTTACACTGGGGAAACCTCCCGTAATCCCAGTCCCTGTCGGCGCACCACTCCCAGAAATACTCCAGGCAGTCGTTCTTTTCGGTGCTTTCCAGGCAGTCCTTCTTGAGGCTTGAACAGTCCGCAATCTTGTTGCTTTCAAAGTTGTTTGCCACACAGTAGCGCTTGAGGCCGTCGGCGTAGGCGTTTGACTTGTCCTTGGCATCAATCGTATCGGGCAGGAACACGGACCACTTGGTAGTATCCAGCATCATGGCGGCCTTGACCAAGGAGGGGTAGCAGGTCTCGTTCACCAGGTAATCCCCTTCTTCGAAGTAGGCGACCGCCTTCGAATTGGCCGTAATCAAATCCACGCCGCCAGCCGCCGAATCTCCATAGGGCATTCCAGAGCAATAGACATCCTGGTACAGCCTGCAGGCTCTGTTTTTCCAGCCTTCATCGTCGTCGGGGTCATCGCCCGCCTGCTTGCAGGAGGCACTTCTGATGTATTCAAATTCCAGATAGTCGTCGCCCTTGATTTTTACGGGGATGTCCACCCGTTTCATGCCCGAAAAAACGCCCATGCCGTTTTCGATGTTGGACACAGGAACCACCCGAGGGTCTTCCAGGGCTTCCAAAACATAGTCCTCGTAATCCATGTACGCACTGTCGGTGGCATAAAAATGGAGCATCGATTCCCCTATGGGGAAAGAGATGTTCGACACGAAAATGGTGTCGGCGCTGTTGTAGCCACCGATGGTCCAGTTGTCGTTGTACCCCAGCCTCTTGGTGTTTTCAAGGCTGTTGCTCAGGGAGAAAACAAAGCCGGCGGAATCTTCGTCTGCGAAGCTAGAAAGCATCTTGTGGATGGTGGTGTTCATGGATTCGCCACCGTTCACGTTGTCGTAGGTCAGTGTCACCAGCACGCCGCCCAAATCCTTGTCGTGTTCCGTGTAGAACTTGTAGATGTCCATGTCCCTGGGGAAAGTCAAGAAATTCGTTTCAAATCCCTTGCCGTTCAAGGCCACATCCTTGGTCTTGCCGTCTTGCTGGGGGATTTTCACCTTCTTGACAGAGAATTTCTTGGGGATAGTAGCAACGGCCTTATAGGTGGTAGAAACCTTTTCGCCGGAACTGTCCCACTTGAAGAACGCCTCCATCTTGTAGGAATTGCCAGCCTTGCCCACAAGGCCCGACGACGAATCCGCCACGAAACAGTTGGGCTTGCCCGTTTCGGGGACAAGCTGCACGGGAGCGGATTTTGCCGTGGTGTCGAGGACGGTCACCTTGGCGCTGTCATAGAACGCGAAGTTTTCTGCCGAGGATTCTTCCAGTTCATACATCTTGGAAAAACAGATTCGCGGGGACTCGCCCTCCATAATGTATCCGTAGGTGTAAACGCCTGCATAGATTTCCGTGGTGTGGGGGTAGTATTCCCAAGGCCCGTGAAAATCCCCGCAGGCAGCGAGAAACACCCCAACCACTAACCACCAACCACTAATCACTCTAGAAATAATACTCATAACTCAGCATAATCGGTAAAAAGGGGAACTGGTATATTTCGTTGTATTCAGGCGGGTTCTCGCGGGTGTCGTAGAAGGAGTAGAACATGTTGTCGTGGTTGGTCAGGTTGATGATGGTCCAGCTGAAGTTCCACTTGTTTTCGCGGCCGATATCGATGACCTTCACATCTACGCGGAAATAGTCGGTCTGCCTCTCCGCATTGCGACTATCCTGCACCACCACGATGTTGTCGGAATAATTCCTGTTTCCCAAATCTTCCCGGTAGAAATAGCCCTTGTATCCCGTGATGGGCATGCCCGCAGAATACTTGAGGGCAATGGAGGAGCGGAAATAGCGGCCCTTGACCGGGTGCTTTTTCAGGGCGTCCTCGTCGCCCTTCCAATTGATGCCTGCATCCAGCTTCAGGGCGTAGGGCTGGTGCCAGCTGGGGTAATAGGCCTTGGTTCCGTCGTCGGAGCGGATAACGCTTATGCTCTGGCTCCAGTTGATACCGCCGAACCACCAGCCCCTATCCTTGCGGAGCGAAAGCTCGTAACCGAAGGAATAGCCCGACGCCGTGCCGAAGTAATCCGCCATGACCATGCTTTGGGAATTGGCAGAGGCCTCGCTGTCGTCTTCGGTGGAGTCCGAGTCCATGGCAAATGTCTTGAGGTCGCTCTGGGTCTTGTAATAGAGCCCGACGGTGGCATCGTAGCCGTCAAACAAGTTCCTGTGGCTGTATTCCGTGGCAAACAGCCATGACGAGGCGGGTTTCATCTGCTTGCCGTAATTGTCCGTGGTTGCCGGGTAGTAAAACTCGTTCAAGGTTTCCTGATCACTGAACATGATGGAATTCAAGTATTGCAAATAGTAACCACCATAAAATTCAACCGTCTTGGTTTCATCCAGGTTCACAGTCAAGGACGCCCTGGGTTCTACGCCAAAATGCTTGGCCGCCGTCTGGTAGTTGAATCGCGCACCGTACTGCAGCAAATGATCGGGAGTAACCTTCCAGGCGTCTTGCAGGTAGCCCACATGGTGGAAAGGTCTCTGCTTGTCTTCCAGCTTGGTGTCGGAAACCCGCTCTCCCAGGCGGTCGTAAGTATATTCCAGTTCGTAACCGCCGGTTATCACGTGGTCCTTGACGCCGCGATAGTTGAGCCACTGCTTGCCCGAAAAGGTCATCAGGTTCATGCTGATGGACATCAGGTCCGATATTTCCATGTTCTGGTAAAAACGGCTGAAGGCGTATGTGGAATTGTAATCCCAGTTGCCGTTGAAGCGGTGGTAGATTCCGAGAGGAATCGCCACGTTCCCCCAGTCCACGTAAAGGGGGTCAAAGGCCAGCACGTCCTTGCCTACATAAAAGCTGAACTTGAATCGGGTATCGTCTGTCAGGTTGTAAAGGAACGTTCCCTGCAAGTCCGTAAACTCGTAGTCCAGATCAAGGTCCAGAAGCCCGATAGCGTTGCACAGGTCCAGCACATAGCCGATGTAGGTGGTACGCCCAGCCACTACCCAGCGGGCTGGGCCCTGATGACCCTCGGTATGGAGCTGGGCTGCAAAAGTGCTTATCTTGATGCTAGACTTGCTAAACCATTCATCGACGGTATCTTGGCCGCCGGCACGGCCGTCCATCTTGAGTACCGAGCTCAGGCGGTTGCCGTATTGGGCCGGAAAACCGCTCTTGTAGAACTTCACGTCGTCGATACCTTCTACGAGAAATGTGCTGAACAGCCCGAAGAAATGGACCGGAGAATAGACGACGGCATTGTCAAACAGGAACAGGTTCTGGTCCGCGGCGCCGCCTCGAACGTAAATCTTGGAACTGAAATCGGAACTGGCGACCACTCCCGGGAGAGCCTGGATACTCTTGATGACGTCGGCCTCGGCGAGGCTCGGCATGCGCTTGATGGACTTGGCCGACACTACGGACTCACCCGGGCTGCGCTTGGGGCGGCGCCGCAGCTGCACCACCACCTTCTTGAGTTCGGTGACCTTTGTGTTTTCGCCTGCAGCCAAGAGGGAGTCTACGTTGACATCGCCGGAGTCGGGGCGTTGCGGGGTGTCCCCACCTTGGTGGCCATGCGCACTAAGCGATGAATCGCTAAGTGCTGTCCGCCCGCTAGAAAGGGAAGCGGATGATGATTGGAGATCCCCGCCTTCGCGGGGATGACAATGAGAGGAACGGGGATGACAATCAGCAGGAGCGAGGGGAAGGCTTTCCCCCTCACCCAAAGCAAATCCGTCGCCCAGGGCCTGGGAAAAGGCACGTTCTGCGCCGACATACTTGAGTTCGTAGCATTTTTCCTTCTCGGCGCCGGCCGTGTCGGAATTGGTCACGCAAATGTTCCAGAGGGTATCTTCGGGAAGCACCACGCTAAAAGGCGTGCCCACGGTGGTCTGGAGCGCCTCGCCGGATTCGAGAATTTCAACGTTGAGCTTTTCGCCCACGGCAAAGGAACTGTCCTGCACCACGCCGTTGAAGACGATGCCCACGACCTTTACAGAGTCTGCTGTTGCAGAGCCGGGAACGGGTTGCGCGGAACCTGCCGTCCCTTGCGCAAAAGCAAGAGAGGCCGCCAAGGACAGCAAAAAGACGATGTAAGACCAGACTTTCAACAAACGATTCCCGAATTTCGGACAAAAATAGCAAATAGGCGGACCTATTTGCCATTGAAACACCTAACGGGGTTAAAAGTGTTACTTTTTTAAGAGACAACTCATAAACAGCGGTGTAAATATTGGCACAATTTCGTAAACAGCGCTTACGAAATTTTAGCGGGAGTTTGAAATTTGAGAAATCTGAGATTTGACAGACACTGTCTGTCAAATTGCCATATACCAAGAAAAATTGCCCTACCTTCCTCAAGTTTGTCACGAGAAACGGGTTCTATCCCCAAAAACAACCTACAATCTAATTGGAAGACCCTCACCATCCTTAACGGAACCGCAAAGAATCATAATCATCTCTATAAATACCCAAAGGAAAAAAGGAATTTCCAGGAAAATACTCATCCCAAAAGTCGGTATAGACAACACCCAAATAAGTATCTGCAAAATTAATTGAAGAGCCCCCGTTCCAGAATGGCCCATGTAAAAATTATGGAAGCCCAGGCCACCAAAAAATAAGGCTAGGAGGAATGCACCTATTTTGCTTTTGGGCGACACTTCGACATTTCCTACATTAAGCCCAACATTCGGTACTCCAATATTAATATGGGTTACCGGAGTTTGAGAGCCTGGTTCCGCAAACGGATTTGGCTTGGGTACCACAGGAGCTTTTTCGACAACCTGTTGCAAAGCCGTTCCGCAATTATCGCAGAATTTGGCTTCATCAGGCAATTTTTTCCCACATTGAGAACAGAACATAATTTTTCTCCTTATTTTGGATTATTAGTTTTTTATGTTTTTTATTATCATTTTTCAAACCAAAGAAAACTCAATCAGATTCAATACAGGTTGCTATATTACATCTAATCCCTTAAACAACGTACAGAGTATCCGTATACTTCCTTTGTTACATTTATTTGAGCATTAGCTTTTACGCTTAATTCCAAATAATACCCTTCCCCCCAATCATTTTCTGAAGAACTCCAAAAATATGCAGACTTACCCTTATTATAATATTCCTCCTCAAATAAATGTATGTACCCTGCGGGGAAAGCAGAAAAACCAAACGCATCCAAACCATTTCCTGATCTTTGATTATCTTCAAAAATCTTTCCATTATTCTCTCCCCATCCATTCCAAGATTTAAGCATTGCTCCACCAATTTTTTGCCCACGGCCAGATTCAACAACCTTAATCAAATCATTAAACTCTAATCTTGACGGGATATGCCATCCTTGAGGACATGCTGTCATTGCAGCATCCCAAGAATACAATCTTCCATAATTAGCGCAATTCGAATTTACATCATCATAACAGAAGCTTTCCTCTGTCTTATATCTTAAGTTTTCAGCCATCCACACTTGTTCTCCAATATTCACAATCTTATATCTAGTTCCATCACGTGAATCAATCATAGAAGAAACATCGCCTTGAGAACTGGCTTCATCATCAGAACCACTATCTTTGACACAGCGAACAGATGACGCTCCATTTTCTCCGGCAGACAACCAATTCCATTTATCCCTTGTAATTTTAATCACTGCAATATGATTATTTTTATCTAATGATGAGGTTAGAAGATAAGTCATCTGGCCTTCACCAGCAAAGCCTTCATTTGTCTTATATCCTGCTGGAAGTATCGTAAAATTATAATAATCATTGCCGCCATAAACATCCCATCCCTTTTTTGATAACAATGTCCTATAATCACCAACTCCACCAAACAATGTGCCAAATTCATCATAACTCGGCAAATGCCATCCATCAGGACAAACCACTGAAGCCTCGCTATTCCTGTATAAGCGACCATATTTTTTACAGTTAACTTCTTTATTATCTAAGCACCAACTTTCTTTTATCTTAAATCTTAAATTTTCTGCCATCCATATTTGATTTCCAACCTTTACAATCCTATAAGTTTGGCCATCCCGTTTATCTTTCAATACATCTTGTCCCAAAAAAGATTTGAAACCCTTTAGGATGACATTTTCTTTAGATTCAGCTTCTCTACACCCCCCACACAAACAAACGATAGCGAAAACTAAAACAAGTAGACAAATATTCCCTTTCATTACGATAGCCTCCTAATAATCTTGGACACATCGAATAGAGAGCATTGGGTATGAATAACCGATTTTAGGGTCTATTCCTATAGAGCTAATTCCGACATAATCATCTTTTGACCGCCAAAAAATCGCTCTTTCTCCAACATCAACAAATTTTCCTTCACCTGTATATCGATTTAAACCATCTTTATATCCAACATAGAACCCTCCCGGTATCACAGAAAACCCATAATCATCTGTTCCATTTTGATGTTTTTTATTACCCCATCCTTTTTTTGATCGCAATGCAGTTACCTCCCAACCTGTGCGAACTGAACTTGGAAGAGACGCCAACGTGAGTAGAAATAAATATTCCTCATCAGTGGGAAGATGCCATCCCACAGGACAAGCGCTTTTTGCAGCCTCCCTGGAGTATAAACGCCCATATTTCGCACACATAGACGATTTGTCATTATAGCACCGACTTCCCCCATCTGGAGATTCATAATTCAAATTTTCAGCCATCCAAACATAATTTCCCATTTTTACAGTTTTATATTTCTTATTATCACGAGAATCCTTCAGTATTTCAGTCTTTCCTAAAGGAATGATTTTTCCCTTTATACAACGAACAGGTAATTTTGATACATCTTGCGACGCACAATAGGAATATCTTTGCGGTTTATTTGCAGCAAAAACAGGCGGTCTGGCATAATTTTTCGCACTATACCAAAACGCAGACGTTTCTCCTAATTCCATATATTTTTCACTATTTCTTCTTTCTTCTGCAAGACATCCCGAATATAAGGCCGAAAACCCACTATTTCCCATCGTAGGGCAGCTCTTTGTTTTGGCAAATCTTCCACAAGCGTAGGGAGGAAAGCCAAGATTATCATCTGCTAAATAAGGAGCTGTACCAGGAGTTGTGTAGCCAGATCCTATACTTTGTTCTGAACTTCGAAGGACATCCATCAGTATTCGTTCCGATTCATATTTCAAAACAGTCCATTCAATCGCATCCGGTAAATGCCAACCAGTAGGACAAACATTTTGAGCGTCTTCATAAGAATAAAGCATTCCATATTTTTCACAATTGGAAGGATCATCAGCATAGCAAGCGCTTTTTCTTGTTTTATATTTCAAATTTTCAGCCAACCACGTTTGATTACCTATCGTAACAACTTTATACGTTTGCCCATCACGCGCATCAAATATCGTATCAAGAATATTCATCACTTGATTGTTTACATATTGCTCATTTTCGTATTGATTTCCTTCTTCATATTCTTCTTCATATTCTACACTTTCGATTTTTTTGTTATATTCGAAACCATCTTTTTTCTTTCGCACAACATTTTTTTTACTACCTCTAATACATCTAACAGAAACACCAACTTTATTGTCAGACAATTCGGACCATTTCACATCGCCTCGTGGCATAAAATAAGGTCCCTCATTTCCATCTGCACTCCAAAATTGAGCAAAATTCCCCCGATTACTTAATTTTCCGTCATCGTAGCGACCTGTTGGAAGTATCGAAAAACCATAACGATCGATAGCATCAGCATTATACCATTCTTCATATGATTTTAGATTTTTGGCATGCCGATTAGAAAACAAAATATTCCACTCTGCTTTCGTGGGTAAATGCCAACCATCGGGACATGCTTCCTGCGCAGCATTCCATTCATACAATCGACCATATTCCTTACACTGAAAGCAATGTGACCCTTCTGCTGTTTTGTAGTTCATATTTTCTGCCATCCATAGCTGCTTTCCTATTTTAACAGTCTTATATGTTTTCCCATCGCGGGGATCGATATAAACATATTGGGCTGTCGAATGGCAGGACTCTAGAAATACCGATAGCCCCACCATTAGCATAATGACCCAACTAAGCTTAATTACTTTTTTTAACACGGTTGTCACCTTATGATACAATGTCTATGTCAATCTTCTTCAGATTCACTTACCGCCTGAGCATCCGATATACAGCGAACAGGAAGCCAATAATCATCTGCGAAATCAATCGGAGTCCATTCCTTTCCGTCAATTTTAATTACAACATCTTTTACGCCCCACTTTATAAATCCAATTTCACTATCTTTTTGTTCAAACATTAGTACGCCTCTAGCTGGCTGATTCGCTGCAATACGACGTCCATGTGCATCCGCATACTCAACACATTCGCCAATTTCGCCAAATTCACGCTTAACACAGTCACCAAGACGATGTTCACCTGCATACGGCAATATTCTGCTTAGCGAAAAATCTCCATTTAACCAAAAATACGCTTTCGTTTTCATCCCTTCAAACTCACCTTTTTTATGGCTGTATCCTGAGGGATGCCGAAACCCTGATGGCCTAACTGAGAATGAATAATTATCATCACCATTGTATTCATTCCCCCAGCCTTTTGAGGATCTTAACTTTTGACTAGCAACATCCCTTCCACCAACAGCATCGCTCAATATTTCCCATTCTTCAAAAAAAGGTAAATGCCAGCCACTTGGGCACAACTTATCATCAAGAGCACTAGACCATGAATAGAGACGCCCATATTTTTCACATTTAGTTTCATCATTATCGTAACAATAACTATCTTCTACTTTATATTTAAGATTTTCGGCCATCCAAGTTTGCGTTCCAATTGTAACAGTCTTGTATGTCTGCCCATCACGTGTATCAACAAATGTTCCTTCCGCCGAATTCGTCTCCACAAATTGCGCCTTTGGCGTGTACGCACATGACGTAAGCAATGTTGCAAATACACTTGCCAATATTTTGAGAACAATCTGAAATCGTTTCATAAAAAGCACCCCTATTTTTTTATACAACGAACATAGTCTTCACAAACATCTTGGCAACAATAATCCGATGCAGTAATACCATCAGAAGACTCATGAAAACAATAATGAGAATCAAATTCTACGCCCTTTCTATTGAAATAAGTCAATCCTGTTGTAGCATAATTGCCACTTAATCCTATTTTTTTGATTTTTTCATTAGCTGTATTCCAAACGTAATAGTCACACTCGTTCCCAAATTCATACTCATACCCAAAACTTTCACATTTTCTTCTCATGTTCGCAAAGGAAAAGAATTTATTCCAGTCTCCAACAGAAGGTATTTTCCAACCTTTAGGACAAATCTTTTCTTTTTTCGCCTCCCAGAATCGGTATAGCCTCCCTTCATTTTCGCATTTATCAATTTCACCCTTTGAACAAGAGCTTTCTTTTATTTTGTACTTTAAATTTTCGGCCATCCATGTTTGCGTGCCAATTGCAATCGTTTTATAAAATTTTAAATCCCGTTCATCAATAAGAACCAAGTTATTTTGAATAGAAGATCCTACGCTAATACATCTCACGGAAAAGCCATAATCCTTTTTCAAGGCTGAGACATCCACAAAGCTGTCTTGATTACTTATTTTCCAACGCAAAGCAAAATCATCGCTCTCATCTTGCAACCAATATCCAACCATTTCCCCTCTTTTTTTTACAATACCATCTGCCCGGCTATAGAAACCGCCAGGAATTGACGCAAAACCAAAAGAATCTTTTCCTTTTTTCATCCACCCTTTTTTAGACTGCCATGCATTCACTTCTTTTGTATTTTTAATTAACTCCTCAACATCCGCATATGTCGGCAAAGTAAACCCACTTGGACACACATTCTTAGCTTCTTCATAATTATATATTCGACCATATATATCACAAGAATCGCAAACACTTCCTGATGTCACTCTATTAATATTCTGAACAATCCAATACTGATTTCCAATTTGAATTGCCCGGTATTTTTGACCATCTACAGAATCCTTAACTTCGTTATACTTGTATTCCTTTTGGTAGTAAGAATCCACATTATTCGCATTTTCAGGAACACACGCCACAAGTATTAATGTTCCGATAACAAGCCCTAATAGCTCCAGAAGAGGATTTTTGCTAAGCACTATTTCTACTCCATTTTTTAAAGCTCAATTTCCATATACATGAATATATATGGGCCAGGTTTGAAAGAAACGCCCCAAAGCCCCCAAAACCGCGAATTTGCCACTTTTTGATAGTTTGGCGAAATTTTTTACTGCTCTATGATACAGAACCGCCGAATTTTTGCAAAAAATGACTATCTCAACTCAAAATTTTAGGATTTTTCTCGATTTTTTTACATTGTGGGCTTTTACAGGGTGAACACTCCTTTCCTACACTTAACTTGTTAAATGTAAACAAAAAAAAACGAAACGATGTAAATTTTCGTTAACGCACTTTTTAGTGCTTTTTCAGAGACTTTTGTCGGTTTGACGTGATTTTGACGCTTGCCGAAGGCCTATATGTAAAGCCTCATTCTTCGTCTTTGATGCAGCGGACAGAAAAACCATAGTGTTTTTTATCACTGCCAAGGGTCGCCGCATCCGGTTGCAAATACCAATTCCTCGCTTCATTAATCCCCTGTACGGAGGAACTCCAAAAGAAAGCATATCCACCAAATCCAAAGTAATTGTTTCCTTCAATACCTGCCGGAATCGCCGAAAAACCATATTCATCTGTTGCCCCCTGCCACATATCATATCCTTTTTTTTGCATCGCTCTATAGTCATTGTTCACAAAAGAATACAGCGTTTCCCATTCCTCACCGTTTGGGACATGCCACCCTTCGGGGCAAATTCCTTGCACTGTTTTTGGCAATTCACAGGGCTGCTCTCCATAACCACATTTTTGTCCTTGTCTAGCCCAATATTCGCAATCTATAGTGGCACACCAAGTGTAATAACGACCATAAGCGGCACAGGAGGTATCGAGGTAGCGTGCATCGTTTTGACACCAATTTTGCTCTTTCATACTGGGATACTTTTCTTCATCACCATAATTCAAATTTTCAGCCATCCACATTTGACTTCCAATACCTATGGTCTTATATTCGTGACCATCACGGGCATCAACCAAAGTTCCGTAATTTAACTTTTCGATTGTAAGTGCCCAGCCATTCTCGGTACACTTGTAATAGGAATAATTCTTCGAAATTTTATCACTCCTATATGTCATATCCCCATAGCCGATACTATCTATGTGCGGATACGAAACTTGTGTCAAAATATGATAGCTATCCCGATTATAACTAGTACAGCCTAACTCGCCCAGTATTTCCATGTCGCTTGCAATACGGAATTTTTCGCCATCGCAAACATACATTGCAGATTTGTTCTCATTGCCTTTGAAAAGTTTACCATCTTTTAAACAATCCTTTTGGTAAGTTTCAACTTCTATTTCCGAAGCCTCACGCCAAACTTTTTTAGCGTCTTCGTAGATGTAGCGCATACCCTTATTGACTTGGCCTGGACGTATTTCACCATCAAATTCTCCGACACCCCACGTTGCTGTATCCTTCTCGATGTCTGAAGCCAGGCGCCACAACTTATCCTTGCAAATGAAATGAACGCCGTTCAACTTGCTCAACGCATTGGTGTTTGCTTTCACAACACCTTCCCGCTCCTTGTCGCAATCACCGAGGCCGTAGTTTTCCCACCAGAACTTGTCCCTTGGGATCGAGGTTATCAAGGCCCCTGGTCAGGGACTCGTGGTGATAGAGATAAATATGATTGCAGCAGACATTGTAGTAGCCCTTCTCATGAATCGAATAGCACAGATCCACGTCGTTGAAAGCTACCGCAAGGTCCTCCGGGAATCCGCCTGCATCAAGGAACTTATGGCCAGGAGGGCGGCATTCCCCTCTCCCTTCTTGAATATGGAAAGTCCTTCGAAGTCGCCAATCAATTCGTTTTCAATATGAAACGCCTTCAGGATTTCCTGTTCAGCCTGCTGCTTGGCGTCTTTTACAGGCTTGCCCTCGTTTACCAGGAACAGGGTGCGCTCAAAAGCCAAATGAGTCAAAAGGTTGATATTGGCCGTTTCCTTGTCGGACAAATCCACCAGGGCATTAAGGGTTATAGGGGCCGTTGATTGTTTTCCGGTATTTTCATTGCGGTAATATCCCGAAACCTCCATAAATGCAAATTGGCATTCCAAATTCAAATGGGTAAACCGAAAATCCCCACGGTCGCTGGCGATTTTTCCAGGAATGGAGCGTCCCGTATGTCCGAGGGTTTCAAATTCCAATTCGTAAATGTGGACTGCAGAACCCACCGTGAAGGGACCCTTTTCAGAGACACCGGCAACGGTCTTGTCTTCGATGGCTATCTGGGTCTCTTCGGTAGCGCCACCGGCCTGTTTGTCGTCTCCTGAACAGGCGCACGCAAACAACGCGACCAAGGCAAACAACGCAAGCCAAAAAAAGCTATGTTCAAATGTCTTTTTCATCTGTGCAAATTTTCCTTGTTTCATTTTTTCCCGGAGGCAAGTTTCCATGTCAAGGGGAAAAGCTGAAGGTTCAATCGGAACACCTGTTCCATGTCGTCGTCTTCGGTGGCGATGGCGATAACGCGCTTACGGAAATCCGCCAATTCCTTGACAATTTTCTGAAATGTTTTTTCAGTAAGGCCCAGCGTGAGCCCTGAAACGGAACGGCCGGACAGGGGCACGTTCTTTATAGCCTCTAGAGCGAGCGCACCCATCTGCAAGTGCATCTGCTGAACCGCCAGCGGGACAAAATCCATTTTCCCCGTCGATACGGTCTTGTTCGTTTGTATAAAGGTATCCTTGCCGACTTTTTTCAAGAGGCCCATTGATGTCAGGTACTTGATGGTGGCCGACACCTGTCGCGCCGTGATTTTCGGCATGCACTGGACCGCGATTTGCTTTGCCTTTTTGCCCGCCATGTGGGGCACCAATTCCCTGAGTACCGGGTTCTGCCAGGATTCAAAATACCCCATGGACTTTTGCCCCAGGACATTCACCTGGTGCGCCTTGGAAAGGGCCTGCATCTCGTCGAAATATTTCTGCCTTATGGATTCCCGTTTTGCCTGATTAAATGCCACTAGCGCCTTGAAATAGGCCAGTTCAAAGCCCTCCAGCCCCATGGCATGAGCCACGCGGGAAACCCCTGCTCCGCTCAACCCCGACTTGCCTTCGCAAACCAGCTTCAGGTAAACGGGAGAACGGAATCCGGCCAGTTTTGAAAATTCACGCCACGTCATTACGGCATGGGCCTTTTTCTCCTGAAACCAATGGCCCATGAACTTTCGATAATCCTGGAATGCGATGACGGAATCCATATTCCAGAATATAAATGCAAAACGCCCAAAAAGGAGCGAAAAAAGATACAATCTGCCGATTTTTCTGCCGTTTTGACGTATATTTTTGTTTATTTACATTTATATGATACAAAAGTTTTGAAATTTATTTAAATTATGCATTTTTTGTGATTGAAATTTCGAATTTTAGGCAAATAATTTACAATAGTCGGCCAACCACCCTTTGTAAAAAAAGCACGTAAACAAAAATTTTCGGCATATTTTGGCCTTCATCTCCGTTTATATAGCAGACAGAAAGTCTTAAAAACATCCGCCCCTTGACAATTCGTATCCAATTGGATACATTTGGAGAAAACAATGATCGTAAACCAAACCCCTGTATTTCAGAAATGGATGCAAAAATTACGAGATTTTCGGGCTAAAGCACACATACTTTCCCGATTGACGCAAGTTGAAAAAGGCAATCTTGGCGACTTTAAATCTGTAGGGAACGGCGTATTGGAGATGCGCATCGATTATGGACCAGGCTACAGACTCTATTTTGCAAAAGATGGCGAGATTATTGTAATTATTCTGATTGGCGGCGAAAAATCCACACAAGATCAAGACATCGTAAAAGCAAAAAACATTTGGCAAGGAATGAAAAATGAAAAAAAGTGAAGTCACTCGTTTAGACATCGCAGAGTATCTTGACAGCAAAGAAATCGTTGCCGAATACCTCGACCTGATTTGCCAAGAAAACGACCCCGCATTGTTGCTGCATGCTATCGGACATGTCGCACGTAGCAAGGGCATGGCGAAAATTGCGGAATCGTCAGGACTCGGACGAGAAAGCCTCTACAAGGCTTTAGCCGAAAATGCCCATCCGCGCTTTGAAACCGTATTCAAGGTTCTTGCCGCGCTGGGCATTCAAATGCATCTGGTTCCCAGAGTAAAATTCAAACGCAGGCGGACTCCAACGCCAATTGCCGCGGCCGAGAAGAAATCTATGTATAAGGTCTAAAACTGGAGGGGCTGCAATCAACCCCGTTCTTCCCCCGCCAAGTTCTAGAACCTTCCGACGGTAATGCCGGCGTAGAATCCGGGCCAGAAGCGGAATTTATCCCCTTCGTGGCCGAAGTCGTCGTGGTATTCGCTGAGGGGCTTTACCAGAATCTTTTCGCCATAGCCCTGCGCTGCAACGTTGAGGGTGCCGCCCACCGAGAGTCCGAAGAAGGGGAACACTCGAGTCGTATAGCCCAAGCGCAAACGGTGGTGGAAATTGACTCCGTCTTCGGAACCGTATTCAAAATTTGAATCGTCAAAGCTAAAGTCTACCTTGTTCTGTTCCATCAGGAGCATGTATTCCAGATCAAAATGGCTACCATATTGACCAAACTGCGTTCCAAGACCGATACCCGCCTCGGAAACGTCGCTAAAGTGCTTGAACTTAGTGCCCTTTTCAATCAGTCGTTCTCCTTCGAGAGCGGTGTAGAGGTTGGCCGTACCCATGTGGAGAGCAACGCCCAGGGCGCCCATTTCGTTGAGTGAGCCCGTGACGCTCCACACGCCGTTACCCACGATGTTGATGAGGCCCACGGGAGTCTTTTCGCAGTGGCCGCAGATGTTCAGGATGCCCACTTGGCGGCCGTCGGCACGACCCGCAATGTTCAAGACGCTCACCTGGGCGGTGTTGAGCTTGCCCGCCACATTCATGGCGGCTGCCACCTGCACGTCCGATTCCTTGGCCGCGTTCAGGGCCGCAGTCACCTGCACACCGGATTTCTTGGCGGCGTTCAAAGCAGTGGACACCTGCACGTCAGACTCTCTCGCGATGTTCGCCGCGGCGGTAATCTGGGCATGGGTTTCCTTGGCCACGTTCAGGGCCGCAGAAATCTGGGCCTTGGTTTCACGGGCGTAGTTGATAGCGGGGGCAACCTGCACGCCGTTCAGGGAATCACGGGCCACGTTCATGGTGGCTGAGACCTGCACACCCGAAGAATTCTCCTTGGCCACGTTGATCACGGGAGACACCTGGATTCCGTCAAAGGAACCCGCATAGTTCATGACGCTCGAAATCTGCGCCCCTTCGTAATGCTCCTTCGCGCCGTTGAACACCGCCGAAAGTTGCAGGCCATGCATTTCCTTGCGGGCGATGTTTGCAAAGATGCTGATTTGCGAACCCAGCATATAGCTGTCGGTACGGGTCACGAACAGGCCCATCTGCAGGCCCTTGCGGGCTTCGCGGTCCTTGTCCACCAAGTTGAAGGTCACCCGGAATTTTCCGTTGTGGTCCAGGGAATCCAAGGAACAGGCGACGGTATCGCCGGAGGCACAGTCCCCGCGGCGGGCGATTTCGCCCCGGAGGGTGGTCTTTTCGGCAACGATGGCGCTGAACTGTTTTTGCGTGAGCTGGGCACGGTAATTGTCCTGCAGGGTGACGCTCGCCTCCTTATATTCGGCGGGCCTTTCCAGACGCACGCTGTACTTGCCGGCGGCAAGCCCCAGGTTGATGGGCCGCCCTGCCTTCTTGTAAAGTTCCGCCACCAGCTCGCCCCGCTCGTCACGGATGAACAGACGGCCTTCCACGTCTTCGCCGATGTCAAGGCCCGCGTTCATGCTGCGCAAATCCGTCATCACCACGTCGCCAGTACCAGCCAGGTTCATGTCCCGGCTGGGGTGCTGGGCGCCACCCATGGTGGCTTCCGTTTTCTGGAGTGTTTCGTTAAAGGCAAACTGGTAAGCTTCGGAAAGGGTCACCTTGCCATCGCCGCTGATATCGCCAGCCCCGCGTAGGCCGCTCACCAGGGAGTGGGTAAAAAAGGAACCCTTCAGCCTGTCGCTTTCCTGGCTGGATTCATCTTGCGTGCTGCTGGTAATAAAGGCATAGCCCTTCATGTCGGAACTCTTGTCCACCATAAAGGCGGGCACAGCCACGCCACCCTTCGCGCGGGTAATGGCTCCTGAACCGCAGGCGTCTATCACCGCAATCTTCACGTCGGCATGGAGGGAATCGATTTTTGTGCGGAGCGTCTTCCAGGCGAAGGTCTCCTTGCCCAGACGCAGGCCCTTTTCGTCGGCGTGACCGCTGTAATAGACCAGCACCTCGTCGCGACCGCCTGCCGGCTTGTTCTTTGCAATCTTCTTGTCCAGTTCGTCAATCTTCTGCTGGAATGCGGCGACGCTGGGTTCCTTCACCTCCACGATGTTCCCCGCCTGCACACCGCCCATTTCCTTCAGCACGTTCACGAAGGAGCGGGCATCGCTTGCGGCATAGCGGAGGGTGGGGCGGCCCTCGCCGCCGTAATTGGCGCTTACGGCCAGCACGTAGCGGTTGATCTGAATCTCCTGGGCGGCGGAAACACTGGAAGCCGCGGCCAACAGGACCAATGCGATGACCGAAACAATCTGGAGCGTCAAGGACGCGTCCACCTTTTTAATCAAATTCATCATCTTACTTGCCCTCCGTCTTGCGAAGCGTGAGGCTTACCGTCTTCACGCCCTCCTGTTTCAGCGAGGCGTCAATATCCCCCGCGTTCAACTCGAATTCATTTTTCGAGGTCAAGAAAAAGAACTTCTCGAATTTCGGGGCGTTATCTAGCTTGTAGGCAAAGGGGAGGGTGGTCATCTTGCCGGGTTCAAGTTCTACGGCGCGGTTCCCGTGCCCCATGTGCATGGTGATAGTCCCGTTTCCGTCCATGCTGAAAAGCAGACCGAAACATTTTTCGGCAACGGCGTAACGCAGCTGGATTTCGTCGCCCTCCCGAGCTTCTCCCAGATTTTCCATTTGCACGGCGCTATCGCCTGTCTTTTTCCAGACTTCCATGCGGGCAGAGAGTCCCTTGATACGCACGCCATCGTCACCGGAGGCGTCGGCCATGGCCACTTCCATAACCTGGGTGTTTGCGGCGGTCGCAAGAACCGTGCCGCCCTGCTCCGAAAGGGAACGCTGGCTGAACACCGCCACAGTCATCACCGCAAGCACTAAGGCCGCAGCGGCCGCAAACTTCACCAACTTGAAATTCACACGCACCATGTTTCCGGCACCTGCATTGGAGCGTCCGGGCATCGCGGCAATCTTTTCCGAAAGTTTTTCGAAAGGGAGCCTCTTGAGGATTGCCGCATTGTCCTCACGCAACATCTTCACGCGGTTGGCGAAGATCTCGTCAGCCGCTTCCATCTCGCGGATTTCGCGCATTTCTTCGGCAGGCAAGTCGCCCGTCAAGTATTTTTCCAGTTTCCAGTCGGGAATCATCACTTCACCTCCAGGTTTTTAACTCTTGCCTGCAAGGTGCGTAAACGCTTGCGCACCCCGCTTACCGAAAGCCCCACCATCTCGGCGGTTTCTTCCAGCGTCATACCATCTACATAGTGTAACACCGCAATGGTCCGGGTAGATTCCTGCTCCCGCGAAAAAATTTTCGCCAATATGCCGCGAGCCTCGTAGCCTTCCTGCTCGTCGTCTGCGCAGGCGATATTCAGGAGCAGTTCGCTGGAATCCACGTCCAGCCCCCTGCGTTTCTTGTCGCGGATGCGGTTCAGGCAGAGCCTGGTGGCCGTATTCCACAAAAGACTGCTGGGACTGTCCAGGTTCAGGCGGTTCATGCCGGCATAAATCCGCAAAAACACGTCCTGCATCAGGTCCGAAGCCTCCGCCTCGTCCTTGAGCAGGGCCATGCAGCGACGGTAAACCATCGGGGCGTAGGCCTCGTACAGTCTAGAGAACGCCATGCGGTCTGCGGAATTTATCCTTTCCATGCCTGTGTAACACTTGTGGAGGTTAAAAGTGTCACCGAAAATGTAAAAAAAGTGGATAGGGGCTAGGTGTTAGGTAATAGGGGCTAGGATTTAGAATCTAGGGGCTAGGTAATAGGTTTTAGGTGTTAGGGGCGCTGGGGACAAGAAGTGTGCGATATGGAGTGTGAGGTGCGGGGGAAACTTCCCCCTTCAACAAAAAAGAAGGGACATCCTTGCGGATGTCCCTGGTGTTTAAGGAGCACAATGAAGAATCGTTACAATCGCCGAGTTAGTCCACGGTCAACTTGCGTGCGGAAGCCTGCTGCTTCTTGGCTAGCGAGAAGGTCAACACGCCGTTTTCCAACGAGACCTTGATGTTCTCGGGGTCAATATCGTCGGCCAGGCGGAAGCTCCGTTCGTAGGTGTACTTGCTGTCCTTGCGGGCGCGGGTGGCCTTGACGGTGATGATGTTCTTTTCTACCTGCACATCCAGGTCTTCTTTCTTGACGCCCGGCAATTCCACCTCTAGCACAAAGCCGTTGTCCACTTCGTAGTAGTCGGCCTTGGGAGTGTAGGCACATTCGCCCTGAGCGTTGCAGGCGTTAAGGTTGTCAAGGAAGTTCTGGATACCATAGAAAGCGGAAGGAAGAATCTGAGTATTGAGCATAATTTTAACCTCACTGGTTGTGGGCCCCTGGCCTGGGCGGTTTGCCTTAGCCGGGGACCCGGTTTTTTGTTTTCACACTCCTATATGCAAAGGCCGTGCCAATTTTTGCAGAAGACGGCACCCATTCGGAAAAAAAGCCAGGAAACGGCAAAAAATGGCGTTTTGGGGGTGAAAATGGGAGATCCCCGCCTTCGCGGGGATGACAAATCGGACATCCCTTTCAATAAGAAACGGCCCTGTTTCAGGTAAGAAACAGGGGGACGTTTTGTTTTTAAGCAGGCAAGAAAAGGAGATCCCCGCCTTCGCGGGGATGACAGGTTGGGTTAGTCCAGCAGGCCCTGGTACAGGTCCAGAAGCTTGCGGGAAAGGAGGCTCGTGTACTTGGCGTTGTTCAGGGCGACCTGCGCCGATTCCAGGCTGTTTTTCTGGTTCAGGTAATCGGTGTAGGTCAGCGCCCCCAGCCTGCGCTGCTCTTCGGCCACCTTCAGGGCCTCCTGCTCGGCGGCCACCTGCAAGACGGCGGCTTTCCACTGCAAATCGGCGCTGAGGGCGTTCAGGTAAAGCTTTTCGATGCTGTTTTCCAAATTCTTTGCCGTCTCCTGCAGGCCCACCTGGGTCTCCGCCTCGTTCACCTGGGCCAGCAGCACCTTGTTGGCGGTAGCCCCCGCGTCAATGATGGGAATGCTGATCCCGAGGGTCAAGGAATTCTGCCAGCCGTACTTGAGCTGGTCCTTGTAGCCCTTGGATTCCCAGGCCTGCAAGCCTGTGCTGGAATTTGCCCCCAGGGTCACGGAGATAGAGCTGTTCTTGCCTGCCACCTTGGTGTTCTTCTGGGCGGCCTTC
Source organism: Fibrobacter succinogenes (assembly GCA_902768715.1). Lineage (GTDB taxonomy): Bacteria > Fibrobacterota > Fibrobacteria > Fibrobacterales > Fibrobacteraceae > Fibrobacter > Fibrobacter succinogenes_L. The sequence continues at coordinate 44,443 of CACXMH010000006.1, read as the reverse complement.
ACAGAAATACTGTCGGACTTGAGTCCCGGATGTGCGGCCCTGATGCGGGCCTGCAGCTCGCCATATTCCGGCAGGGGCGGCAAGGAATCCGGATTGTTCATGCTGATTTCGGGAGCGGACACGTCGAACTCTTCGGTCTCGGGCAATTCCAGCAGCTGCCGGAGCGTGGTCCTTGCGGTAGAGACCTTCAGTTCGGCCGTAATCTTTGCCGCCTGTTTCTGGAGCACGCTGGCCTCGGACTGGGTCAGGTCCTTCTTGGTCACGGAACCTACCCCGTAGAGGTTCGTAAAGTATTCGAATTCCGCCTGGGCCACCTCGACCGCGTAATCCGCCGTCCGCAGATTTTCCTTGGCCAGAAGCAGGCTCATGTAGGCGTTCAGCACGTTTTCTTGTACGGTGCGTTTGGCCTGCAGGGTAGAAAGTTCCGCAGCCTCGCGGCTCAGTTCCTTGGCCTCAACGTTCAGGCTGGTAGCGCCGCCGTCCCACAGGGTCACGGAACCGTTCAATCCCAAGTTCAGGCGGTAATGGTCTTCTTGGTCTATAAAAGGATGATCGTAAAGGGTGTTCTGGATGTTCGCAGAAACCGTCGGGTAATGCCCAATCTTTGCCTGCTTTACGTTAACCTGGGCCTGCTGCTCCCGGAGCTTAGCCGTCTCAAGGGAAAGGCTTTTTTCAGCCGCCTGTTTAAGACAGGCCTCCAAAGTCCAAGACGTACCGGCATGCAAAAGCGTCGCTGCCGCTAGAATCCCAAACAAGGAGGCTTTCGTGATATTCATGACCTTTAGATGCTTGACAATGACGGAGGGTTGCGTCTCTTTTCCTCAAGCGGATCCTCGCCTTCGCGAGGATGACGTTCCTAGCCAGCAACCACTAACCACGGACTTTCAGTCCTAATTACCTTCCAGCATTCTTTTTCATCATCTCGCGGCGCTGTTCTTCGGCAAAGAGGCGGGCCATCTCGATACGGTTGATTTCCTGCTCTTTCTTCTTGGTCTCTTCCTTGCAATTCACGCACTTGGTGGCGGTAGGCACTGCCATGAGGCGGGCCTTGGGAATCAACTGCTGGCACACCTTGCAAATGCCGAAGGTGCCCTTCTTGATACGCTGGAGAGCCTCTTCCAAATAAACCAGGTACTTGCCTTCGCGGGCCGCCAGGGAGAACGTAGTCTCGAGAGCGTTGTAGTCGGTAGCGGAATCGGCACTGTCGGAATCCCCGCCGTCGCCGGACTGGTGCTTTTGGCCCTGGAATGCATTGGACTTTTCGGTCTCGCTCTGGGCGGTCACCAGCTGGCGCCGTTTTTCCAGAAGCATCTCCTCAAAAAACTTGAGGTCTGCAGCACTCATCTTTGCAGGTTTCTTTTCGGCCATAGTTCGCTCCTTTCTTGGGGTTCCCTTCTTAATCTTTTTCGTGTTAAACTAAATTATTTTTTTCAAAAGAGGACACAATTTTAGAAAATATCCATATTTAATCTAAGGCCCTGTTTCTTGACGTCTGCGATTAGGCCGTCAATATCGGCACCTATGCGGCCCAGTTCCTTAATTATGTCGCCTTTTTTAGACAAAATCAGCCCCACGGTGTTGTCATCCTGGGAGAGTTTCGCCTGGATGGTTTCAAGTTCCGTTTTAAGTCCGTGAACCTGAGCCAAGATGGTATCTACATGAGCCACAAGGTTTTCCACTTTCTGGACTGTACCTTCGGCCCTTTCGGGGACATTTCCCAGGCTGGATTTCGCCTTGTCCAGAGTGCCTTCGGCCTTTGAAAGCAGGTCCTTGGCCTCGCCCACCCATTCCTGGACCGATTCCTGCGATGTTCCCACCAGGTCATCGGCCTTCTTGAGCACGCGGTCAAGACGCTTGCCCGCTGTACCCTTGGTCACGGAATCTTTCAGGGCGCCCATCTGGGTGGCGATGGAGTCCAGTTCCGAAAGGATAAAGGCAATGTTTCGGCCTATGGCGTTGGCACCCTCTTCGTAGTAGCCGTTCACCGTATCACCGTCGGCAATAACGTCCTTTGAATCCCCGGTCAACACGCTAAGTTCCCGCTCGCCCATAAGCCCCGCCGTCTTCAGGCGGAACTCGGAGTTTTTTGGAATCTTGGTATCGGCAAGCACGCGAGCCGTCACATAGACCGCTTCGTCTGTCAACTGCACCTTCTCGATTTCGCCCTTGGTGATTCCGCGAACTTCTACGCGGTTGCCCGGAGAAAGAGTTCCGACGCTTTCGTAGCGCACCACAAAGCTGTAGCGGTCATGGTGGGGGCTTGCCGGGTGGAACAGGTACAGGGCCATACCGCAGCCTACCACAATAACCGAGAGGACAATAAACGGGAAAAAATTGGAACGGAATTTTCGACGGAAGTTATTCATAGGGGGACCAGTTCTCCGGCTCCATTTCCAAGAGGTCGTCGGTGTATTCGCCCTTCGCCTTGGCCTTGATTTTCTGCATCAGGTTTTCGTTGAAATCCCGGGCCACGTTCTGGCCGTTCATTTTCATGAGGGCGTTCATGGCAATCACTTCGCAAATCACCGTCAGGTTCTTGCCCGGCGACACGGGAATCACAATCTTCGGGATAGAAACGCCCATGACGACTTCGTCCAGTTCGTTCAGGCCCGTACGCTCGTAAGAAACGTTCTGGCTCCAGGGCTGGAGTTCCACGATGACTTCAATCTTTTTCACCTTGCGGATAGCGTGGATACCGAACATGGAGCGGATATCCAAAAGGCCCACCCCGCGGATTTCCATGTGGTGGCGGATCAAGGGATCGGGGCGTCCGATAATCACGTTACCCATGTGGGCCACATGAACCACATCGTCGGCCACCATGCGGTGTCCGCTTTCTACCAGGTCCAGCACGCATTCGGACTTGCCCACATTGCTGTCGCCCACAAAGAGCATGCCTATACCATAGACATCCACGAGACTCCCGTGAATAATGGCGTGAGGCGCAAAGAATTCCTCGAGAATTCTCTGGGCAATCTTGTTGAATTCGTAGGTGTGGAGCGTCGTAGAGAACAGCGGGATATGCAACTTGCTGCACATGGCCCGAAGTTCCGGGTGGGGCATCTGGGCATGGGTCACTACCCACATGGGCGCCTTGAAAACAGAAAGGCTTTCAAAGACCTTCACACGGCCCGCGGTGCCCAAGGATTCCAGATAGTTCCATTCCGTATGGCCCACCACCTGGATTTGCTCCGAACTATAAACTTTGGTATAACCCGCCATGGCAAGGCCAGGGCGGTGGATACCGCTTTCGGCAATGTTTGTATTCAGGTCCTCTTCAGGAGAATGGAGGGCCAGCTGCAAATCCTTGCCGTAGCGACAGAAAAAGTCTCGCACCGAGAGTTTTTCCCGGTGCAAAACCTTGATGTCTTTCAATCTGGATTCAGCCATTAGGACAAATCAGAGAGGGGCTGGGCACGATGGTCGTTCTGCTTTTCGTTGGCCTTCTTCAGCTGGGTCTTGACTCTTTCCAGGGCCACGTCCACAGCCTTGCCCATGTTCTCTTCGTCGGCAGAAGCCACCACTACGGAGCCCGTGATGTTCACGGAGATTTCGCAATGGCGCTGGTGCTCCACTTCGTGATCCAAAATGACGGAGGCTCCCGTGATGTTCGGGTAGAACTTTGCCAGTTTGTCCATTTCTTCTTGAATCCTATCCTGGAGACCGGCAGATGCATTAAAATGACGGGCAGAAAATTGAATATCCATTGTAAACCTCCGTATGTTGAGATGGCACATTTCGATGTTCTAGCATCGCATTTAGAGTATATACATCTTTTTTTATAAAAAAAGCAAATATAATATGTTTTTTTCGAAAAATAATTCGCCCAATTTGGAATAATGAGGGGAAATTTTGGGGAATTTCGGAATAATTGCAGGATATTTGTGCTTGTTTGTAAGCAAAAGTTTACGCAAGGGCAGGCCTAAAGCGCCTTGCGGAGCCTGGCAGGGAGGATTTTCAGTTCCTCTTCCCGATACTTGGCCACCGTGCGGCGGGCCACCTTGATGCCCTGCTTGTCCAGGGCGTCTGCGATGGCCTGGTCCGAAAGGGGCTTTTTCTTGTCTTCTTCATCTACCAGTTTCTTGATAGCTTCGAGAATCTGGGCCGAGCCGATTACTTCATCGTTTGCGGCACTCCCCTGCTTGATACCGGTAGTAAAGAACTGCTTGAGTTCAAAGATGCCGTAGGGCGTATCCACGTACTTTCCGTTGGTCACGCGGCTGATGGTGCTCAGGTCGCGGCCAACCTCGTCGGCAATGTCCTGCAGAATCATGGGCTTCAAGAAGGCAGGCCCCTGACGGAAAAAAGCCTCCTGATGCTTGACGATGGCCATCATCACATTTTCCATAGTAGAGAAACGGTTGTCCACCGCCTTGATGAATTCTTTTGCCTTGGAGAGGTTGTTCTGGATATATTCCCTGTCGTTCTTGCTCAGGTGACCGTCGTTCAAGAGAGAGGCGTAAGTCTGGTTCAGGTGCAGTCGTTTCTGGACGCGGCGGCGGTAGCATTCCACCTCGAACCGGCCCTTCTTTTCTACCACCTTCATGTCGGCCACCTTAATCTGGTTCGGGGCACTTGACATCTGCTGACCCGGGTGGGGCGCAAGCCTAGAAAGACTGCTCACCGCCTGTTGCACCTCTTCGGTAGAAACACACAGGTCCTTTGCAATCTTGGCGTAGCGAAGCGCCATCAGGTCGTCGAAACGATCTTTCAAAATCTGGAGCGAAAGGGCCGGAAAATTTTCCAGGGATTCCGCCTGAATGATAAAACATTCTTGAAGGTTCCTGGCGCCGATTCCCCTGGGTCTAAAACTCCGGAGCACATGGAAGGCCTCTACCACCGGGAGGCTCGCCTCTTCGAGGGGAATTTCGTTACGGATTACCTTCTCGATTTCGATGATGAAAGGATCGTTGTCGGACATGACCTTTGCCATGGCCATCTCGTCGGCACTTTGCAGAAAACCGTTTTCGTCCAGGGAGTCAATCAGGTATTCCACCAGGCTGCGGAAACGAACTTCCGGACAGCCCGCCTTTGCAAGCTGTGCCATAAGTTCGCGGGTTCCGTTCCAGTCCCTAAGTTGTAACAGCAGGCGGTCCTGGAGGCTTGCCTCCCTGTCTTTTTGCGGGCGGTCCCAGGCGTCGTCGGGGTCCTTCTGCTGGTTGACGGAATCCCTGTAAAGCGAATCCGTATGGTCGGTGCCGTCTTCGAGATACTGGGCCCAGTTCAGCTCCGAAGGAGTAGAGCCGTCCAAAAGACCGTGGTCCACGTCGGCGCTATCTTCGAGAGTGCCCCGTTCAAAATCCAAAGAAGAAACACCGCTATCGTCGGAATTGCGGGACGTGTCTTCGGTATCGAAGTCCGATTCGCCGGACTGCACCGATTCCGAGGGGGAATCCAATGATTCTCCCAAGGGTTCGTCGTCAAATTCCAGCAGAGGGTTCGCCTCTACCTCAGCCTTGATGGCGGTTTCAAGCTCCAGGGAATTTTTTTGCAGGATAGCAATGGACTGGAGCATCTGGGGCGAGATATTCTGCTCCAGCCGTTGGCTCTGGCCTAAATGCATTCCTACATCCATAAACGTTCCTAGTCCAGTCTAAAGCTATCGCCAAGGTAGATGCGCCTGGCCTCGGGGTCGTTGGCCAGGTATTCCGCCGTACCTTCGGTAAGCACCTGGCTCTTGTACATGATGTAGGCCCTGTCCGTAATGGAGAGGGTCTCGCGCACGTTGTGGTCGGTAATGAGCACGCCCATGCCCTTCTCTTTCAGCTCCGAAATGATGGACTGGATGTCGGCCACGGCAATAGGGTCAATACCGGCGAAAGGTTCGTCCAGCAACAGGAACGACGGATCGCTGGCAAGAGCGCGAGCGATTTCTAGACGGCGCCGTTCACCGCCGGAACAACTATATGATTTTGTCTTGCGAATGTGGGTTATCTTGAATTCTTCCAGGAGTTCTTCCAGCCGCCTCTTGCGCTGGGCGCGTTTCATGTCCTGGGTTTCCAAGATGGCCATGATGTTGTCTTCTACGGAGAGCTTGCGGAAGATGGAAGCTTCTTGCGGCAGGTAGCCCACGCCCAAGCGCGCCCGCTTGTACATGGGCTTGTCCGTCATCTCGATGTCGTCCAGAAAGATGTGGCCGGAATCCGGGCGGACCATGCCCACGATCATGTAGAAAGATGTGGTCTTGCCGGCGCCGTTTGGTCCCAAGAGTCCAACCACCTCGCCCTGAGAGACGCTGATGGAAACATCGCTCACCACCTGGCGACCGCCGTAAACCTTGCGCAACTTGTCCGTGCGAATCGTGCTCACTACCGTTCTCATTTGGCGTTCTCCTTTTTCGGGGCAGGTCGAGATTGTGATTCCTTGGATTTCATGGCCTTGCGGAACAGCTCTCCCCTCTTGGAATTTTCATGCATCAACCTATCCTGGACGCTGCCTTCGGGCTTGGTTTCTACGCTGCTGGCCTTGGGAGCCGAAACCTTGGAACTGTCCGAAGACTGCGCAGAAACAGATTTCGTAGAATCGGTTTTGGAGGAATCGGCATCCAACAGTTTCTTCTTGTTCCGCTGTTCCTTTTCCATGTCGATATACCTTCCGCTGGCCATGGTACCGCCGCCCAAAAGCCGTAACGACTTGACGGCGTTTTTCTGGGCATCGAAAAGAATATTGATGGTGTCTCCGGCGGCTTCGTTCTTGCCTGCGACGGTGCGGTCTTTCTTGACGTAGAAATAGGTACTCTGGGCCTTGCCGGACACAACCGCATGGTCCATCTTTCCCTCGTTAAAGTACATATCTAGCCTGTTTCCGTCCATCTGGTTCTGGTAATCGGGAAGGTCCGTCTCGTAAAAGAACCCCCGTGCATTCAAATTTACATACAGGCGTTCAATCTTGTTGTCCTTGAAGGCGGCATAGAGGGTGTCACCGAAGGCTTCCGTCACACTTCCGGGGGCATTTTTCTTGGCGTCCTCTTGCTGAATACCGTGGGCGTTCCGAATGACCAAGGCCGACCGCAGGGACTTACCCGTAGAATCCAGGGTGAGGTAGATGGAATCCCCCGTCAGGTGGTAATTCTTCATATCGAATGTGGGGTTACCCTTCATGGAAAGCCAGTTGTCCTTGCGGTTGAAATAACCCGTATCGCAGGTGACCACCATGTCGTCCTGGGTGACTTTTACCTTCTGGTAGGCTTCGGCAAAAGATTCTCCCTTGTTGTAAATGATGGTCTTGGCTTCAATCAGGACCGTATCGATTTTACCATCCTTCTTTGTTTCGAACTCATAGAGTCGCGGTTTTTCGGGCATAGTGAGAATTTCTTTTTCCCGGTCGTAAACCAGATAGTCCCCTGTAAACATGTAGGTCTTTGCCGAATCGGCGGCCACAACACTCCCACGGGCCGAAGCGATACCCTTTTTCTTGTTGTAAATGCCGGTTTGCGCCTTGATGTAGCCGGACGGGTGTGCCGCCAAGAAACCTCCCTCGCACTGGAGGATTTCGGCATCCTTGTTCCAGGTGGCCTTTTCGGTCTTGAAATCCAGGGAGTCGTGAACAAAATGGACCTTGCCCTGCAGCAGCAGGTTCCCGCGGGTACGGGCCACTTCCAGATTGTCCGCATGTTTCATGATGAGAGGAGACGTCTGCGAAAAGGCACAACCGAATGCAACCAGAAACAGGAACAAGACTTTCTTCGAAAGAACACTCATTCCTTGTGTTCCTCTGCCTGTTGCGGTACAGCTGCCGCAGAATCCCGTTTCTCGATTTCTTCAGCCTTTGCCTTATCCTCTTCCTTGATACGGTTGGCCGCATCCTGAAAAATTCCGGTAATGTTGGAAAGAATTTTCCAGTTGTCCATCTTGGCGTCACTTTCGAAGCCCTTGCCCTGCAGCACGTCGCCATCTTCGGAGACCACCCGCACGTAGCTTTCGGTCTTGACCAAGTTGTCCTTCTTGTTCCAGAGCAGGGAATCGGCACGAACAGAAGCCCCCTTAGGCGTAAGCGCATAGACATGGCCGTAGGCATAGACGTAGGTAAACTTCATGTCGAGCCGGCCGGAATCCGCCCGCAAGAATGCGGAACGTTCCCCCAGGGAATCGTAGATGTCCACCAGCACAGGCCGCACGAAAACCTCTTCGGTGTTGGACCACCGCTCCAGATAGGCCGTCTTGAGTTTCCAGCTCAGCACGCCCTTGTCGTAGCTGTCCATGAGGGTAGTGTCGGTAAAAAGCATCTGGGGCCTATCTACATGGATCCAGGGCTTTTCTTCTTCGATTTCGGCACAACCCACCAAAACCGCGCCCAAGGCAAGAACGCGACACCACCTGGTGATGCTTGGCAAAAGTCGTGCCACCGGCTACCCTTAGCCCGCTTCGAACATGTCGATGCGCTTCTTGTGCTTGCCGCCCATGAATTCCGTTTCCAGGAACTTGGTGGCGAACACTTCGCACTGGGCGTAAGCGATAATGCGGGCACCCATGCAAAGCACGTTGGCATCGTTGTGGAGTCGAGTGAATTCGCAGGAGGTAAGATCGCCCACCACGGCAGCGCGAATACCCTTGTGCTTGTTTGCCGCCATGCTCATGCCGATACCCGTACCGCAAATGAGGATTCCGCAATCTGCCTCTTTGCCCGTAATCTTGTTGCAGACCCTGTCGGCAAAAATCGGGTAGTCACAGGATTCCGTTGAATCGGTTCCCATGTCAAGGACCTTGTAGCCCTTGCCTTCCAGGAACTTGACGAGTTTTTCCTTGTATTCGAATGCGGCGTGGTCACAGCCGATAGCGATGGTCTTGAACATGATAAAATCCCGTTTTGCGAGTTGAAAAGGTCCACTTATTTGAACTTCGTCACCCAATATAGATAATTCATCGGATTAAAGCCTAATCCTTTCTCGGATTCCAAGCAAAATAAATCTATTTTTGGCCTGTTATGAGCAATCTGGAAACCGACAGCAAGTTCCTAAAAAAGGCGATGATTGTAAACATCGTGGGGACAATCCTCAAGGTTTGCGGTCCGCTTTTGACTTTCGTGATGGCACGTATTTTTGGCGCCGCCGAATTTGGAATCTTTGTATCTGCCCAGACCCTCCTTTTGACCATTGCGCATTCGGCAACTCTTGGGCTCGACAAGGGCCTGTACTGGTACTTGCCACAAAACGGCCTGCACGGCCGACCCCGATACGACGGCATCATGGAATCCTTCTGGATTTCGGCAGCTATTTCGGTTCTTTGCACAGCTGTCATTTTTGTGGGCTCCTTCACGCCCTACATTTCCAAGGAACTCCCCTGGTACGCCCTTTCGCTTTTGTTCTACGTGGGCACCTATGTCTTTAGCACCGCTTCCGAAGGCAACCGCCGTCCGCAAAACGCCGTATTCGTGAATTCCTTTTTGACGGTGACTCTTGCACCGGCAACCTCCATTGCACTCCACTTTATGGGAATCCCCCACGCCCTTCCGCTGGGCTTGCTTGTGGGCCAGGTGGTGGGCTTTATCGTGCATTTTGTGCTGGTCCGCAGGCAGTTCCCCGAAATGCCTTTGCGCCCTCACAAGACGGTTTCGTGGGTGCTGTTGCGTTACTCGCTCCCGCTAGGGGTCGATGAATTCGTGTCATCGTTCCTGATCCGTTCAAGCCTCTGGATGGTCATGTTGTTCCTTGGCCCTGAAAAGGCGGGTGCCTACGGAATCATGGTCACCATTTCCAATGCACTCCAGACCATTCGCGTCGGATTCACCCCGATTCTTACGCCGGTGGTGGCGGGAATGAACAAGGAACGCCTCAAGACCGACCTAAAGCCGGTTTACAGCTATTGCGTTTTCATGGTCACCTTCATTCAGCTCATGATCGGATTCTTTATCGTGCTGTTCCCGGACTTGATTCTGGGTATTGCGGGCAAGGACTTTATCGTGCAGCCTGAAACCTTGGGCATCCTTTTGCTGGTGCACCTAGTGGCGGGTTTTGGCGGTATGTCCCTGGTGGTGCTGAACGGCATGGGCAAGAGCCTGTATTCTTTGATTATGGATATCGTTTCGCTTGGCGTGGCACTCCTGTCGGGCTATTTGCTGATTCCGACCTACGGCCTTGTGGGGGCAGCCCTTTCGATGCTCAGCTACAACATATTTGCGGTTATCTGTAACAACATTTACCTTTTCAAGATGGGCTTGCAGCCTTACTCCCTGCGGCTCTTGTCGCAAGTGTTCTGGATCTTATTCTTGATTGCATTCTATATTGCCATCAACATGCAGGTATTTACATTGTCCATACTCGAAAAAGCCGTCGTTTACGTGGTGATTCTTTTGGCTCTTGGCGCTTATGGCCTTGTAGTCAAGAAAAAGATGGACAAAGACAGGAACGCCGTCTCGGCAGGAAATAAAAAATGAAGAAGATTGAACAGCAGGAATGTCGTGAAATCCAGATGTCCATTCTGGACGAGATTGACCGCATTTGCAAGGAAAACAACCTGAAGTATAGCCTAGCCTACGGCACGCTTTTGGGCGCGGTGCGTCACAAGGGCTATATCCCTTGGGACGACGATATTGACATTTGCATGTTGCGCGAGGATTACGAGAAATTAATTTCCATTCTAAAAGACCCTGCTACTCAAAAAAAAGGTTGGCTTACGCTTGTAGATATCGAATGCGATGACTATTATTACGGATTCGCCAAAGTGTACGACAACCGAACCTACGTAAATATGTCTCGCCATAAGGGAGAAATGGGGCTCTGGGTAGACATCTTTCCACTAGACGGATTGCCAAAGTGGCAATGGTTAGAACGCCCCTTTGTGCTATATTGCAGTTTTCTACGCGTAATTGGTCTTGCTCTGAGTTCCGACCTCAATTCTAAAGCATATACTGCTTGGACTCGTCTCTATAAAAAATTTCTCTATGCGATTGCGTCTGTCATCGGGAAAAAAAGATTCTGCCGATACATGGACCGCGTATATCGTCACTATCCTGTCAATAATTCTAATCGGGTTGCCGCGCTCTTTTTTGATTTAAAAGCAGACCATGTGCTCTGCTTAGAGAAACTTCAAGAAATGGCTTCATATCAATTTGAAAACCGTAAATATGACGGTTTTAAGAATTACGACTATTATTTGACCGAGATCTACCACGACTATATGCAGCTGCCCCCCGTTGAAAAACGTTTTTGTCATGACTTTGACGCTTGGTGGAAGGATTAATAAGGAATTGCCATGCCCATGACCAAATACCTTTTTGTTCTGACCAGTTCCCCGAAAGATTTTTTCTGCGAACAGACGCTGGTGGCGATTGCTTCGCTCCGGGTGCATAACCCGGGCGCCTTCGTGACGCTTTTGACCGACGACAAGACGGCCGAAACGCTGGTTGGCCCCCGTGCCGTTTTGAAGGAGGCGGTGGATGAACTGAAGGTTCTGACCCTCGACGAGAAGTTCACGCCCATGCTCCGCTCCCGCTACCTCAAGACGGTCATGCGCAACGTCATCGACGGCGATTTCCTTTACATGGATTCCGACATCGCCATCGTGGGCGACCTTTCCATTCCCGAAGAATGGAAAGGCGGCATCTATGCGGTGCTGGACTTTCACACCAACCTTTCGAAGGCGATTAACCGCAAGAAGGTCTTGAACAACGCGAAGATGATGGGATTCTCGCCGATTCTGAACGACGAGATTTTCAACGGGGGCGTGATGTTTGCAGCAGACACTCCCGAAGCCCGCAAATTTTTTGAGACTTGGCACGAACTTTGGCTCTATTGCGTGTCCAAGAATTTCCCCTATGACATGGCAAGCCTCGCCGAGACGAACTTCAAGTTTAATTACATCACCAAGAAAATGCCCGGCGGCTGGAACTGCCAGCTGGCCTACGGCAACCGCTTCTTGCCCACAGCGAAGGTGTTGCACTTCTTCGGTTCGCGAATCATCGATACCCGCGGCCACAAGGTGCCCGCCAGCATGGACCTGTTCTTGCCCAAGATTTTGCGCAAGAATTTCTACACCAACCTGAAGAACATTCCGGTAAAGGTCAACGCCGACAAGAGTATTACCATCAACGAATACTATGACGATGTGATTGCCCACGTCAAGGAAGAATTTGAATTCCAGACCCGCAAGGTGGGGGCAGCAGGCGCCTACATTATCCGCAGCTACGCCTTCGCCAAGTCGCTCACCTGGATTTACAAGAAAATGCCTATCCTCATGTTCCCGCTGAGAATTTTGGGAACGCTTCTCGGGAAGAATAATCGCGGGGGTCGCAAATGAACTTGCTTTTCAATCTGGTCGCAGTACAGCCGATTCATAGTGCCAAGTTCCATGGCGGTGGTTCTTACGGAGAAGTGATTTTTTGGGCGCTGGTCAAGCGTCTCTATGGCAAGGTCACTGAGCCAGCCGAAGTGGCCGATGCATCGTTGTCTCTCTTCTGCGCTTACGACGGCAAAAAATATCTGGATCCGGCGATTCTTGACGCGTGCAAAACGCAGAACATTCCTCTGTTCGATATCAACGAAAAAACACCGCAGCAGATTATCAACGAAAACCAGATTGATACTTTTTACACCCCGCTTTATTCGCTCGAAAAAAAGTGGGATATCGACGTAAAGGATTTCGTGTTTACCTGGCATGGCGCGCGCGCCCTGGAAATGCAGTACAGCTGGGCCGGTGTCGGCTTCGCCAAGAAACTCGGACAAAAATTCGAGGCATTGGTCCGTTACCGCGAAAGCTGGAAAAAGCATTACTACAAGCCCAAGTACCAAGCGCTCGCTGCCCGCATGGCGGAGTCGTTGACTTCAGGGCCGGAGGGTCGCAAGGTCCGTACCATCACGGTGAGCGAACACAGCCGCGCCTCCATCAAGGCGTTCTTTCCGGAACTCATGGACCTGGAAATCCCGGTGCTCTACAGCCCCATGAGGTCATATGAGCCCGAAGGATTCTTGCCGCCGGGTGTGGCCAAAAAAAAGTACTTCTTGCTCACCAGCGGAGCCCGCTGGGAAAAGAACAACCTGCGCGCAGCCCGCGCGTTCGATGAACTGGTGGGCATGTATCAGTCGCAAGGCAAGCCATTTGATTACAAGATGGTAATCACCGGCGCTACGAATGCGCGTGCCTACCTGCGCCACCTCAAGCATAAAGACCGCTTTGTGCTGCTCGGCTATGTCGAAAACAGGGAACTGGAATTCTTGCACCAGAACGCCTACGCTTTTGTATTCCCGAGCCTGAACGAAGGCTTTGGCTACCCGCCGGTGCAGTCCATGCGTTACGGCGTGCCTGTGGCGGCAAGCGGCACGACTTCCATTCCCGAGGTCTGCGGCGATGCGGTGCTGTACTTTGACCCGTATTCCGTGAGCGAAATCAAGAATCGCCTGGTGCAACTGCTCGATGCCCGCATTTATGCGGATTTTGCAGAACGTGCCCCGAAACGCTACGCGCAGGTTCACGCCCGCCAGGCCGAAGATTTGGAAAAGGCGGTAGATTTTATATTGAATCCGGATGGTAAAGCGTCGCCCCTTTAATTGTCATCCCCGCGAAGGCGGGGATCTTCATAGCATATTTGAAAAATGAGTCTGCTTAATAAAGTGAAGAATCTTTTGAAAAATCCCTACCTCACAATGGCACTCATTGCCCTTGTGGTACAGAGCGTCTTGCTGGTGTTTTTCTACAGCTTGCCAGACCCGCTGGGGCTCTCGATGGCCGAGATGTTCGAAGGCAAGACCCTCTGGCAGATTTTTATGGCGTTTGGAGCCATTCTCGTAATGGCAGCCCTTTTCGGGTTTGCACGGGCTCCCCGCGGGCTTGCCGTCTTTTATGCTCTCTACTTCTTTATCGCCATCGCTGACTACGATGTTTTCCGCTTTTCGCACCAGCGCCTCTCTTATTCGTTCCTGCGCACGTATTTTCACATTTCAAACATCACCGATGCCACCACGGTTTCGACTCTCGGTGGCGACCTGCTCGGGACGGTGCTATGGGTTTCGATGGTCATCTTGTGCTTTGCAGGCGCATTTGCTTATGTAATCGCGCACTCGCTTAGGCTCCGTAAACAGCGCTGTTCGCTCGTGCTCAGCAATCAGGACGGCGCCTGGAAACCTACTTCCAAAAAAATTCCTGTCGCGATGTTCGCCATCGGCATGGCTCTATCGCTTACGCCGCTCGTGCTGTTCCTTACGGGCACTCGCGGCGATATTGAAATCCCAATAATTCACACCAAAGTAGATATGCGGTTTACCTTGGGCAAGCATACGCTTACCGCGCCCATTTTGCACATTGCTGCGGTTGAAACTTTTGAATTCATCCACGACAACGCAAAGATTACCGAGGAGCTTGTCGACGATTTAGACGCATTCTTGCCGAAGGACTTTGCGAGCAGTCGCAGCGATGCTCTAGAATTTCCGATGTATCGCGGCGCTCCGGCTCACGAATACAAGGCGAAAAGGCCCTACAACATCGTGTTCATTATGGGTGAATCGTTCAAGGGCCGCATCTTTAACAAGATGCTCAATGGCGATACCGCAGTAGCCCCGAACATCTGGAAACTGGCAAATGGTGGCTATTACGCCAAGGATTCTGCCGGCAATGCTCTTGGTGGCACACTCTGGTTCAAGAACGCCTTTAGCGGCGGCTACCCGACGGTGCGCGGCACCATGGCCACCTATATGGGGTTCCCCTCGCATCCCAACCGCGACGTGCCCAGTTTCTATGCGGCGAACAGGTTCAAGGGTTGGCCTGAATTTTTAACAAATTATCACCGCACCTATGCGACCGTTTCTAACCCGATTTTTGACCATACCCTTCCCTTCATTGAAAAATTTTTCGGCAAGGATTGGCACCTGATTGGCGAAGAAAAAATCGAAGGTTCTGCAGACAGCCTAGGAGTGGATCTCGCCATTGATTTGCTCAACAAGATGCCTGCAGACAGTTCCTGGGAACTTTCGTTCAATACCATTTCATCGCATATCCCGTTCTACGGCTACCCTGATGCTTATGCAGAAAAACCTGAAGACGCCATGGTGCGTTACCGGAACGCTATCCGCTATACCGACCAGCAGCTGGGTCGTTTCTTCGAAAAGCTCTCGGCCCGCACCGATTTTGAAAATACGGTAATCATTATTTTAGGCGACCACGACACTCCCGTAGATTCTGTTGATTACCTGGTCCCGCAACCACTTGGGCTTTCGGCATCGCAAATCTTTATCGGGATTTTCTCAGCTGATACCGCGCTCTTTAACGGGCTTACCGTTCGCGAAGATGTGGCATCGCAACTGGATTTAGGGCCCACGATTTTTGACTTGGCTCAGATCCGCGAACCGAACCATTTCTGGGGTTACGACTTACTCGTCCATGATCGCCCTGCAGAACAGCCCTCGATATTCTTCTCACAAAACGCCTACTACTTGGGATTCCGCGACCACGTGCTTGCAGGGGGGCTCGAAAACGAAGATGTCTATCGGACAAGTGCGGGCGGCGAATTCCCGTATGCGATTACGACAGATGCGGGCGACCTTGCATGGAAAGAGAGGGCTGTAGGTGCCGCCAGAGCTGTGCGCTCCGTGCTCCGCAACGACATCATGATGCCACAACATTAATTGGCAAGTTTATTGTTGCGGCATCACCTTATTTCGGTAAACTACATAATCCCAAGCCCTGGCAACAGCGCGCATTTTGCGAGCAATTTCAATTAGGGAGTCCTTGGGTAGATCAACAGGAGTGCCAGTCACAAAGCCATCTACAGGATTTCCTGTATCCCAAGACGGTTCCAAAAGAACTTTTTGTGCAATGGCCGGATCCGTGCCTTCGACAGGAACTACATAGTACGACATAGAATCTTTACGCATCGCCATGCTGCCATACTTGTACGAATAGATTGTGGGTAGTTCCTTAAACGAAAGTGAATCGTCAAACAAGTTAATGCCCATGTAATGGTTCGAAACATCCAATCCCAAATAAGCCATAATCGACGGAGCTATGTTTTCTTGTGACACAATACGGCTGTCAACAACCGTGTCGATATTTGGACCACTCATCATAAGGGATATCCAAGAATAGCCCTCGTTGCCCATGCCAATACGCTCTGAAGCCTGTTGTTGCTTGCCGTTAGGCGTGGAATGGTCTCCCGTCAATATGACTAATGTATTGTTAAAACGAGGGTCCATCGAAAGTGAGTCAAGAATGATCCCCACAGCACTGTCCATAAAGACGCTCGCCCTTAAATAAGCCTCTCCAGCATCTTTAGGATTTTCACCATATTTTGAAGGCAATACAAAAGGAGTGTGCATACTGAGACTCATCCAGTGGAAAAATGCGGGGCGATCTTTGGGGCGCTCGCGGTAGCGCTCAACAAATCGTAAAGCCGAGGATACGTCATCGCCATATTCTTGCTTAAATTCATGATAATCGAACCACTTGGAATACCACGCTTCTTCGTTGTCAAATCTTGGATCTGCGCCAAGGATGACTTCGTTATAGTAGCCCGCCTTAGAAAGAATCTCAGAAAATGCACGAATGTTTGTATTCGGGTAATCTCTAAGAAGCGTTTTGGTCGAGTGGCTGTGAATGCCAGTCATGATTCCGAGCAGGCCCTCTACAGAAGGGTTTCCAACGCTATAGGCATTTGGAAAGTATAGCCCCTGTTTAGAAAGCCTGCATAAGTTTGGATATCGCTTGCAGTTAGATTCAACCCGCATATCGCACGTCCAACCTCTCAAGGATTCTATGGTGAGCAAGAGGATGTCAGGTTTTTCTTCAAGCGGCTTTTGTTTGAAAGCATTGATGGACGCATCCTCGTTTGGAGATTCTTTCCAAAACGGGTACTCGCTGTCAGGATTTCCACCAAGTAGCTTAATGCCCTCAATAAAGTCAGGCGGTTCTGTCTGAAGTTCAAAATCTTCAAATATATCACCTACCAAGGTGTAAACCACTGGGCGAATGCGATCCCAGCGGCGAGGAGAATAATTGTACCACAAGTGAGATGTGCACCCGAGTACTGCAAATGCTAAGACAAGCCCCAACGATATCCAGGTTTTCTTCTGAATGGGCCGTTGCCATATTTTACCGACATTAACTTTATAACAAAAAAAAGAAAGGCCCGTGACGGATACAATGACAATTCCCACAGTCAACAGAAAATGTTGCAACCCACCAATGGCTATCTTAGAAACCAAACCTGTGTCAGTCCAAGCATTTGAATAAGTCTTGATAAAAGAGAGGGACAATTTTTGACTCATCCAACGTTGTAGTTCATCGTCGGTACCGCTTAAAATCAGGTAGATAGCGGCACAGATTACAGCTGCTATTTTAACCATCTTTATTTGTTTTTCACAAACAAATCGCGAAATGCCGAAAAAGAGAAGCGAAAGAGCCATGCTGAATCCGATTTCAGCATATAAGGTGTGCCATATAAATCGATTGTAATCCGGCACAAGAGAGTCGCCGGTGGGAGTGTCCAGCATATAAAGCGAACAGAGCAGGGAAAATCGTCCAGCGACTAGGATGAGTCCAAAAAAAAGCCAGAAAAAGGAGCTTGCAGGAGAAATATTATTTTTTTCGTTGTATAAATCCATATAATAAAATATAGAATATCAGAATTTAGCATTCAACAGAAATGGGTGTTTTTTTTATATTGCAAAATATGAATAGAAAGACACTGATTGAACGTTTTTCCAACTGGTACATTCCCCTGATTTGCAAGCACCAGTACAAGACCCTCGCCTTTTACCTGATTTTGGCGCTACTTTTTGCGATTCCCATTTTATTCAAGCCGGGACTCAAGCTTGACGCCGACCTTTCCCACTTGCTGCCCGAAGGCACTCCCAGCGTAAAGGCTCTCGAGGAATCTTACCAGCGTTTCGGCTCTACCGACAAGTTCATGATTGCCATCCAGAGCGAAGACGTGAACCTGGTGGTGGCCCTGCAGGATTCCATCGCCGATTACATCCACAAGAATTGGGAAGGCGATTTCGTTTCTACCCAGGTAGATAACGACAACCAGTTTTTCAAGGATAACGCTCTCCTCTACTTGCCCATAAAGCACCTGGAACACATCCGCGACAATCTGGAAGAGTTGCAGCTTGAAATTGGTCGCAAGAACGGCCCCCTGGTAGTTGACCTGTTGGGCGACCCTTCGACAAATTCAGGGACCGATAGTGCGACAACAGCCGAGCCCAAAAAAGAACGGGTCTGGATCGATGAAAACCTGCCGCAGGAACTGGGTCTCCCCGACGAAGCGGTTAGCGCCTTTGCCGCATTCTTCAAGAAGGACAAGGCCGACTCCGTCGATATAGCCAAGGCCGCAAACGAAGAGGAAGAATGGAATCCGAAATCCACCATTCCCACAGAGCTCAAGAACCGCCTCATCGGTTCCCCCCGCCCCGACAGCACCGGAAAGATTCTCTACAACGGCGTGGTGAATGCGAAGCTCATCAAGCCTTCTACCGACTATGAATTTGTAACGCATATTTTGGCCCGTACCGATTCCCTGCTGGCCTATTTCAGCAGCAAGACCTATCCCGTTCCCACACGCTTTACGGTGGAAGGTACCTACGAGGGCCTCAAGGAAGTGGACGAAGTGGCCAACGATTCCGTTTTCTCCTTCGCCATCAGCCTGGTGCTTATCATCTTCCTCACCATATTCTTCTTCAGGAGCGTAAAGGGCCCGATTCTGGTGGTTTCTTCCGTGCTTTACGCCTGCCTCCCGACGCTTGCGTTCACGGCTCTGTTCTACGGCAAGCTGAACCCCTTTACGGTGTTTGTGGCCTCCATTATTCTGGGTATCGGCATCGACTATTCCATCCACATCTTAGGCACTTCCCAAAAATTGATGCACAAGCATGCGACCCTTGAAGAAGTCCTGGAAGCGGCCCAGAGGAAGATGCTCAAGCCCTTCATTCTCGCAAGCTTCACGACCATTGCCGCCTTCCTCACCTTGCTTGCGGCTCACTTCCGCGGTTTTTATGAATTCGGCGTGGTGGCCTCCATGGGCGTGCTGTTCAGTATGCTTACCTCGGTGCTGTTCTTGCCGGTGCTTGTGAAGTGCATGGGCGGTATCCCGAAGGCTCCGGACAATTCCCTGTTGCCCAAATCCTGGGACGAAGCGAAGATTTTGCGCTTTTTCAAGTATGCGGCTTTCGCAGGTTTTGCCCTGGGTGCCGTTTCCCTCTGGTTTGCACAAGATGTGGACTTCGAACACAACCTGCGTAATCTGCGCCGCGTCTCGACAAACGTCAAGGTAAAGAGCAACAAAATTTCCACAAAGGTGACCCGTGCAACGGGTAAGGCGGTAACATCGACCCCCGCGGCCGTGATGGGGAGCAAGCCCGAACAGTTGGACATGCTTTACGACACCCTGATGGTACGCCTCCATGTGGAGCACGATTCCACCCTCGGGAGTTTCCTCACCCTCAAGAGTTTCGTGCCGCCCAAGGATTCCCAAGAGGCCCGCCTCGAAGTGATTGAAGAAATCCGCGACCTGGTAGAGGCCCGCGTGTTCGACCGGGCCGAAGGCGAAGATTCCGTAAACATCGGGAACCTCCGCAAGCTCTCTGCTGTAGAAAAGCCCTTCACCGCCGAAGATGTACCGAGCTGGACGCTGGACCTGCTTCGCGAAAAAGACGGCAGCTACGGAAAGATCGGCTTTATCTACGGAGACTTCCCCAGTTGGGATGCCCACGCCCTGCACCGTTTTCAGGAGCGCTATGGACACTGGAATTTCGACGGCGAAGAACTCCGGACCTTCTCCTCGCAGTTTATCCTCTCCGACGTGATCGATTCCGTAAAGAAAGACAGTTTCCGCCTGGCTCTGGTCATCATCCTCGTGATTTTCGGCACGCTGGTAATCTCTTTCCGCAAGCCGAAACTCTTCTTGGCAGGCTGTATTTCCTTTGGCATGGGAACGCTACTCACCCTCGGACTTCTGGGGTTCTTGACCGACATGTTTGAATTCGGCAAGATCAGCATCTACAATGTGATTGTAATCCCCATGGCACTGGGTATCGGTATCGATGCCACCATCCACATGATTACTTCCTGGATTTCGGACAAGAACCTGACTCTCCGTCAGCTGATGGATACTACCGGCCGTAACGTGATGGCAAGCTCTACTACGACCATTGCTGGCTTTGTCGGGTTCCTGTTCACCACCCACCGCGGCCTCAAGGGCATCGGCGACCTGGCCTGCATCAGCATTGCCATGTTCCTGATTACAAGCATCATCTTTACGATGTACCTGTGCGGTTCTTGGCTGAAAAAGAAATAGGTTGGTGCCCCGCTATGAAAAAGACTATCGCTCTCTTCTTGATCCTGATTCTCGCCTCCCTGGCGTTTTCCGATGTAAAAAAGAAACGCTTTGACATGGGCGATGTCAAAAAAGCGGCTCCCACAGAACAAGTCGCTGCACCCGATAACGGCAACACAACAAGCGAACCTGTAGCCTCCACCGTCGCACAAAAAAAGCAAACCTCGTTTTACGCCGTCATTGCCCAGGAACAAAAAATCCTCCGTGAAAAGCTCACCGCTGTCATTTCGGCCATGAAAGGCGGCGACTGGGGCGTCATCTGGAAATTTCTCGCCATTTGCCTCGTGTACGGCATGCTGCATGCATTAGGCCCCGGGCACGGAAAATCCATCGTGGTAGGCTATTTTATAGCCCGACGCGGACGCTGGAAACAAGGTGTTGCACTGGGAGCGGGCATTACCGTGACCCACACCATGAGCGCCGTCTTGCTTTTGCTTATTTTGTATGCCATTTTCAAGGCCACCGTATTCAACGCCTTTGAAAACGGCCGTATAGGCATCGAAAAAGCAAGCTATGCGCTAGTGATGCTTACAGGCATTTTACTTGTGGTACTCGGCATCCGCGATATTATCACACAACGAAAGCAGGCCAAAATGGTTGCACAGGGTGGAGAAAGCGCAGAACATAGTTCGGAAACGCCTCTCTCGCCCATTGCCCGCTGGCGCGAAATCATCGGGGTGGCCGCCGTCACGGGAATTGTTCCCTGCCCCGCCGTGGCGCTGATTGTGCTTTTCTGCCTGCTGAACTCCATGGTAGCACTTTCCCTCTTGGGAGCGCTCGTCATTTGCATCGGCATGACCATTACCAACGTGGCCTTCGGCATTGCCGCCGTCGCGTTCCGCAAGGGAATCGACAAAGGAAGCGCCCATACTAAAATCGCCACGAAAATCTACACCGTCGCTACATTTGCTGGCGGTATCATCATCTTTGTTTCGGGACTGATGCTGTTCAGCAATATGTTCGCTGGACGGGTGTAAAATCCCACTACATTAAAGCTATAGCTGCGTATCTACAAGGACTTTCTTCTTTTGTAGGTACTCTATGCATTCTTCGGCTGTGGCTTTGCGGGAATCAAACAGGAATATACGGCCGCCGTTTTCGTCGCCCATTTCCTTCATTTTCATAATGCGCACGTAACCCAGTTCCCTGCTTGCCACGTAACCCGTTACGTATTCAGGGTCGTCAGAAAAGCAGAGCTCCGCCACCATGCCGGGGGCATTGGCCACCTTGGTCGCAAGCACGATAGCTTCGTTGAAATGGTTCTTTTGGCTATCGACATCGCTAGAACGGAGCGCATCCATGTAGGTGGCCCGCACACCCCGCTCATGATCGGGTTCAAGCCGCTCTCCGGTAGCAATGTCGTAAAGCATGGCACCCCGCATGGGGAAGGTTTCGCGCAAAAGTTCAGGAAGCTTTTTTCTGAAATCCTTTAGTTCTGCAGCTTTGTCGATGAGTTCAAAGGCCTTGTCCAGTCCTTGTTGCCAAGAGTCCACATCCACCCGTGTGACCGGCAGTGCCTTTAAAATCTGGATATCCTTTTCGCAGACCTTCTCGATTTTTATGTTGATAAAGTCCGGGTCGCCCTTGGAATGGGTAAGGGCTCGGCGGGCCATTGCCGAACAAACCGCCTCAACGGCTTCACGACTTACAATGCGTTCCGCTCCGGAAATATGCTGTTCATGTTTCTGGTCACCTTCGCCAATCTGCTGCGAAGCCCGCATTTTCAAACTGTAATAGTCCATTTTTTACTCGTGAAATTCGTCTTCGCCATCCACAATTGGAGCAGGCTCACATTTTCCAATCATCTTGATTGCTTCGCAAATGCGGTCAATTTCGGCATCGGTTGTAATAAACGGAGGCATCGTATAGACGTAGTTGCAGAAAGGCCTGAGCCACACGCCCGTTTCGCGAATCACGCGCAGAATATCGTCTGCGGAGGGTTTTGCCTTCAGCTCCAGAACACCGATGGCGCCAAGAACACGCACGTCTGCGGCGTTTTCGAGATTGCGGAGTGGTTCCAGATTTGCACGGAGCCGCTTTTCGATTCGGGCGACTTCGCTCGCATAGTTTCGGTTTTCAAAAAGCGTAAGGGAGGCAATACCTGCAGCGCATGCCAGCGGGTTCGCCATGTAGGTGGGCCCGTGCATAAACGCGGGAATCTTGCTGTTCGTAATGGTTTCGGCCACATTCTCCGAAGCGACGCAGGCGGCCATGGTAATGCTTCCGCCGGTAAGGGCCTTGCCGATACACAAAATGTCGGGTTTGATGTATTCGCCGTTCGCATCGGCGGTATGCTGCATTGCAAATCGCGGGCCCGTGCGGTAAAATCCCGAAGCGATTTCATCCAGAATCAACAGGATGCCCCTTTCGTCGCAAAGCTTGCGGAGGCGTTTTAGGTAGCCCGCATTGTAGAGCCACATGCCGTTTCCACCCTGAAAAACAGGCTCGCAAATGACGGCGGCTATTTCGTTCTCGTGCTCTTCCACAACACGCTCCATCGAGGCAAAGTCGTTATCGTCCCTAGGGGCATCAAAGCGGCAGTTCGGACGCTCGGCAAAATAATGTTGCGGCATGATTCCACGGAAAAGCACATGCATCCCGTCGGGATCGCTGAGCGCCATGGCTCCGGCCGTATCCCCATGATACCCGCCTTTCAAAGCCACCAGCTTGCAACGTTCGGCATGACCAAGGGAATGCTGGTATTGCACCGCCATCTTGGCGGCACATTCTACAGCAATGCTGCCAGAATCCGCATAGAAAATCCTGTTCAGGCCTTCGGGCAAGAATTTTACAAGGTGCTTGCCAAGTTCAATAGCAGGTTCGTGAGTGAACCCGCCGAACATCACGTGACACATCTTTTCGCTCTGCTTCTTGATCGCTTCTACGATTTCGGGAGCATTGTGTCCGTGCGCCATGCACCACCAGCTAGACACGGCATCTATAAGTTTCAGCCCATCGGCTGTTTCGATGGTCGTGCCGTGGGCTGCTTTTGCTAAAAAACGTGCAGGTGTATTCCTGAGCGCCGCGTAAGGGTGCCACAGGTGTTCGCTATCAAAATTCATACGGGCCAAATCTAGAAAGTTTTATCGACTCCTAAATCATTGTCCCCTTCAGAAATTTTAGCAAAAACAGGTAACCCGGTCAAGTCCTGCATCATCTTGATGTTGTCATCTTCCATCTCGAAATTTTTGCTCATGCCGTAGCGGTTCACGATCAAGCCGTGAACGTTGATTCCTCGAGACCTTGCGTATTCTACGGTAAGAACGCAGGCATTGATGGAACCTAACGCCGCCGTGGTCACCACAAGGATTGGCAAGTTTAACGCCTTGATAATATCCACAAGGAAAATTTTTTGCGGCACGGCCTTTGCAGCATCATCAATACCAGTGGCTATATCGCCGTCATAGCGAATGGGGCAAATGATTCCGCCGGAACCTTCTGCGAAAATAAATTCGTGACGTTTGCAAGCCGCCTCGAAATCTTCGCGGACTTTCGAAAGTTCTACAGGATTTCCTTCTTTACGGGCAGCAAGGTGGGGTGAAACGGCCTCCTTATACACGTAACTGACCAACTGTTCTTGGGAATCAACGAGATTTGCAAAGCGCTTGACATAATCGGCATCGCCCGCAACCCACTTGCCGTTCCTGAGTTCCGCCCCGCTGAGGGCCGCTTTATAGTAGCCAGCGTCTATTCCCAAGTCACGCCATTTTTTTACAAGAAGGGCCGTAACATAGGTTTTTCCGACATCGGTTCCGGTTGCTGCAATGAAATAACCTTTGGACATGATTAGTATCTACTAAATTTTTATTGTTTCGGCGATGCTTTTCGCGGCAAATTCAAGTTCCTCTTTGGTGTGGGTCGCCATAAGGCTTGCGCGCAGACGGGCTTGCCCCTTGGCAACCGTCGGATAGCGGATGGCAGGAATCAAAATTCCGCGTTCTTGCAAAGCCTCCGAGACCTGCATCGCCTTGGCCTCGTCACCGATAACAATGGGAACGATAGCCGATGGCGACGTAGCAACATCTAAACCTTCGCAGCGGAGGCTTTCACAGAAGAAATCCACATTGCCACGAAGCTGCCGAACCCTTTCCGGATGGGCGTCGATAAACTTCAGGTTGTTCAGGGCGGCAGCGGCAACAGCAGGGGCCATCGCTGTCGTAAAAATGAAACTCCGGGCCTTGTTTCTCAAAAAATCTATCAACTTCGCCGAACCCGCCACAAAGCCGCCCTCGGCGGCAACGGCCTTGCTGAGCGTACCTACGGTAACATCGGCATGTCCGCAACCGTAGTGCTCCGCTAACCCGCGCCCTGTTTTGCCAATTACGCCTGTAGCATGGGCCTCGTCAATCATCAGAAGGCAATCATGCCCATGGGCAATACGTAAAAGTTCAGGCAAATCCGCCAGGTCGCCGTCCATGCTGAACACTGCATCGGTTACGACCATTCCACGAAATTCCGCACCGGATTTTGCGACAGCATCTTTCGCTTCCAAAATGGCACGTTCCAAATCGGCCATGTCGTTATGCTTGTAAACAAGGCACTTGGAACGCGACAAACGAATTCCGTCTATAATGCTTGCGTGGTTCAGCTCGTCACTAAAGACGTAGTCGCCCTTTCCGCAAAGAGCCGATATCGTCCCCACATTCGCCATGTAGCCCGTGTTGAATGTAATGGCGGCTTCTTCGCACTTGAAACGGGCAATTTCGGATTCCAGCTCCACATGGGGCGTCTTGTTGCCCGTGGTGAGTCGAGCACCGCCACTCCCTGTGCCCCATTCCAGCACGGCATTGGCCATGGCCTGCTTCAGTTCCGGGACATTCGCCAAATCCAGGTAAGAATTAGACGCCAGCAGAACTTGCTCGCGAGAAGTTCCGTCTTTTGCATCGCGAAGCAACACGCGGGAGGCTTCAGGAGATTCCATCAGGCGCATGGTACGGTACGTGTGGTTTTGCCGCATCTCCGAAAGAGCCGCGTCTGTAAACTTATCAATAACAGGATTCATTTTCATCACTTACGCTAAGCTTCTTTACTTTGAATCAGGCTCATCAGATAGAAACTGCCGAAGGCAACAATGTCGGCGGCCACAATGGTGGAGCCTACGGGTGTGCCTGCAAGAATGGCCACAAGGATTCCGACTAACGAACAGACTACTGAGATAATGGCTGCGGCAACGGTTACGGCAAAAAAGCTCTTGAATACCCGCATGGCCGAAAGGGCCGGAAACACCACCAAGGCCGATACTAGTAGCGCCCCCACCAGGTTCATAGCAAGCACGATAATGACCGCAACGACAACGGCAATCAGCAGGTTGAAAAAAGCGGTATTCACGCCGGTCGCCTGGGCAAAATTTTCGTCAAAGGTAATGGCAAAGATTTTGTGGTAAAACAACACAAAAATGGCCAGCACGACAACGGAAAGGACTACACAGAGATACACTTCCCCTGCTTTCAATGTAAGAATGGATGTAGAACCAAACAAGGTGGTGCACACATCGCCCGAAATATTCGCCGATGTAGAAAACAGGTTCATCAACAGATAACCAAGAGCAAGTGCCCCAACCGAGACCATGGCGATGGCGGCGTCCCCCTTGACCCGGGCGTTCTTGCCGGTACAAAGCAACAGTATGGCAACGGCAATGGTAACAGGCAAAATGACGAACATGTTGTTGGTCACCTTGAGCACGGCGGCAATGGCAAGGGCCCCGAAGGCCACATGGGAAAGGCCGTCACCGATATAGGAGTAACGTTTGAGCACCAAGGTTACGCCCAGGAGCGACGAGCAGAGCGAAACCAGGACCCCTACTATAATGGCATAGCGCACAAATGGGAAATCTAGGTAGAAAAGAAGCTTGTCAATTGGCATACCACACTGTCATCCCCGCGAAGGCGGGGATCTCCTTGGCTTAATGGTTTTATCTTTCCTTAGTTGATATCTTATTGAAATCCATGACGCGGGTGGCATCGTCCAGGGCGGTATCCACGTCGTGGGTCACCATGACGACCGTCATTCCCTTTTGGTGCAGGTCTTCGATAACGCGGTACATGGTTCCGGTAGATTCAGGGTCCAGACCGGTAACGGGCTCATCCAGCAAGAGCAGGCGTTCGGCGGCGCACAGGGCCCTCGCCAGCAGTACCCGCTGCTTCTGGCCCCCCGAAAGTTCGCGGAAGCAGGACTTACGCAAACTTTCGGTTCGGGTGAGCGCCATGCATTCCATGGCGCGCTCCCGGTGCGCCGACTTGTAAAAAGGCAACAGCCGGTGTTTCCCCTGGAACGCCGACAGTACAATCTCTTCGACAGAAGCGGGAAAGTCTTTTTGCACCACCGTCATCTGCGGCAAGTACCCGATTTGATTGCGGTTAAGACCGCCACAAAGTTCAATGCTTCCCGACTTAGGCGAAAGAAGGCCGGCAATTCCCTTCAGGAACGTGGTCTTGCCGGAACCATTATGACCTACAATACAAAGGTAATCGCCTTCGTTTATATCATAATCCAAATCCCGGACCAGATCCTTGCTACCATAACCTAGCGTCAGCTGCCTGCATTTGATAAGTGTCTGTGCGTTTACCATCCGTTTGTCATGCCCGCGAAGGCGGGCTTCTCCTATAAATGCTACTTAATCGCCTTTTTCAAAACTTCCAAATTATCTCGCATAATGGAGAGATAATCAGCCCCGGCCTTTATCTGTTCGTCTTTCACCGACTGCATGGAATTCAGCATCAACACTTCGGCGTTTTTCGAATTCTTGCTGGCATCAAGAATGGCACGGGCGATTTTTCCATCGCTGCCGTCAATGGTGAAAATGGCAGGCAGGGCGAGGGAATCCATTTTACCTGCAAGGAAGGTTATCGTCTCGAAACTGGCCTCACTTTCGGCAGAACAACCCACAAAAGCGGCATAATACTTGATGCCGTAATCGTCCACCAGGTAACGGAAGGGGAAACGGTCACCGAACAGGATTGTCTTGAGCGTTGCGTTTTCCATTGTGGCACGATACTGGGCGTCCAGCGCACTGATTTTTGCAATGTAGAGTGCCGCATTCATGTGGTATTCCGTGGCATGGGCCGTATCCAGTTTTGCGATGGACTCTGCAAGAGTCTTTACCAGCATTTCGGCGTTTTTCAGCGATAGCCAGATGTGTTCGTCGTTCTCGACTTCTTCCTCTTCGTCGTGATGGTGATGTCCTTTAGCGTGTTCGTGGTTCTCTTCTGCGATTTCTTTCGTCTCGCCTTGCATGCCCTCTACGACTTCCTCTTCCTTCACCCGGTCTCCCAAGACCTTCATCATGTTTACTTCTATGCGCCCTTCTTTCGGGGTCGCCGCAAGAGCCCTCTCAATCCATTCGTCGGATTCGCCGCCTACATACACCACCATGTTCGCACCTGCAATGGCCGCAATATCCTGAGCCGAAGGCTGGTAACTGTGCAGGTCTGCGCCGTTCTTGATGAGCAACTGCAAATTTACGGAATCAATTCGTCCGCCAAGAACATTCTTGAGCCAGTCGTACTGCGGGTATGTCACGGCAATAACAGAAATTTTCTTCGCAGCACCCTCGGTTTCGGACTTTGTTCCGCAAGCGGCCAGCAACAAAGTCACGGCGAGGAACGCCTTGACTACAAATCCCTTAAACATGGCGCCTCCTTGAGTGGCGAGGCTTTCCGGAGCAACCGGCACAACGGCCAAGCAGCACCGACTGCTGCTGGTCCAGTTCAAAGCCGCTTACCCGCTGCACGGAAAGCTGCAACATCTTGAGAGCGGGACCGTCCAAGTGAAAGAATTTGCCGCAATCCTTGCAGACCAGGTGCATCTTGGCTTCGCAACGGCCAGGACCTGTATAGCGGTATTGCAATTCGTTGTTCTCAGCAGCACCCACAATCTGGATTAGTCCGGCTTTTTCGAGCCTGGAAAGGTTCCTGTAAACGGTGCTCAGCGAGATTTCGGGTAGGCTCTGGGCTATTTCAGATGCCTTGAAAATCCGGTCCGGATTGCCTACCATAAAGTCCAAAATCTGCTGTTTTGACTGAGTTTTGTATTCCATTTTTCCTCTAATTTCACAATTTGCAACTCATTCGCAAATTCAAATATAGTCAATTTGCGAATGATTGTCAATTCTGTATTTTTGGGGATTTTTGCCCTACAGGGCCGAATCCAGCACCATCATGAGCGTGAAGCCCACGGCAAAAAGGATGGTGCCGGCGTCAAAGTGCTCGCCTTCGCTGACTTCGGGGAGCATTTCTTCGACAACTACGTAAATCATGGCGCCCGCTGCAAGCGAAAGCAGGTAAGGCATGAACGGCGAGAGCGCCTCGGCCGCAAGCAGCGTGATCAAGGCTCCTACGGGCTCTACCGCTCCAGAGAGCGCGCCCAGTGCAAAAGCCTTTTTGCGGGATGCTCCTTCGGCACGGAGCGGGAGCGAAACCACCGCCCCTTCAGGGAAATTCTGGATGGCGATGCCTATGGCGAGCGCAAACGCACACGAAAGCGTGATGGCAACATTCCCCGAAAGCCAGCCTGCGAAAACGATACCGACAGCCATGCCCTCGGGCAAGTTGTGCAATGTTACCGCCAGCGTAAGCATGGTCGTGCGCTTGAGTTTAGCCTTGGGGCCTTCGGGCGTGGCGCTGCCCAAATGCAAGTGTGGCGTAATTTTATCTAAAACGAACAAGAACAGGATGCCGGCCCAGAATCCGACCGTCGCGGGGATGAATGCCAACTTCCCCATTGATTCGCTCGCGCTGATTGCAGGCAAAAGCAGGCTCCATACAGAAGCTGCCACCATGACGCCCGCCGCAAACGACAAAAGGCCACGTTTGAGATTTTGCCCCATCTGCTTTTTCATAAAGAATACGCAGGCGGCACCGAGAACCGTCCCTAAAAACGGGATGGCAAGACCTTGGGCAATTTGTAAGACAGGCTCGTTCATGCCATAAAGATAGTATTAACCTTTCCCATACGGTTTGCTCAGGTACACGAGCGCCGTGGTGAGCGTGTAGTCGGCGATGAGGGCGGCACCAAGACCCACGATGGAAAGCAGGCCCACGTTGTGGAGGGCACCCATGGGGCTGAAGATGAACACGAAGAACATTGCGCAAAGGATGAAGGTGGTCAATATTCAGTTGATAAACGAGTTGGAACAAGAATAGGGCTAACTTTTTTTACGCTAACTAAGTTAAATAGACTGAACTAAATTAGGAAAATTCTAACAATGTTAGTCGCGCGGAAGCCATACAGGACTTGGGTTCGAAGTCCGCTTGTTAGTTTGTATGTAAGTTGCTTTTGGATGAAATTTTAGGTAGATTATTGTGCAAGGAACAATGCCACTTGAAATGGAGATGCCCGCCTGCGCGGGCATGACATGAATAGCGGTGAATGACAAATCAACAAAAGGAGTAAACTATGTCCGTATGGAAAAATGAAAAGTTCTGGTGTGTGGTGGCCGGTGTCGTTGGCCCGACTATCATCAAGAAGATTCTCAAGGCTCCCAAAACCCGCGAATATGCCGTCAAGGGACTTGCCGAAGGCATGAAGATTACTGCCGATGCTAAGGCCGCCTTCCAGGATATGAAGGACGAAGCTGCCGACATCTGCAACGACGCGAAGAAAGAAGCGGAGAAATAGACGAAAGAACGGACCTTTCGGTCCTACAGACAAAAGAGTTTTCGATGAAATGTAGAATCGTTTACGATCAGCCGGGGCGTATCCGCTTTCGGGCGGGGGCCTATGCATTTGAACGCGTGCATGAACCGCGCATCCACAAGGCATGCGTGAGTGAACCTTATGTCCAGAAAGCGGTAGTCCATTCGGAAAACGGCGGCATTCTGCTGGAATACGAAAACGGCTATCGTGAACAGGTGATTGATTTCGTTCGTAATCTGAACATCGCGAATCTCCCTGAATGTGAACCCGATACCGAGTACCAATTACAGGAACTCGACACGCAATTCAAGAACCGACTCGCGTTCATGATTGCGCGGCGTTACCTGGCCAAGTTGCTGATCCCTGCCCCCATTCGTACGGCACACCTGATTTACAGGGGCCTGAAGTTTGTAGCGAAGGGCTTGAACTGCCTTGGCGAAGGGAAACTCTCCGTCGAAGTGCTGGACGGTGCCGCCATCGGGGCGAGCATCTTGCAGCGCAATTACGAGTCGGCAGGGACCATCATGTTCCTGCTGAACGTGAGCAGCCTTCTGGAAGATTACACCAAGGCGCGGACCCGTACCGCCCTTACCGCAAGCCTTGCCGTGAAGGTAGACCGCGTGTGGGTTGTCAAGGACGGCGTCGATGTCCAGGTGCGTATGCAGGATGTTCAGGTGGGCGACCTCGTGCGAGTGCGTTCCGGCAGCATGATTCCGGTGGACGGAACCGTTGCCGAAGGCGATGCCTTTGTGAACGAAGCGACCATGACGGGCGAATCGCAGGCGGTGCACAAGACGGTCGGAAAGTCCGTTTTTGCAGGCACCGTCGTGGACGAAGGCTCCATCGTAGTATCTGTGCGGGCCGTGAGCGGCAATACCAAGATTCAGAAAATCATTGAACTCATTGATCGCTCCGAAGACCTGAAGGCTTCTATCCAGAGCCGCGCCGAACGCCTTGCCGATGGTATCGTGCCGTTCAGCTTTATCGGATTCGGGCTCACGCTTCTGTTTACGCGCAACATCACCAAGGCCGTCTCGATTCTGATGGTGGACTATTCTTGCGCCATCAAGCTTTCGACGCCAATTTCGGTGATTTCGGCGCTGCGCGAGGCGGCCGACCGCAACATGACCGTGAAGGGCGGCAAGTACCTGGAAGAATTTGCGCTTGCAGACACCATCGTTTTCGACAAGACGGGAACGCTCACCAAGGCGGAACCGAAACTCGAGCGCGTGATTCCGTTCGGAGACCGCAGCGAAGAAGAAATTCTGCGCATTGCGGCCTGCATCGAGGAGCATTTCCCGCATAGCATGGCGCGCGCCATTGTGCGCGGGGCTGCCGAACGGGGAATCGACCACGAAGAAGAACACGCCGATGTCAAGTACATTGTGGCGCATGGAATCGCGACGACTCTCGACGGTGAACGCGCCGTTATCGGTAGCAAGCATTTCGTCGTCGAAGATGAGAAGATTGCAGTAGGCGAAGCGGAACAAAAAAAGATTGACGAACTCGCCGGAGCCGCATCCGTGATTTACCTTGCCATTGGCGGAAAGCTGGCAGGCGTTCTCTGTATCAGCGATCCTCCCCGGGATGAAGCCGCCGAGGCGGTTCGCATGCTGCGCGAACGCGGAATCAAGCATGTGGCGATGATTACCGGCGACAGCCAGAAAGCCGCTGAACGCACGGCGCAACTTTTGGGCATCGACACCTTCTTTGCACAGGTGCTGCCCGAAGACAAACACCGCTATGTGGAAAAGATGAAGGCCGAAGGCCGCCGCGTGATTATGGTGGGCGACGGAATCAACGATGCTCCCGCCCTTGCCGCCGCGAACGTGTCGGTCGCCATGAGCGATGCCAGTGACATTGCCCGCGAAACTGCCGACGTGACGCTCCGCAGCGAAGACCTGCGCGACCTCGCCGAACTCCGTACGTTGAGTACGCAGCTCATGGAACGCATCCAGGCGAACTACCGCTTTATCGTCGCCTTCAACACGTCGCTGCTCGCGGCAGGCTTCTTTGGCCTGCTGGCTCCATCGACTTCGGCCCTGTTGCACAACCTCTCGACCATGGCGATTTGCGCCAAGAGCATGACGCCACTGAAGCAGGCGTAGGGCCACAACGCTCGAAAACGGCCCAAATTATCAAAAAAAAACTAAAAAGGTAGTCTATGGACTGCCTTTTTGCTTTGTTTTTAATAGGATTCTATACGTTCCCAAATACGCAAAGACGCTCTCCGAAGCGAACGTTATCCGGCATGTCATAGAAACCGCACCTTACGAAACCGGCAAGCGAATCAAGTTTGAACGCTTCGGAAACGGCAACTACAAATCCAGGGAAGTCGGCGAATCGCTCAAGATTCTCGAACGCGCCATGTTCCTGTATCTGCGGTACCCTGTAAATGGTCACGGAATCCCGCTAAGCGACGCCTACAACGGAATGATTGCCGAACATATTGTAGAGCAGGAACATTTGGCAGCACAAAACGAAACGCCCAAGGGACGTAAGCCCTACACGCTAGTGAATCTACCACTTTACTATGCGGGGAAACTCATTCGGAAAATGGATTGATTTTTTCGCTTGCTGTTCGTGAAAATCCTGGGAGGATTGCTATAGGGACTGCAGGCGAGAGTCATATCTGTGCGCCCCTATAAGGAACAGTCGTCATTGACTAATGTTCCGCTTTATGCGGTGTAAAAGAGATAAGCATTATATGACACTACTATGTTTTTCAATGTACAATCTATCCTGCGACAGGAAAATCATAAAAATTCCACCGTTTATGGCAATTAGTCCTGCGAATTGTATTGAAGGATGCTAGCGAAAATGTTTTTTCTAAAAAAGAATGTATTATTAGAAAAGACTACAATTAATCATAAAACTACTAGAAAAAGGAAAATTTTTATGAAGTGCTTCGCTATAAAAATTCAGCCTGATGTTAGAAAGAAAAAAACGAATCGATATACCGAATATCCTTCTCCAAACGAGTACGCACATATTGGGTTACTCAATACTGATCAAGATGGATTCCATGAATGCGTAAATTTTCGTAATTGTGAAGGAAAAATAAAAGGGTATATTCCTCCTCATGGTGCAAAACTTCCTGAAGAAGAGCCTTTTGTTTTTGTCTATATAACATCAAAAGCAAACGAAAAAGAAGCAATCCTTTGTGGTATGTATGATAGAATTATTGGAGTCCAAGTCGGCTGTAGGCTTGTCAAAGAAACCAAGAGAAAAGATGTTCCCGCAAAGCTACAGAAATATATAGAAGAAAAAAGATTTGGGCCATTGTGTTTTAAATACGAAGCTCTCTATAAAAATTCAATTCTTTTTAAGAACACTATTGAAAATGCCTCAGAAATAATATTCCCCAAAGAAGAGCACAAAGACAAATCTTGGTGTAGTAGACCTGTTAGGGAAATAAAAGATCATCTTTTAGATGTAATTGATGTAATCGATGCAAATATTCACCAATCGCAACGCTCGCAATGGGAGTGCATAAAAAAACAAATCAGCATTCCCCAAAATAAGAAAAAACGTTTTGCTGCATCAAAGACCCCATTTGATATGTTG
Organism: Fibrobacter succinogenes; assembly: GCA_902768715.1. Classification (GTDB taxonomy): domain Bacteria; phylum Fibrobacterota; class Fibrobacteria; order Fibrobacterales; family Fibrobacteraceae; genus Fibrobacter; species Fibrobacter succinogenes_L. The sequence continues at coordinate 10,990 of CACXMH010000006.1, read as the reverse complement.
TCTGGCGAAACATTAGTTCAAGAAGCTGACAAACATTATGAAGGCAAGCAACTAACCGTTCTTGTAAACCGCTATGAACGTGACTCCACAACCAAATGTGATATGATAGATGCATATTGCAGTGAAATAGACCCAAAGAATGGTTATAAATGTCAAGTTTGCGGTTTTGATTTTGAAGATACTTATGGTGACTTAGGACGTAATTTCATTGAAGCTCATCACCTAACTCCATTGTCCGAAATCAAAGAAAATCATGAAGTTAATCCAGCAACGGACATGATTCCGCTATGCGCTAATTGCCACGCAATGATTCACAAAATGAAAAATCCGAATTACGAAGAATTGAGGGATTTATACCAAAAACGTTGTTATGAAAAAAAACGTTTAAATGCTGCAAGAAAAGCATCTAAAGTCATTTCAGCTAAAAATTTTGACTATATTCCTTTTCATTTAAAGAATCTTTATGAATTATTTAAAAAAGAACAAAATATACATAATAGGTCACGCATAGCTCAAGAAGCGCATAAATTTATGCGATATCTTTCCAAAGACGCTGTAAAAGAAAAATGGATGAAAGAAATACTTAAAGAATTCTCTTGATATCTTATCAGGTTTTTAGGAATTAGATTGATTCCTGAACCAAAAATTTAATCTATATGGGATGATAGACTTTTCTTTCAACTCTTTATAATATGTCCTTGGCAGCGCCAAGGACTTTATGGATTAACCATTACTGCATATTATTAATGTAATTCAATTACTATCACTTTATTTTGGGGGCCATAGCATTTGTTGAAACACTTGTCGGCAGAGTGGCAAGTCATGTATTCACCTACTTTGATAAAAGGTTTCAAGGATTCAAATATACAATTCATTTCTGCAAGAGAGCTTTCTATTTCGTATATTCGATTTTTGGGACTTATAGATGCTACGGAAGCGATTCTCTCATTACTATATAATTTATCCTTAATACCTTTCATCCTTAATTCAGCATCCTTTAGAATGTTAACAAGGAGAGTGAATGTTTTTTTTCTTTATATTGAGGCATGATTTCCTCCTTAAAATAAATGAAACATTACGCTTCATTTCAAATAAATGAAATAAACGTGTTATAGATTCAGTATGTTAAGAGATTGAAAGTGGCTGAAAAAGCCTATATTTAACGAGGATTATCCATCCATCATTGTGGAATATAAAAACATTTTTATTCTATGTCAACATTTTTTCTAACATAAGGTGCCTACCTAAATCTGTAGACGCACGAGATTCTGAATCTGGTCACTAGTCCTTGCCCTGAGCATTGAGTAAGCTCTATTTGAAAATATCCTAGGACTTTAGAGGCAAAACCCCACCGTGGTGGCCATGCGCATTAAGCAACAAGTGGTTAAGTACTATCCGCTTTAGGCGAAGGTGCGAATAGATAAGGTTCTAAAAATATGCCACATTTTCCCACTTAATGAAGAAATAATATCAGTTTCTACCACCACGCAGATGAGTGAATCTTTTTTGAACAATCGGGTAAATCCGAATCGGGCGTATGCGAATTATGCCACATTTTACCACAGGCAAATGAATTTTACCAATTTTCACCACCTCGCGGACGATTGAACCTGGTGTGTAAAAGATGTCCCTGGGTTTACAGAACCCCCTTGCGTTCGGCTATAGCCAAATGCGCAAGCGCATTGGCTGCAGCTCTCACTTGCGGGGGTTTTAGGGGCGAAGCCACTAGGCGAAAGGGTAGCGAAAGACGGTTTGGACGCAGACTGAAAAGGAAATCCCCGACCAAGTCGGGGATGACAGTCTGCAGGATATGCAGACAAAGCGGCTGTAGCGAGGGGAAGGCTTTCCCCTTTAATTATAAATCTTCGTATAAATTCGGAATTGTTCAGGATCCATGGTGACGGCGTCCTGCAGAGAGTAGAGTCCTTCGTGAAAGTACCAGTGCATCATGTAGCAAATATAGTGTCCGTCGAGTTCGGGGCGGGCGAATTCGTTGATGTTCCAGTTGAGTGGAGCGCCGTCGTAATCGTTCATCGAATCCAAGCCGTTGTGACCGTACCATGTATTAACGGAGTCCCATAGGGTATCCTCTTCGGCGCCTTCGGCCAGGACGTCTTCATAGATGATGCGAACTTCTACATCGGCGTCTTTGTCGTAGTAGTCCTTGCCTTCGCCTATCATCTTTTGGATGTCGCTGTAGATGGCTTTCCCGATGCGGTCGGCTTCTTGCATGAGTACCCATAGTTTGTCGTTGAGGTGGAGAATCTTCGCGACATTTTCCGGCGACCAGACGAAAGCTTCGTTCTGCTTTTTCTGCCGTTCACGCATGCGCCATCGCGATTCGACCTTTTCCCTCGCGCGCTTTTGCGCCTCTTCGCATTCATGGTCCATGAGTTCTTCGAGATCTTTGCTCATGATGCTTAAATTAGGTTTCTACTGCGACAAATACATTCGCATTCAGTTTTTTTTGAAAAAAATTACTCAAAATCCATGAATTTATATTTATAGTGAACAAGTGTGTAGTCTCGTCTTTTTTGCATGTAGACGAGAAGGAGTTTAAATGAAGAAAGATATAACGGCGATTGCTAAACCAGAGTTCTCCCTGATAGATGAAAATATGCTCAAGTCGCGGATATATACTATTCGTGGGCTCAAGGTTATGCTTGACGCTGATTTGGCGGAAATTTATGGGTATAGCACCAAAAGATTCAATGAACAAGTAAAGTGTAATATTGAGCGATTTGACGAGGATTTTCGGTTTCAATTGACTCGAGAAGAGTATCAGTCAATTCTAAGGTCGGAAAAAACGACCTTAGAACAGGAAAACTTGAAGTCGGAAATTCCGACTTCAAGTTGGGGTGGCGTAAGAAAGCTCCCCTACGCCTTCACTGAACAAGGTATTTATATGCTTATGACTGTTCTTAGGGGTGATTTGGCCATTTTACAAAGCAAGGCCATCATCCGCCTTTTCAAGCAGATGAAGGACTACATCATTGCGGAAAATCGGAATTTATTGGGTTATGACGGTATTGCCCAAATTGCCGTGCAAACGGAAAGGAACACCAAGGATATTGCAGTCATTCAGTCCGATCTTCAGAAGGTCATGGAAAACTTCGTCGATCCTTCGACTTTCAAGCATTTCTTGATTTTGAATGGGCGGAGGCTGGACGCCGATGTCGCCTATACGCAAATTTACGGTATGGCGAAGAAGTCCATCACTATTATCGATGACTATGTCGGGGTCAAGACGCTTGACCTTTTGCGAGGAATCGCCAAGGGCGTTTCCGTAATGATTTATAGCGATGAAAATGGCTATGAATCGCTGACTGAACAGATTAAGAAAGATTTTTTGAAGGCTCGTCCTGATGTTAAATTCGACAACAAAAAGACGAAGGAAAAGTTCCACGACCGCTATATCTTTCTGGACTACGGATTAAGAGGAGAAAAACTTTTCCACTGCGGCGCATCAAGCAAAGATGCTGGCAACAAAATCACTACCATCATGCAGATTGAAAACACGGAAATTTATCATGTTTTGATCGAAAAATTATTAGTCAATCCTCGTTTATAATTCTGTACGGTTTTCCCATTTCCTTTATGCGGCGGATGTTTTCGCCAGTGCCTTTGCTTTTTCCGTCCCAAACCATGAGAGCCTGGTCGCAGTCCTGTGTCATCTGAATATCTTTAACATAATGGAATGCGCTTTTTGTAAGGCCTTTGGCAGCTTCTGCGCAAGAACGTACTTTTGCCCCCGTAACAAAATTGTTCCTTGGCGTTTCACCGCTGCAATAGATGGTTACGTTGCGGTACCCTTTGGAATCCAAATACATTTGCACTGCAGCGTCAACGCCGTAACAATCTCCTACAAGAATTTCATCGATGTTTTCGATGAATTGGTCGATGAATATTTTTGCCAAATCGGGCAACTTTGAAATGGACTTTGATCCGGATATAAATATTTTCATGGTGCCTCTTTATAGAATTGTTGATTTTATGAGCTCTAGCAAGTTAAAGTTGTTTTTTGAAAAATGATGGTCTTGGCCGGGGATGATGGCAACGCGGACGTTTTCGCGTTCGTGCAATTTGAGTAGCCCAGCCAAGTGTGCTGAAGGATCAAGACTCCCGAAAACGAATGTCATCATGTCTCCGTCAAATGCCTTGGCGCTGCGGCATATCCGAGTCGTGTTAATCATGAGCGGGGGATTCACCAACAGGAATCGGCTGATTTCCGGAAATAGAGATCGACCAATGCACCCGATGGAGGCGCCCATTGACATTCCCATAAAGTAGATTTGGGTATGGCCACCGATTTCAAATTCCGATTTTACCACTTCGGCGAATTGCGCCATCTGGCTGATGTCAGATGATGGAGTGGACGCGCAAACCACCGAGAACCCGCACAGCTCGCGCATTTCGCAGGCAAGTTTCAGGTACTTGTTGCGATACCCATAAATGGAACCGCCTTGTCCCGCCTTTATCAGCAAAATCTTTTGACGGTCACCGCCAAAGACGAAACCGTAATCAACGTGATTTTCTCCATTGCCGAAAGGTTTAATTAAATCGAATTGCATGAAAACTCCTGATATTTTACAGTCCCATCCTACGGCCTTCGCGAGTATTTTTGCATTCTATTTCGTGGCGGAGAGCCTCCAAGATGCTGTCTGCAGTTACTTCGCTCTCGTCATAGTATTGGAAGGTGTCATGAACGGCCTTGAAGTCGCCTGGGGTAAGCGCCTTCAGATCGCGTGCGGCTGCGGAACATTCTACTTTTGGGAAGAATGCCTGCCACACTTTTTCGATTCCGTCAGGTTTTAGGTAGTTGAACTTGAGCTTGAGTGCAAAGCGTCTGCGTGAGGCCGCATCCAGATTGTCGCTGAAGTTGGTCGCCGCGATGAATATTCCCTTGAAGTTTTCCATCTGCGTCAGGAGCTCGTTTACTTGCGATACTTCCCAACTGTGTTCCGCCCCGGCGCGTTCGCTGAGCATACTATCCGCTTCGTCCAAAAAGAGAATTGCTTTCTTTTCTTCTGCCTCGCGGAACATCTTGCGGATTTTCTTTTCCGTTTCACCCACATAGCAATCCAAAAGATCGCTCGCTTTCTTAACGATTAATTTGCGGTCCAGTGTTCTTGCGATGTGTTTCGCAAGTTCTGTTTTGCCCGTACCGGGAACACCATAGAACAATATGTTCAAAGACTCCGGACAATCCATCTCCTGCATAGTTTCCCATTTAGTGTTAAAAGACTGCACCACCTTCATAATACGGTTCATGTCTCCTTCGACATTCAATGCGTCAAGGATATATTTGGGCGCATGGCTTTCTTTGTCGCATTTGGCATATTCGCAGTTCAGTGAAAGTAAGTTTGTCTGTGCATCGGCAATGATACGGACTGCTTTTTCTGGCGAAATTTTACTGCCTGTCTCCTGCAGTAATTTTGCTCCGGCAATCGCCTGGGTCACGCCACCGGCGGTAATGGGGAAGGTGTCTGCAAACTGTTGCACCGTCAAGGGTTCAAGCATTTTACCGGTGCCCTGCTCGCTAATGACGGACTGCCAAATCTGCAATCTTTTTTCAGAATCAAGCCTTTCGAATGCGATGGAATAATCAAATCGACGAAGGGTACTATTTTCAATAAATCGGATGTCGTTTGAGATCCAAATAACGGGGACTTTTATTTGTTCTAGGAAAAAGTTGAGGGCACCCTTTTCGCAGCAATTCAAAATTACATCGGCCTCATCCACCAAGAGAATGACACGCTTGTTTTGGTACTTGGTCGCCGCAAACATAATGCTTCCCAGGCGCTCCTGGATAGTTGAATCCTCCTTGCTTTCTCTATGAACGCCATCAATGCTGATATTGGTAAGAACCAGCGGACGTCGGAGTTCTTTTGCGATGGCCTTCGCAAGTTCAGTCTTACCGGTACCTTCGACTCCGTAGAAGAAAATATTGATTCCTTGATTCGGCTTTACATGTTTCAACAAGTCAAAGGCAACTTCTACTTTCGGGTTGTTGTTGCACAGTTTTTTATAGGGTACGTTATTGCCGTCGTAAATCTTGAAATAGAGCGAATCGAGGTCGTTTCCTGAGACCCCATCTAGAAACAGTCCAATTCTCTTTGAAATTTCCAGGTCGTTATCGACAAGTCCCATCCGCTTGAGAGAAGACTTGTTGGAACACGCCTTTTCTATATCCAGTTCAGGATAAATGGATGCGAATACATCGACAAAAACGCAATCACCGAATCTTCGCGAACCAATCATGTCGCGAAGGGGGTCGCAAATGTCCTTCTTAAAGAAAATCCACGAGAATATCAAGATTTCCATTTCGACGGAGTCTAGGTTGAACGCTTTCTGCACAATGTCAAGACGCTTTAAGTATGGATCGTAGATGTTCTTTTGGTGCTTGAGAAGGTCCATGAGTTCCTTGATGATGCCCTCGTAAAAAATCTTTTTGGCTGGGCCGTTGAAGATATCTTCGCCAACAAGAGTGCAGTGTGTGACATGTTTTATATCTTCGCTGGAGCCGCTATTCTTGATAGTGTCGCGAATTTTGCCGACGGCTCTTTTGCGCTCTCGATAGGATTCCGATTTACCTTCATCTTCTTCGATCCCGTAAAAGCATTCGTCGATTTTATTTCGTGGGGAACGTGATTTTGGGTCTTTGGTTTTGGGCAGTCTGTCTTCTGCCTTGTTCAGGAGTTCAAAATGCGTTGTAATCTCCCTCAAAATTCGGGAAGCGTTTTCTATAGGGAATATGCCGATGCTGTCGTCTGCATCGGGATAGTTTTTGGAAATCCTCAGCATACGAATCCAGTATTCATAGCCTTTGAGAGTTACAAAATTGATGCCCAAAGACTTCTTTTCAGTATTCTTTTGCAGGGATTTAAAAACGTCCTTAAAATATCCTTTTTTCATATTTTTGCTCCTTATTTCGATTTGTCATCAAAATAGGTTTTTACTGCGACAAATAATGTCGTGTTTAGAGGCGCAAAAAAGATGCCCGCTAGGTCCTATCGCCACTATGTGGCTCCAGGATGACGTTTTCGAGTTTTTTTCGCTAATGGTTTCGGCGGTAGGTACTGTCGAGGAAATATGAGAACTCGTGGAGTCTTTTGCGGAGGGCTATGGGCTTGATGACTTCGGCACTGTCAGCGTACGAGAGTACCCAGCGGAACAGGAGTTCGTCGTTTACAGCCTTCATCGTGACCAGCAGCCGGCCGTCATGCATCTTTTCCACTTTCATGGTGCGCTGGAACGGTTTTTCTTCGAGGTAATGCTGCGCATGGCTACTGAACACGATTTCGACGTCTTCGGCTTTTGGATCCTGTGGGCCAAAAATGGCTGAGCCGAGCTGCACACGCTTGCGCAACATTTCAAGTGTCTTTGGGTTGTCCTGAAAGGTTTCCTTGGTGAGTTCGACCTTCTGGATTCGGCGGAACTTGAGTGTGTAGGTTTCGCCGGGGTGCGAATGCGACTCGCAACCGATGTAGATTTCGCCCTGGTACAAGATGACCATCAGCGGAATCCGCATGCGAGGGGTATTCCCAGTTTCGCTGATATAGGTGACGAGGATTTTGCGGCGTTCGTGAATCGCCCGCAGAATCACCTTGAGTTTTTCGCTGGAATCTTCCTCGAACATGGGTGGCGTTCCTGCAAAAAGGATTCTCGAATTCAAATCTTGGGCGAGCTGCTCCACCGCCTTCTTTTCGCTTGTGGGCAGGCTTTTCTGGATTTTTTCAAGCAGGTCTGTAACCGTTTCGCTGGCGGCGGGGTACATATTCGCTATGCGCTGCAGAAACACGAAATGCAGCATGGTATTTTCGAAATTTGGAAAAAGCAGATTGTCCGCAGACTTGATTGCGGACTGGTAGCGGAAAGCCCGCTGGTCGCCGCTCACACGAATATAGGCACCCCCGTTGGCGGAAGTCAGTGACCGCATGTCGCGTTGCACGTTGCGACGTTCGTTTTCGGGGATTTCCAGAGCCGCCATCAGGTCGCTGATGGTGTAGGCCCTGCTCGGATTGGATATCAAGAGTGCGAATAATTGTAATACTCGGTCTGCGCGGGTAATTTCTGCCATAATAAACCTCAATACTTAATATACCTTATTACTGCGACAAAAGATGCCGCATTTCTGATTTTTTTACCCCCCCCCCAATAAGGATACTGATTAACCACTTTATAGGAGTTTACCGACTTTTTCTATTTAGCCTTGTTCTTTTCCCATGCAATTTCGACATCGGTTTTGGGAATGTCAATTTTGGAATACGCACCCTGTAAGGCCTTTGGCAGCTTCTGCGCAATCATCCCTCCTTTTTCATATAGAAGAATCGGTTCAGCTCGTGGTCGGTTCCGATGGTTTTGCCATAGCAGATGGAAACCCATGGACTTGGCCATGCGTTCTTGATTGCTTCGACAAGCGCGTTTCTCCTTTCGGTAGAATACTTGTCGAAATCACTCGTATCGAGAACGATGTCAATGTGAGCCAGGCGACCCTCGTGGCAGAGAAATGTTGCAAATTGCTCCAGACGATCTTCTTGGATTTGCTTTTTTTCATCCGTGAAAATGTAGCCTATGATGTATTCCCATATCACATTCCGCTCTTTTTCGTCAGCGTAAGAACGCTTTACGAGGGCCTTTAGGTCGTTGTACTTTTGTGTCGGCGTCGTAATGGTGTTCATATTCGCACTCCTTGTTTCAAGATACCATCAAAACATTTTTTCATAGCAATAAGCAAAGTCGTAAAATATTTAGTGCATCATTGCATAACCTCGCTCCATTTTACGAAACAAGTTTTTTTGAGCGAGTTGGCAAATGCGGCGTCTGTATGGAATTTCTTGTTTAGCGTTTTTTTTATCTTCTTGGCGTATTCGTCGAAATCAAAATCATATACTTGCATCGCCATATAGATGTTCTTGCTGTGGTAGCGTTTGGGGCATGGGTGAGTATCTGCAACCGATGAATCTTCATCCCACCCTTGAACAATGGAAAAGCCGTGCTCTGGGTAATAGAATTCAAGAGTCTCGTCTATTTCGCGGATGGGATCGTTTCCGAAAACACGGAAGGTCTGGTCATGCTTGATGCACTTTGTCTTTTCGTCTATATGGCAAATGACGATTTGTTCCGCCTCTTTGGGAATCTTGATTCCCACGATGTAGGCAAGGCGATAGATGCCGACGTCACCTCGCTCTATTTCGCCACTGAAGGCGCTTCGGCATAATGAGCATGCCTCCCTATCCTCCCATAATTCATAGTCATCCTTTTTCCCCTTCGGGAAAAGGAAATAGGTGTGTTGCAGGAGTTCTTTGTCAGAATCTTTTCTATCGTCGCTCCATAGCTTGTTAAAGTGCTCGATTTTTTCACTCGTAATCGGTTCGGCATCTTCCCAAAGTTTGTCGAACAATCTCTGCAAAGGTTTGTAATCCGTAGTTTCCGTTGCGATGGAATTGTCTTCGAAATCATCGTAAGAACCGTCGCAATGCATTGGGCTCACGATACTGAAGGCGCGTTTTTCTCCAAGATGGACGCACAGAAACATGTCTAGATTTTGGATATGTCTAATTTCGATATCAAAATACTGCGAAAAATCCCAAAGCGTCCGCCAATCCGGCTTGTTGAGAGCATCCGTCAAAATTCGGATTTTGGTGCCCTCCTGAATTCGGCTCATCTCTAGCGAATCGGGATCGTCCGGATCGTCGTCATCTTCGTCTTCGATGAACGGCCTATAATTGTCAAAAAGTCCTGGAACGTTGTCATTAAACGATGGTAACGCTACCAAGCGTTCTCCGTCGAAACTTTCCCAAAAGTCATGAAGCAGGTTCATCAGGGATTTGCCTTCGTAAACTTGCCCGCTAATGATTTTCGCTTTCTTGTTGGTCATGATAGTTCCTTATCTTGATTTATTATCAAAATAGGTTATTATTGCGACAAATAATGTCGTATTTAAAGCCGTTTTCCAGGTAAACAAAAACGCCCCTGCTCAGAGCTACTTGAGCGGGGGCGAAATCGTTCCCAAAGAGACACAAGGAGGGAATTGGATTTTTGCTTCAACCTGGCAGGCTCCATTCTAACCCTATGGCTACAATTAGAATTTGACCCACCAATTCAAAGTTAGACAAATCTAACAATAAAAACAAGGGCAAAATTGCGATTTTTGGTAAATTTTTAGCAAAATGTTAGCCAAACCTAAAAAAGTACGCCTTTTTTAATAATTTTAGCCTTGCCTAATTAGCCGAAAAGAACTATATTAGCCCCGTCTAATGACGATTAGACAAAAATTAACCCGTATAATCCGAATCGGAGGCCTCGAATGGATCATACAAAACTAAGCCAGAGTCTCGAAGACTACTTGGAAATGGTGCACATGTTGCGCCTAGCAAACGGAATCGCCCGAGTCAAGGACATTGCCGCAGCCCTTACGGTCAAGATGCCGTCGGTGGCAAAGGCGATGATCGAACTCAAGAAACTTGGGCTCGTGACCCAGGAACCCTATAGCGGCATAGAACTCACCGAAGAGGGGCAGCGCGTCGCCGCCATGATTCTGAACCGCCATATATTACTGAAGGGATTCCTTATCAAGCTCGGCGTGTCGGAAGCCATTGCCGACAAGGACGCCTGCTGCATGGAGCATATCCTTTCGGCGGAGACTCTTGGAAAAATCGAAGACTTTATGAAACCGGCGGAGGCTGTGCCCTCGCCCAAAAAGGCAAAGAGCGTCAAAAACAAAAAGTAGGCTGGAAATCGCGGCTCATGCGGTATCCGGCCTTTTATACGAGGATAAAATATGAGCTGTAATTGTGGTTGCGGCGGCAAGTCGCAGGCAAAGAAATGGAACACTGAGCCGCAGTTTTCGGACTTGAAACGCGGCGACAAGGTGGAAATCGTCGGCTATAACGAAGGCGATTCCCGTTACAAGTCAAAACTACTCTCCATGGGACTGGTTCGCGGCGTAACCCTCGAGGTTTTGCAGGTGGCCCCTCTTGGTGACCCC
>CACXMH010000005.1 GCA_902768715.1 Fibrobacter succinogenes | reverse complement strand
TACGGTGAACGTGATGACTCAGCCCGACTGGGTGGCAGGTGCATCTCCGTCCGACGTGAAGGCCTTCTCCTGGGCAGGCGTCAAGGGCCTTGCCTGGGTGGTTGACGAGAAGTTGACCCAGGCCAACATCGGTACGGAATTGGATATCGATAACGTGAAGTGCGTCGGCAAGCTTTCCACCGGCTCCAGCAGCAACGGCAACGGTACTAACGGTAATGGCACCAATGGTAACGGTACCAACGGTAACGGCACCAATGGCAATGGCACCAACGGTAACGGTACTAACGGTAACGGCACTAACGGCAACGGCACTGATCCGTATGGCTACAACACCGCTATCGGCGTGGTCGCCGCTCCTGCTGGCCTCTCCGCCAGCATCCACGGCAACACCCTCCAGGTCACTGTCGCCAAGGCCGGCCTCGTGAAGGTCCAGGTGTTCGACATGATGGGCCACGCCATCGAAAGCCACAGCGAGAGCATGGCGGCAGGCTCCTTCGCCCACACCTTCGGTAGCATGGGCAAGGGTGCCTACATCGTGCGCGTGCAGCAGGGCTCCATGGCCAAGACCATCCGGATGCAAGTTCGGTAAGTAAAATACAGTCATCGTGGCGGTGGTGAACCGCCATCTCGATTCGGCTGAACTTTGAATAACGTAAGAGGCGGAAAAATCCGCCTCTTTTATATTGTAAACCAGAGTAAATTAAAAGGGAACAAAGAGGTTATAAACTGCGAATCTCGTCTTCGGAAAGACCTGATTGTTTTGATATCAAATCAATAGGAACCCCCGAATCTCGGAATCCTTTCGCCAGTTCGCGGGTTCTTTCTTTTCGGCCTTCTTCGCGGCCTTCTTCGCGGCCTTCTTTTCGGCCTTCTTTTCGGCCTAGGTTTTGGTAGCTTATTCGAACTGCCGATTCGTCCCATTCCAAGCTCATGACTTCACTCCTATATTTTTCCAGTTCGTCCCTGTTGAATTTAGCAACTTTTGCGATTTCCAGCAAGCGAGTGTATTTTTCATCTTTCAGATTGTCAGGAAGCTTTGTTATCTTGTGTAAATTCTTGAACAGGTATGTCCAGGCCTTTAGCGAGTTTAACCGTGCGTCTAGTCCTGGAAATTTCCTTAATTCGATAAATGTGAAGTTTATGTACCCGCCAAAACGGGTCTTGGTTTCCAAATCGCAAAAGGACACATGGTGCACGAATCTGTCGTCGGAAATGTAATTGTCGTTGCTGATGGCGATAGTATAGGTTGGCTTGAAGTTGTAGTCCCAATCGCTGCCGGGAACTCCCTGGCTGACAATGCTTTGGCTTGCATAATAGACTACCCTCTTCAAAAAATGTTCCATCCAGCGAATTTGAATTTCCACGGAAAAAAGCCTGCCTACACTGTCTATGCAGTGCAGGTCCAGAATACTGCAACGGCTGGCATGGCTTCCGCTCGCATTTTGCTCTTTGTCGCGGGAGTGGACATCTACTACGGGGCATTCTAGCTGCGGGGCGAGGATGTCGTTTATCAGGTTGATGAGGTTTACCTTGGTGTATTCGTTGTCGGGGTTGAAGGCCTTTTTGAAAAGCAGGTCCGTCATGAGGTTCCCGTAGGGGGTATCTTGGATTGTGGTCATATTTATCTCCGTGTTTGGTGTTTACTATTAAAACGGAGTTACGAGTCCAAAAAAGCCTTGAAAATTTAATTTTACAAATTGTTTACCCTGGTAACAAATTATTACCATAATTTGACTTGAACTGTTGTTCGCTAGATATTATTTTTTAAGCAAATTATCACAAATCTAGAGATGGGTATTGTATGAAAAGGATTCTTTTCCTTCTCCTGGCATTTTGCCTGGTTTCTTTTTCCTTCGGGCGCGTGGGTCCGGTAAGCCAATACGGCCAGCTCCTGGCCGGTAAGGCCGGTAGCAAGGGCCAGATTTACGGCAGTTGCGAAGGCATTAAATCTGGTAAAGAAGTTGCCGTGCAGGGCATGAGCTTGTTCTGGAGCATCTCCAGCGATGTGGGTTCTCCTTTCTGGACATCCGACATTGTGAGTGGGCTGGTGAGCCGCCAGAATATCCAGCTGATTCGCGCCCCCATGGGGGTGGACGAAGACTGGGGTAGCGGAAACTACTTTACTCGGACTGGTGATTACCAGAGCTTGATGAACACCGTGGTTCAGGCGGCCATCAATAACGACATCTACGTGATTATCGACTACCACAGCCATAAGGCCAGCGACAATGTCAACAACGCGAAGAGTTTCTTCGGTTACATGGCCCAAAAATGGGGTGACTACGACAACGTGATTTTCGAAGTGTTCAACGAACCTACCGGTCAGTCCTGGAATGAAATCAAGACCTACGCCGAAGCGGTCATCACTGAAATTCGTAAGTATTCCGACAACCTGGTGCTGGTGGGCAACCCCAATTGGGACCAGCATCCCGACTATGCCGTGGGTAATCCTGTAAAGGATTCCAAGAACAATACCGCTTATACATTCCACTATTACGCTGGCTCCCATTCTACGGGTGGCGAAGGCTCTAATGCGGTGACCGCCATGAATGCGGGTCTTTCCGTGTTTGTTTCGGAATGGGGTACGGTGGACGCCTCCGGTAATGGAGGCTTTAGCTCTGGCAATAGCCTTACCTGGTACAACTGGATGAAGCAGCACAAGCTTTCGGGTGCCAACTGGTCGGTTTCCAACAAGCCGGAATCCGCTTCTTACTTTAACGGTAGTGCTTGGAATTACACCGAAAGTGGCCGGTGGGTTAATTCTAACATCTTTGCTGAACTGCCCAGTTCTTACACGAAGTGTGGAAACACTCCATCTTCTAGCAACTCCAATCCCACTTCTTCTGCAAGTAACCCGAATTCTTCCGCTTCTCAGGGCGGTACCAACAAGCCCTTGCTGGTGGACAACTTCGAAGACGGTAATTATACTTCCCTCTGGAACAGCCCGTGGGGCATTTATAACGACAATAAGGACGGTGGGCAGTCCACTATCGATACTGCCCTGGTGACCGGGAACAGCTCTTCCAAGGCTATCCAGATTACCTACCGCCTGACCAAAGCCAATTACGAATACAGCCCGTTTGTGGGTTTGGTGGTTGCTGCCAATGCCGATACGGTTACCACCGAGGATTTGTCAGCCTGTACCGCAATCCAGTATGACTACAAGGGCGGTGCCCACGACTTTAGGGTGGAACCCAATCAAGATGACATCAACGTGGAATTTAATTACCACAAGGTTGCTGTCAATGCCAGCAACAGCTGGAAAACCCAGACGGTTTACTGGACCGATTTGGCCCAGGAAACGGGCTGGGGCACAACCGCTTCCATTAGCAGTGTGCAGCAGGCTGTCCGTGCATTCAGCTGGCAAATCCAGGGTGCCTCGGCTACCACCGGCACCTTGCAGATTGACAACGTGAAGTGCCTGGGCCTTAAGGAGGCCAGTTCTTCCAGTGTGGCGGTCAGTTCCAGTTCCGCCAAGTCTTCTTCTAGCGTCGCCAGTAGCTCTTCTGTGGCCTCGTCCAGCAGTGCAAAGTTGGTGATTACGGGCAACCTGACGCAGACGGTTACCCGTGGCGGTTCTATGGAACCCGTGATTTTCACTAATGTTGCCAACTTCTCCCGTAATACTCAGAACATTTATTATCTGAATATGAATCGTTCTGGGAATGTTCTGACCTTGGATGCAACGGTGCCTGCTAGTGCTAACCTGGGTAGGGTTCGTGAGAACTTTACGGTGAACGGTTCCGCTTACACTATGGAACTTATCGTGACCGAAGCTTCCAGCAGTTCTGTCCAGAGCTCCGCCTCTGTTCCGACAAGCTCTGCGGCGGTAAGTAACGATTGGCAGTCCAATACTCAACTTACCATTGGCGACAATGGCGATGTGGTTATTGGTCAGACCAATGGTTGGACGGCCGACCGTGTCGTGACCAAGGGCATGGGCCCGGTCGAGGCTAATGAATCTTACACCTTGAGCTTCGATGCAACCCTGGAACAGAACACCATGAACATGGGTGTGACCTTCGGGTCTTATTGCAGCGGAACCTTGGAACTGGATGCCAACGAAGGTGCGCAGCACTACACTTGCACCTTCAAGGCTCTTGAATCGGGAAACGTGCTGTTGACACTTACTATGCCGGGTTCACGTTGGGAGAATGTTACTATCTCCAACCTTTCCCTCAAGACCTCTAACGGGCAAGAGACGGAGTCCAGTTCTTCTGCGGTTCCTTCCAGTTCTTCCCAGGTGGTGGAATACGTTGTCATTAAGTTTGTGGCAAACGACGAAGTGATCCAGACAATCAATGTTGTGAAGGGAACACTCCCCGAAGCTCCAGATGTCGAACTCCCAGAAAATACGGCTCAGTACACCTATAGCTTTGGTGGATGGAACCCGAAGATTGAGGTTGCCAATGAGCCAAGAACTTATGTAGCCAATATTGTGCAGACACTCAATGCTTACAAGATAACCTTCCTCAATGACGACCATTCGGAATTATGGCAAACCAATGTAAGCTATGGAAAGGTCCCGGATTATAAGGGTCCGGCGCCAGAAAAGGATGCTACTGATGAATACCGTTACGAATTTAGTGGGTGGACTCCGGCAATTGTTGCAGTGACGGAAGCCGCGACCTATACGGCTGAATACGATGAGATTGCCATAGCGGTTTCCAGCAGTTCTGTCGAGGTTAGCTCCAGTTCCGAAGAAAGCAGTTCTTCTGAAGAATCTTCGAGCAGCGGAACTCTTGAAGTGACGTATGATGGCAGCCTGGTACAGACTGTTGTCAAGGGAGGGACATTCGAAACGGTCACGTTCAGCAATGTAACGTCATACCAACCGAAAACATGGAATATCTGGTGGCTTTCCTATGATACTACCGGAACGGAACTGGTTGTTAGCCATAAGCAGGATCAACTTAACGCAACGCTATGGATGACTCAGTTGAATTGGACTGAAAAGTTCGAGGTCAATGGGACCGAATACGAAATTAAAGTCACGATTGTGGAACCGTCCTCTTCTGCTTCTGTTGAATCGTCTTCTGCGGCGCAGACATTCACGGTCACATTCGTGGATGATGACGGAAAGACTGTCCTGCTTGAATCCACGGAATATGAGGAAGGTACAGGTGTGGGCAGCATCCTCAAGCCGAGCAATCCCACCAAGGCTGCTACCGCGGAATACACTTATACGTTTAGCGAATGGACGCCGACCATTGTGGCGGTTACGGCCAATGCCACCTACAAGGCGAAGTACACCTCCACCAAGCGGAAGTACGCTATTACTTTCGTGAACGGTGACGGTACCAGAAGCACCAGCACGCTGGAATACGGTAAAATGCCTACGGCGCCGGCGGCGAAACTCCCCGGAAACAACGCCCAGTATAGCTACAGCGCGGTCGGCTGGACTCCTGAGATTGTTGCGGTGACAGGTAACGCTACCTATGCTTTGGAATATCTTGCTACCGTGAACGAATACACGGTTACTTTCCTGAACTTTGACAATGCCGAACTGCAAAGTTCTAACGTGGCATACGGCGAAATGCCGGAATACACAGGCGAGACTCCGTCTAGGGAAGCAACGGCTCAGTACACCTATACCTTTACAGGCTGGACTCCGGCCGTGGCTCAGGTGACTGGTGACGCGACATACAAGGCTGTCTTCAGCCAGGAAGCGATTGCTTCTAGCAACTCTGAAGAGGAATCTAGCAGTTCTACCGAGGAGTCTAGCAGCTCCGAAGAAGAATCTAGCAGTTCTGAAGAGGAATCTAGTTCTAGCGAGAATGTAGAACAGTCCAGCAGTAGTGAAGAGCCTGTTTCAAGCGCGTCCAACGGCCTCGTCATCAGTGGAAACCTGCAACAGACGGTTGTCAAGGGCGGAGAGTTCGAGACAGTTACGATTAGCGGAGTGGAATCGTGGGAACGCAGCTATGAAGCCTATGTTTATTGGTTGGACTTTAATCAAGTTGACGATAACTTGGTTATCAGCCAGCCCACGTATCATAGCACCGAATGGATGGATGTTGGAACCCAGACGCAGAAGTTTACGGTCAACGGGACCCAGTACGAAATTAGCGTAGATATTGTTGCTGCGTCTGCAGTTTCCAGCAGCAGCGAGGTTGTTGAAGAAAGCAGCAGCTCTGAGGCAGTCTCTAGCAGTAGCGAGTCGAACATCATGAGTTCTGGTAGTGAAATTGTTTATAGCTCCAGTGCGAATTATATTGGTCCAAGCTCTAACAGCAATTATGCCGAAGCCAGTTCCAACAGCAATTACATTGGCCCGAGTTCCGACAGTAATTACTCAGGATCGAATGGAGACAATTCTCTGGCGATTTCTGCGGGTGCACTTGCTCAGCTTAAGATGTCTTTCCGTCATAATGTCTTGACCGTGGCTGTACCCAAGCAGTCCCTTGTTCGCGTACAGGTGTTCGATATGCTTGGCAACCGGGTGAAGACATTCCAGGATAGCTTCGCAGGGACCAGGGACGTGTCGCTCCAGGGACTCCCACAGGGTAGCTACATGGTCCGCGTTGTGACCGGAAGCTCTGCAAAGACCAGCCGTATCAACATACGGTAAAGCCTTTGCCGACGGTACTTACAAGTGTGTGATGTGAAATGTGTAGTGAGAAATGAATAATTCCCAATTTGTCATCTTACATTCCACATCCCACATTAAATCTTCTTGTTTCTATCGGTCCTAATACCTAATCGCTAAAATCTCAAGCGGATCCTCACTTTCGTGAGGATGACGTTCCTAAAACCTAACCCCTAACCCCTAGCCCCTATTTACTATCTTTGGCCCGTATGTTTCTGAAGGGCGTGAAAGATGGGTTACCCATAGGCATCGGCTATTTTGCGGTGTCCTTCTCTTTCGGCATCGCCGGTTCCAAGTTCATGTCTTGGTTCTTGGTGACCTTCATCTCCATGACCAACTTGACTTCGGCGGGGCAGTTTGCGGGCCTTAACATCATGGTGGATGCCGCCGGCACTTTTTTGGAGATGGCTATCGCCACCTTCTTTATCAACCTGCGCTATTCCCTGATGGCAATCACCCTTTCCCAGAAGGTCTCGTCTGATTTTACGACGCCTTACCGCCTGCTTCTGGCCACGGGAATCACCGACGAAATTTTCGCCGTATCCATGGCACAGCAAAACCGTGTGACACCCCGCTATTTCTTTGGCCTGATGGTGCTGCCCTATATCGGCTGGTCCCTGGGAACGCTTACAGGGGCCGTGTCTGGAGAGATTTTGCCCTCCTGGATTACCAACGCCCTGGGAGTCGCCTTGTATGGCATGTTTGTGGCCATTGTAGTGCCCCCCTGCAAAAAACATCTGTCCACATTGATTGTAGTTGTTGTGGCTATCGCCTTGAGTCTTGCGTTCAAGTATGTCCCTGTGTTGCAGGGAGTCTCTTACGGTTTTTCCATCATCATCTGTGCGGTAGTGGCATCCCTCTTTGGGGCCATGTTCTTCCCGGTCAAGGAGTCAGACGATGAACCTTAGGGAATACTTTGCCTTCTTGATGGTTATGGCGGGGGTGACCTTCCTTTTGCGGGCAGTCCCCTTTGTGCTTTTGAAAGGGAAACTGAGCAATCCCTTTGTCAAGTCTTTCTTGGCCTACATCCCTTGCACGGTACTTGCCGCCATGACGGTGCCTGCCATCTTCTATTCTACGGATTCCATGCTGTCGGGCGTGCTTGCCCTTGTAACGGCTGTGGTGGCATCCCTGTTCCGGTTTGGGCTGGTGGGCGTTGCCCTGGTGGCCTGCTGCACGGTGCTTTTTATAGACGGCCTTTGGCCCATGTTCTTTTAATAATCTAGATTGGTGTGGCTTATGGAATTCGGGCGTTTTGAAGCGTTGATTGAAAAGTTCCCTCAGGTGCAGATCTTTAGCACCGACGGTGCGGATCTGGACCGGGTCATTATCCATTTCTTGAACCAGCGCAAGAATGTCTCAACTATGTCCGAATCCATGCAGCGTAAAATCCAGCAGGCCCTGGCGCCCTTCTGGCAGCAGCGTTTTATCAGCTTGCACGATTCGGAGGCTCCACTGGTCAAGAACCTGCTCTTGAACAAGAAGTTCTTTTTGCAGACGGACCGCTATATCGACGACGTGCCGTTTCCAGAGACAGACCCCGCGAAGCTTGACGAGGCCATGTCCATCGCGGACTTGCCGATGGACATTTTGGAGAGAAAGCTCCTGAGCCTGTCTAACGGGGAACTCCGCCGGGTGCTGCTGGCCCGTATGTGGATGGAAAAACCGGAGTGGGTTTATTTCAACGACCTGTTCGGCGGTCTGGACCCGGAGTACCGCGTGCACCTGGCTGGCTGTGTGGCCGGTCTTGCCAAGCGGCAAAACCTGAATGTGGTGGTGCGTCTTGCCCGTGAAGACGAATTGATTCCGGAGATTCCCGCCTTTGTATTCGAGAACAAGGTGTTCAAGGAATACGCCGGTTCGTTGCCCGATGTGGCGGTCCAGCCGAAATTCCGCAAGGCGGAACTGACGGACTACGAGGTTGTGGACTTGAAGTGTAGGCTTGGAGATCCCCGCCTGCGCGGGGATGACAATAAAGGGGAAGTCCTTTTCGATCTAAAGAACGTCAATGTCCGTTTTGGTGAAACGACGGTTATTAGGAATTTGAACTGGCAGGTCCGCAAGGGCGAACACTGGGTGGTTATGGGGGAGAACGGCGCAGGCAAGAGTACGTTGCTCGGGCTATTGACGGCGGACCACCCCCAGATTTACGGAAACGACATTACACTCCTGGGCGAACGTCCTGGGCATGGCCTGAACATCTGGGACCACAAGGCGAAACTGGGGTTCTTTTCTCCGGAACTGGCGCTCCAGTACCGCGAAGACCTGAGCCTCTTGGAGGTGCTCTGCACGGGTTTTACGCCGAACCTCTGCAAGGCGGACAACACCACCTGGGAAGAACGTGCCAAGGCGAAGGAATGGCTTGCCTACCTGGGCTTTGAAGACCCCGAAGAAAATGTCCGCAAGCTTTCTCCCATAGACAAGCGGGTGATTCTTATGGCCCGAGCCGCTATCCGCCCGCCCCAGGTGCTTCTGCTGGACGAACCCTCCCAGGGGCTGGAGAAGGGCTATCGGGACAAGTTCTTCCACCTGCTGGACTTGCTCTCTAAAGAAACGACTATTATTCTGGTGAGCCATTACGAAGAGGAATGGCCGCCTTGTATGACCCACCTTCTTCGCATGCCGAGATTTTCCTAATCGCCAGCCGCAGAGATTCGGTCCTAATCACTGACTACTAACCACTGATCACTGTTATATGATTCTTTCAGAACAGAATATCTTAAGCGCCCTCAGGGCAGTCCAGGATCCCGATCTGCACAAGAACATCGTGGAGCTGAACTTTGTACAGAATCTGAAAATCGAAGGGACCAAGGTTACCTTTGACCTGGTGCTCACGACTCCTGCATGCCCCATCCGCGACCGGTTCAAGGACCAGTGCGTTTCTATTGTGAAGGGGCTGGGCGCGTCTGAAGTAGAGGTGACCCTTACCTCCAATGCGGGGCGCGTAGGCGATGCTCCCGAACAGCCCCAGGTTTCTTTCCTTGGCGAGGTTTCTCATATTGTTGGGGTGGCCTCTGGCAAGGGCGGCGTAGGAAAATCTACGGTGACGGCGAACCTCGCCATGGCGCTGAGCCTGTCCGGTGCACGCGTAGGGATTCTGGACGCAGATATTTATGGCCCTAGCATGGGCCTCATGTTCGGTATCGACAAGGATCCTCAGGTTTTCGAAGACAACACCATCGCCCCGGTAGAAGCCAAGGGCGGTATTTCCATTGTGTCCATGTGTATGTTTGCCGGTTCCGAGAAGGCCACCATCTGGCGAGGCCCTATGGCAAGCCAGATGATCCAGCATTTCTTGAACCGGGTCCGCTGGGGCAAACTGGACTACCTGCTGGTGGATTTCCCTCCTGGAACGGGAGACATCCAGCTGACACTGACCCAGAACTGCCCCATGGCAGGAGCTGTGGTGGTGACCACCCCGCAAGAGGTGGCTCTTGCCGACTGCCGCAAGGGACTTGCCATGTTTGACTCCGTTGGCGTGCCCGTTGTGGGAGTCGTGGAGAACATGAGCTATTTCATCTGCGACGGGTGCGGAAAGCACCACAACATTTTCCGTCAAGGCGGCGGTGAACGCATAGCCAAAAATTGGGGTGTGCCCTTAATCGCGAAGATTCCTCTTGAACCTGCGGTCGCCGATTGCGGAGACGAAGGAACTCCTGCGGTGCTCCGTTACCCGAATTCGGAATCGGCAAAGTCCTTTTTGCAGGCGGCAGATGCCGTTGTGCGTACCCTCTCGGTATTCAAGGCCGATGGTGACGGTGTGCTCAAGAACTTCAACTATGCCTTTGATGAACTTCCGGAGGAGGATGTATGATCCAGCCCAAGAAAGTTTTCAGGACCAAAGATGGAAAGCTGGGCTTTGAGTGGAACGATGGCTCGCGTGGAGCTTGTTCGGCCAGGGAACTCCGCCTCGCTTGCCCCTGCGCCCTGTGCGTAGATGAACATACCGGCGAAAAATTGCTTGACAATTCTACTGTTCCCGACGATATTAAACTGGAGAGGGTTCAGTCCATTGGTCGTTACGCTGCAGGTTTATCCTTTAGCGATGGTCACCGTTCGGGAATTTACCCCTACGACAAACTGAAGGAATTGACGAAAAACGCGTAAAAAACAATATTTACTCCGAATGTTTTGGAAAAATCATGAGCGAGTTTAACGAATCACTTTATTTTCGCGACTTGAATCGTTACCCGACTCTTTCTCAACAAGAGGAAGAGGCTTTGCTGACGATTATCAGGACCGGAGAAACGGAAGAAATTCGTAAATCGGCTCTCCAACGGCTGATCCGGGGAAACCTGCGTTTCGTGGTTTCTGTGGCCCGCAAGTATCAGGGGCGTGGGCTTGCCCTGCTGGACTTGATTAACGAAGGCAATATTGGTCTTTACAAGGCGGCCAAGCGCTTTGACATGAACAAGGATGTCAAGTTCATTTCCTATGCCGTCTGGTGGATTCGCCAGTCTATCCAGAAAGCCCTTTTTGAACAGGTGGGTTCGGTACGCATTCCGCCCAACAAGCTAGCCCTGGTGAATCGTTTTAAACGAGCCTTGATGCTGAACGGCGGTGATTACGCCAAGACCATGGCCATGGAAGAGTTTGCTCCTTTCGAGAAGGACATTATCGAGGTCATGGAAAAGATTGTGGATATCTCGCTGGACGCCCCTATCGGTGATGATGCGGGCAACAGTTCTGGAGCAGATACCGTCAGTACCTTGATGGATGTCCTTGGCAACGACGGCAAGCAAGAAGAGGAAATGGAGCGAGAAGAACGTCGCAAGATGATTGACGAAACTTTGGCCTCGCTCCCCCGTAGGGAAGAAGAAATCCTGAAGATGTTCTACGGTCTGGACACCTCTGAGGACACGACCCTTAAAGATATCGGCGAAGACTTGCGGCTAAGTCGGGAAAGGGTGCGCCAGATTAAGAACAAGACCCTTAGGCGTCTGCAAAAAAGCAAGGAACACAAAGAAAAACTCTCCGACTTTTTGGAGCTGTAATGCCTTTAGCGTCCGAGACATCGAGGAAAGCGGCATACCTTTTTTTAATCCTCTGCTGCGTGGCTTTGGCGGGCTTTGGTGGTTATCGCCTGTATTTGAACATGGCGCCGGCAAAGGTGTTGGTTCCAGAGGTTCCCTTTGGGATTAAGGCCGGAACTGAATTTTTGAGGGGCGATTCCCCCGATATGCGGGAAGAACTGGCATCGCTTCCTATCCAGACTCAGGGCGAAATCCGCCGTGCGACCGAACTGTTCCGTAATGGTGCGTACGCTCAGGCCAACGAGATTTTCAATGCGGTGTCGTTGCTGTATCCAGATATGGTCGTTTCCCTTTGGAACGAGGCGAATACTTTGTTCGAAATGGATTCCTTGACAGATTTGGAAAACAACCGCCTGAATTTGTTGATAGGAAAATTGCAGGGCAAGTATCCGGAATCCGGGCTTTCCAAGTATCTGGAAAGCCGAAAGACCTACAAGTCGGGCAACAAGACGGTTGCTCTCGAAATGGCAAAGATTGCGGTAGATCAGGCTCCCGTCTTGGTGGAGTCCCGATTGTGGTATGCCCGACTGTTAAAGGAGAATAACCGCTTGCCTCAGGCAGTCGAGGAGGCTCGTACATCTATAAGCCTTTCGGCGGGGAATGAGCCTCGTGGCTACGAAATGCTCGCCCGGCTTTTCCACGACCAGGGAAATCTGGACAGTTGTTCGTCGTTGCTGGATTATGGCTTGACTCAATACCCCTTGGATGCGGAGCTTATGCTCTTGCGGGGGTATCTGTGGGAATACCAGGGCCGCTATGACGAAGCGGAAAAGATTTACCAGCGGATTCTGGCCTTTAGGCCTGATTTTGAAGGGGCGGCGCTTGCTCTTTCTACCGTTGGCGAAAAGACGGCTCCAGGAGCAGGCGGCGGTAAAATTTCTCCTATGGATCGCTCCCAGCTGGCTTGGGAAATTTTGGAGCCCCTGGTGGAAAAATACCCCGAGAATATGCCCTTGCGTGAGGCTCTTGGGCTTGCTTATTTGAAAGGCCGCGACTATGACCGCGCACGTATTCAGTTCCGCGAAATCCAGAACAAGGATCCGGAATATCCGGATATTCAGCAGCGCATACAGGAATGTAACGTGACACGGCCGTCCATGCCTGTGCAGGGGACTGGACTTGCCGCTGACTTGAACCGTGCGGTAGATAGTCTGCGGGAATCTATGGCCCCCTCATCAACCCATGATTTTTCCACAATGCTCGGCCATTACCTTGTTCGTTACGGTGCGTCCCCGGCGGAATTTTTCAAGAAGTACGACATCAAGAATTTCAGGCCTGTCAAGAAGAACGTTTGGCAGGAGTCATTCTACGACGCCCCCTACAAGCACACCTACACTGTGGTGTTTGATTCCCTGAATCGTTTTAGGGAAGTCCATGTGGTGGTCTATGATTCTTCTAACACGTCTAATCATCTTGGGCTTGCGCCGGAAGTTTTTACCCGGTTCCTGAAGCAAAACTCCAGAATCTCTGGTATCGGGAACAGTACCGGTGAAACGGATTGCGGCGAAGACCTGGTGATTGATGCTGCGGTCTGGGAAACTCAAGATAATTTTGAAATTCTTGCTCGTGTTGTCGGAACGCCCAAAGAAATCCGCATGGTCCGTTTTGACAAGTCCGTTCTCCCGGTCGGTCTCAAACTCTGTGACTACAGCACGTACTTGAAAGAGTTCTGAGTTGTGGGTTGCGGGCAATCAGTAACGTCATCCTGGAACATGTCAGTGTTGAGCTCGTCATCCTGGAGGGGCATCGCCCCGACGGGATCCATACTTTTCATACTTGCGCTTGTATAAAACAGTATGGATCCTCCTTCGGAGGATGACGACTCAAAACTCATAACTCATGACTCTTCATACATTAGTTCTTCTAGTCTCCATCGCCCCTAAAACCTAATACCTAAAACCTACTGCCTAAAACCAGCAAACTTCTCCCCATCTATTTTTGTATCTTTAGTCCTATGCTTCGCTTCCGCTACATGGCACTAGCATTGCTCGCCCTCTTGCTGGAGGGTTGTACCTGCTGTGCTTATTTGAACCATATGTTCAATGCGGAACGCCTGTACGATGAGGCTGGCGAACTTCGAGAAGCAAGGCTTGATAGTGTTCCCGACGAGAACGCTTCTAGTCCGGGAATGGAAGAACGCCAAAAATACGACAAGATTATCGAGAAGGGCTCTCGTGTATTGGAACGATTCCCCAAGAACAAGAAACGTACTGCCGAGGCGGTGTTCCTGATTGGCGAATCTTTCCGCC
Organism: Fibrobacter succinogenes; assembly: GCA_902768715.1. Classification (GTDB taxonomy): domain Bacteria; phylum Fibrobacterota; class Fibrobacteria; order Fibrobacterales; family Fibrobacteraceae; genus Fibrobacter; species Fibrobacter succinogenes_L. The sequence goes on along the minus strand of CACXMH010000005.1, from coordinate 45,987 downwards.
ACAAGAAAGAATGGGGCAAGGCCATCGTCAAGTACGACGAGTACGAACGCTATTTTTCGGATTACGATTCCATGCCGGCGGTAGAGTACCAGAGGGCTTATTGCCTATACCGAAACCATGAGTACAACATCAGCCGTTTTGCCCTAGAACCAGTTATAGCGAGCAAGAACCATCCCTATTATTTTCAGGGGCTGAACCTGCTCTCGCTGCTGGACGAACAGTCAGAATTTCCGGACCAGGCCATTGCCGCATTGGAGGCGGTACTGGCAGATACGGCGGGAACGCCCTTCATGCGGGGAAAGGCGCATTTCCGCCTGGCGGGACTCTATTTCAAGAAAGAGGACTGGGCAAAGTCCAGGGAGCACTACACCGCCAAGGAAATCCAGGAACTGAATGTGCGTGAGCGGCAGACGGCAGGCGAGCAGGCGGCGGAGTGCTTGGTAAACCAGAAAGAATACCTGAAGGCTGCCGACGAATACAAGGCTCTTTTCAAGAACCCCGATTATGAACAGAAACAGCCGGAGTACCTGGTGCGACTGGGGGAGGTAACCCTGATGGCGGAACGCTATCCCGATGCCTTCATTATATTGCGCAAGGTGAATTCGGACTACCCCAAGACCCTGTATGCATCCCGTAGCTACTACAATATGGGAGATTACGAGCAACAGAAAACATTGAACTATGAACAGGCTGTTGTCTATTACGATAGCAGCTACAGTTCCCACAGCTATAACGATTGGTCAAAAAAGAGCCGTGAACTGAGTGAAGCCCTTAAACGACTGATTGCCATGAGGAACAACAACGACTCATTGAAGAAGGATTCTATTCCCAATGTGGACAGCTTCTTTGGTACGGAGTTCCAGATAGCGGAGCTTTTCTTGTTCAAGCTTGACCAGGTAGATAGCGCGGTAAACAGGCTGACGGGTATCATTGAGAATTCGAATGATTCTGCGCGGGTGATGCTTGCTACGTACGCTAGGGCATTTATTTACGACGAGTACAAGGGTGACGAGGACACCGCCGAAGAGCTTTACAAGGAAATCATTGAGAAGTATCCGGGTACGGAATATGCCAAGCAGGCTCAGGCGAATCTTGGGATGAAAGTGACTATCAAGACCCGTGATGACGAGGCTCGGGAACGGTATTTGCAGGCGGAAAGCCTGTGGACGGTGGCATCGGAAATCCCGCTGGACCAGATGGAACTGGTGGATTCCGCCTATGCGACGGCTTATATGGCCTTCGACAGCCTTTATCGGGAATATCCCGAAACGGAATCGGGGGTTCAGGCGCTTTATATGAAATACGTCTATTTCCAGATGGATCCGGAACGGGGTGATAGCGTTTCTGTTGTCTTGAACGAATTGCGCTCCAATCATAGGGAAACGCCGTGGGGAAAATATGCCGCCAAGGTTCTGGATCACAGGCTTGCCATAAACGATGCCGAAATAGACCGCCTCCGCAGGCGTGTCAAGCAGAGTGTGGAACATATCGATCAGATGTCGGCACAATACTACGAATCCGTCAATAAAAAGCCCGAAGAGAAAAAGGCCGAAGTCAAGAGCAAGGAAGATGAAATCCTTGAGAACACCTACAACAGCATGTATGATTTCGAGTAGAGGCTTTTTTCGGTCGCGGCTTTTGTTGTGGGCACTGTGTGCCTTGATTTCTTTTGCTTTATCTGGGTGTGCGGCTGCCAATGCAAAAATTGCATCCCGCAAGGGTTATGTGCGTTTTCCCGAAAAGCATTATGCCTCTAAGGAAAAAGCCGAAATAGGCACCAAGCTCCAGGGCGAGGCCAGCTATTACGGCCCTGGATTTCATGGCAAGCAGACTGCCAGTGGCGAGATTTTCAACCAGAACGATTACACTTGTGCCCACAAGTCCCTGCCCTTTGGCACAAAACTGAAGGTGGTTCGGGACGATACGGGGGCTTCGGTAGTGGTGCGGGTCAATGACCGCGGGCCCTACGTGGATGGTCGAATTTTGGACTTGAGTGTAGCCGCCGGCAAGGATATCGGCCTTGACAAGGTGGGTCACGCCAAGGTCACCGCCACGGTGATCGAATAAAGCCTTATTCTCGTCATCCTCGCGATTTTTTTCGTCATCCTCGCGAAGGCGAGGATCTATATGCGTTCTTTTTGTCACTTTTTGACATACCGTAGATTCTATATTTACCTGCACAGAAAGACACTTTCTTGTTTGTGTGTCTTTCTTAAAAAAGAGGTCTGTATGAATCGCAAGTATCGTGGTGAAAATAAAACCCACTCTGTTGAACTCCCCGAAAAAAGCCCCTGGGATTCCGGATTTTCCATATTCCGGCGTCGTATCAACGAACAGCTCCAGCTGGGCGGGGTAGATAGCAGTTTTGTAGATGACGATATGCTTTTGCCCTTTTATCGCGCTGGCGAAAGTGAAATCTATGTGCTGGGCGCTCTCGGCTGCCCTGTAGGGGTGTAATTACTTTCTGTTTATGCGGAACAGCAACTGGAACGAATTCATCACGTGATTGTGATGGTAGTAGTTTTCGTAGTCCTCTTCGCCTTCCATGTCATCTCCGGAGGCAATGCCGAGGATTTGCCATTTCAGGGCGAAACCGACATAGGTCCTTTCCGAAACCCTCCAGTCCTTTCCGATTTCGAGATTCATGGCGAAGGCGAACCAGTCCTTGCTTTGGCTATTGTCGCGAATGTCAAAGTAGTAAGGGTCGTCCAGTAAAATGATTCCCATCAGTAGGTCGGCATTGATGAATGTCCCGCCCATAAAGGAATTTGGCTTGCTGTGCAGCCAAGGGAAGAACGTGATTCCTGCACCACCCAAGATAGTTGTTGTTTCAAGGTCGTTACCAAAGGCGTCGTTGTCGTTTCCGCTTCTCTGGTAGTATGCGCCATTGGGTACGGGCCGCTCCCGAATCCCGTTTTCCAAATCGTACTCTCCGTTGGTTATGGAAAAGTCGAAAATTCCATGGACGGCGATAAACTCCTTGAAGAGAAAGCCTAACGAAAGTTCTCCTGCGATACCCGCCCCGTTACCGTCATACTGGGTGTGTTCATCGTAATAGCGGTGGTCGTAATAGATGTAGGAGTAATCAAATCCCAAGCCGCCGTTCAGGTAGAAACTGCTCCGCCTTTTTTGGCGTTTTTCTTTTGCAGATTGGTCGGGATTGTCCTGGGCTTGCAAAGCCTCCGCCTGCGCAGGAGTCACCACCTGGATTACATAGACGGTGTCCTGGGCAAAAGCAGTACCGCCGGCGAGAAATATCGCCATAGCAAAAAGAATGGTATGCCAAGTCTTTCTCATGTACCCCTACACTTCCTGGAAAGATAGAACAAAAATCTATTTGGCCTTGTAGCTTACAAAACGAATGTTGTCGCAGTAATCCTTGTGGGCGCCTAAAAATTCCAGCCAGGGGTAGTTTGCGGCTTCGTTTTTCAGGATTTCGGCCTGTTCCGACCCGATTTCCAGAAGAATACTTGCGCCAGTGTTCATCTTGTCTTCGGTCTGGGAAAGCAGCTTGCGCACCAGGTCAAGTCCGTCGGGTCCGCCGTACAGTGCCAGCGCCGGATCGAACTTATCAACCTCTGGCTGAAGCTTGCCCTTTTCTCCGTCGGGGATGTAGGGGAGGTTCGCTATCAGGCAGTCTATCTTTGTGGAGGCTTCGCCAAACACATCGCCGGTGGCCTTCTTGATTGCCTCGAGTGTAACGGCGTCCAGCAGGTCGCCTTTGGCAAAGTTGAGCGTGTCGCCCAGACCGTTGGCCTGTGCGTTTTCACGGGCAAGGGCCAGGGCATCTTCGGAAATGTCGGTGGCAAGAACCTTTGCGCCTTCGATTTCTTTAGCGCAGGCAATTGAGATAGCGCCTGTTCCCGTCCCGATTTCCACGACAAAAGGATTCTCGATACCTTTTAGGGCGTCCTTCGCCATATCTACCAGGGATTCAGTCTCCGGGCGGGGAATCAGTGCACGAGGGTCGCACTTGATGACAAATCCGCGAAAACTGGTGTCGCCTATGATGTGCTGCAAGGGCTCGCGGTTTCCACGGCGGGCCACCAGCGGGCGCAAGATGTCCAGTTCCGCAGGGGTCAGGGGCTTCTCGAAATTCAGGTACAGGTCCATACGGTTCTTCATCTTGAGACCGTGGCTGATGATGTACTGGGCGTCCAGCAACGGGTCAGGTACGCCCTTCTTTTCGAAGAAGGCCTTGGTGCGGTTCAAGATTTCGAGCACTGTCATCTGCGGCATTTTACTGTCATGCCCGGCTTGACCGGGCATCTCCATTATGCGTTAAACTTCCCCAGTTTTTCCTGGGCGTTGGCCATCTGGAGTCCGTTGATGATTTCGTCCAGGTCGCCGGTGATGACCTTGTCCAAATTGTAGAGCGTAAGGCCTATGCGGTGGTCGGTGACACGGTTCTGCGGAAAATTGTAGGTGCGGATTTTGGCACTGCGGTCGCCGGTACCCACCAGGGCCTTGCGGCTTGCCGCCTCTTCCTGTTCTTTCTTCGCAATCACGGCGTCTAGAATCTTGGAGCGGAGCATTTCCATGGCGTGGAGTCTGTTTTGCAACTGGCTGCGTTCCGTCTGGCAGCTCACCACCACGCCTGTCGGGATGTGGGTGAGGCGAACGGCGGAATCTGTCTTGTTGATGTACTGACCGCCAGCACCCGAAGAGCGGTAGGTATCCATGTGAATGTCCGCTTCGCGGATTTCCACGTCCACTTCTTCGGCTTCGGGGAGAATAGCTACCGTCGCAGCGGAGGTGTGAACGCGGCCCTGGGCTTCGGTTTCGGGCACGCGCTGTACGCGGTGCACGCCGCTTTCGAATTTCAAAGTTCCATAGACGCTGTCGCCTTCGATGAACACGCGGATTTCCTTGTAGCCGCCCACGGTGCCTTCGCTGGCGTCCTGGATGGTCATCTTCCAGCCCATGCGGCTGCAGTAGCCCTGGTACATGCGGAACAGGTCCCCGGCAAAAAGGGCCGACTCGTCACCGCCGGTACCGCCACGGATTTCGAGAGTGGCATTGCGGTAATCCCAGGGGTCCTTCGGGACCATCAGAATCTGCAGTTCGTCGGTGACGCCGGGCAGTTTCTTTTCGATGTCCGAAAGTTCGGACTTGGCCATGGCCACCATTTCGGGGTCGGAATCGCCAAGAGCCGCCTTCCATTCCTCTTGGTCGTTCAGCATCTGCAGGTATTCCTTGGCCTTTGCCACGGCCTTTTCGATACCCTTGTACTGCTTATGAATCTTGTTGTAACGGGCCTGGTCGGCGAGAACCTCCGGGTTCCCCAGTTCCGATTCCAGTTCCTCGTACTTTTCAATCAGTTTTTTTGCCTTGTCTTTCATCGGGGTCAAATTTAGAAAAAAGTGTGGAAAATTCTATATTCTTTACCTGTGGATTTCTCTCCAATCGGCACATTCTACGGCGACGCCGTTTACAAGTACGACGCTCCTCGGCAGGGGAGGCTTTTTGCGGGGCATCCGGGCCGTATCGAACTGAAACCGGGGCAGAACTTCGAGATGGCGCTCCGTGACCTGGAAGGTTTCGAGCGCATCTGGGTCATATTCCAGTTTCACGAGAACGAGGGCTGGCGTCCGACGACGCGCCCGCCGGTGCCGCCCAAAGGCAAGGACCGCGTAGGGACATTCGCCAGCCGCAGCCCTTACCGCCCGAACCCCATTGGGCTTTCTTGCGTGCGACTTCTGAAAATCGATGGACTTACTTTGTATGTAGATGAAGCGGACCTGCTAAACGGCACGCCGGTGCTCGACATCAAGCCCTACATTCCCATGGCCGACGCTTTTCCCGATGCTAAGGCGGGCTGGGTGGAGGAACAGGAGGGGGAACCGTGGACAGTAGAATCGTCTGAAACCTTTGTTGCACAGAACCGCTGGATTGCGGAACACAGTGACTTTGACTTGGAAAGTTTTGCCCAGGTGCAGCTTTCTCGCGGAAATTTCTCCAAAGATGTTTTTGACAGCTCGCGCCGTCGCCTGACCATCGATGAAATAGCAAAAACCGGTGTGCTAGCCTACCGCACCTTCCGAATTCATTTTTGCTATGACGAAGCCGCCAACAAGGTTGTTTTACAACAAATTAGCAGTGGCTATACAGTCGAAGAATTAAAATCAAGCGACCATGACAGGTATGGGGATATGCAGCTTCATCGGGAATTTTTTGCCCGTTTTAACACCTGAGCTGTAAATTTTCGTTTTCATTCTGTCCTTTGGTTATGCTTTTAGCTTTTTCCCCACTTTATTTGTAAAAAATAAGAGGATTTAAAAAAAACACTCTTTTTTTTACTATCTTTCTCGACAACAGTTAATCAAAGGAGAATCCTATGAATTTGAAGTCCGTTTTTGCCCTGCTTGCCGCCGGAACGTTCCTGGTGGCTTGCGGTGCCGACGAAGTTGTCAACTCTAACGACGAAGCCAAGGAAAAGGCCACCGTCACCATCAAGGTGGTGGATAATCACGATGGTTCGCCTATCGCCGAAGCCAAGGTGTATTCCGTGGTTGACGATGATGAGGAAATGACCGATGAATTCGGCCTTGCCACATGGAAAAAGCAGGTTCTGGGTAACCATGTCTTCCAGGTTTCCAAGAAGGGTTATGCCACCATTCAGACCCGCGTGACTGTCGAGGAAAAGGGTATGGGCGATGTGGCCCGCGTACCTGACGTGGTTGCCCAGGTCGATATGTACAAAACCGGTGTAAACGCCAAGGGTACTGTCCTTTATGTGGATGATGAAGGCAATAAGAAAGCCGCCGCTGGTGTGGTTGTCTACGCTTCTCTGCCGGCAGTTTTTGTGCCGTCTGAAATCGCGGACACCACTGATAAGAATGGTGAATATGTGTTCGCTAACCTCCCCGAAGGCGTTGCCATCGATATCGCGGTTGGTCAGAAGGAATTCGATAAGAAGAAATATTCTGTCGCCGCACCAACCCAAATTAGCGTTGCCGGACAGTATAGGGCTGGTGATGTAGTTAAAGCCCCGATTCTCACCATGACTCCCGCTGCTGGCGAGGTGGTGTTGGTCAACAGCAACCTGAGCAAGATTGATACCAATACGAATATCACCCTGACCTTCTCTTCTGAGTTGGTAGCCGACTCCGTGAAGGACAACTGGCGCGTTAGCAGGGGCGGTACCAATGTTCTGACAACGGCAACCCTGAGCTCCGACAAGAAGACCATCACCATCGCGCCTGTTTCCAAGACCTGGACCAAGGGCTCTACCTACACGGTTTATGGCACGGCTTATTCTCAGGACGGTGGTGTGTTCTATGCAAGTAACACTGGAACCAATCGTCTGACATTTGAACCGGGTACCGGATCTACGGCCAAGGCTCCCGAAAACCTGAGTGGCCTGAAGGCTGTTGCTAGCGAAGATTTTGCTGGTAGGTTTGTTGTGAGCTGGACTGCTCCTAAGGGGAGCGATGTTGTCGCTTACAATTTCTACTACAAGACAAACAAGATGAACGACTATGAGTTCTATACTCAATTCGATCTCTTCGACATTGATGAGAATTCGATTATGCTGCGCGAAAATAGCTTTAGCGGTACCGGTGTGACGAAGGTCTCCTTTATCGTTCTTCCTGAGAACGCATCTGGTCTCGAAGCTGACGTTTCCAAGGCCAAGGCTGTGGAATACAAGTTCGAAGACTAATGGCGGGTAAAACCTAGTCGGTTTTAAAAGGTCCGAGCAAAGCTCGGGCCTTTTTGTCATTCTTTTAGCGGATGTTCGCCTTCGCGAACATGACGAAGGTGTTTCATTGTCATCCCCGCGCCCCTTCACTGTCATCCCCGCGCCCCTTCACTGTCATCCCCGCGCCCCTTTATTGTCATCCCCGCGAAGGCGGGGATCTCCTAGAAAAAAGTATATTTAACTCATGACTTTTAGATCGAATAATTGGCTTGCCGTTTTGCTGATGGCTTGCTTGCCCCTGCTTATGCTTGCCTGTGCGGGCTCCGGTGGTGGCGAGGCCGGTTCTGCGGGTGATTCCGGCATGGGAGATGCCCCTTGTACGGAGTGCGGGGAACGGGGCGAAATCAAGCTGAAAATTTCCAAGGAAAAGTTCTATCGGGAATGGAACGAGGCTGCCTATGGCCGTCTGGATTCCACAGCCGTGGTCGGCGTGTTGCCCACCTTGAAGGTGACGGCTGGCCGCCCTGAAACTTGCCGCATGTGCCATAGCTACAGCGCTGATGCCCTGGACTTTGACCTGGCCCGTATAGAAGATTCCCTCTTTGTAAAGGCTTTCCCGAAGATGCGTCGCGAGCTGTTGCTGCCCGGTATGCGCCTGCCGGAAGCGGACTCGCTGTATATGGACAGCCTTTCGGCGGTATTGCTCCAGTCGGAATTTGCCGACGGAAAAAAACTGGAGGATTTTACGCCCTGGCAGGAACGGGATAGCGTGGAGCAGAAACTGGTCCGCGAACCGCCCAAGTCCCTGCGAAACCTGCTGAATGAACTGGCCAGCCGGTACGAGCTGCGTTACGTTTCTATGCCGGTACGGCTGGACGTGTATATGGATCCGGACCTGGGAAGCAGTGGCGGTTACACCTGGAAGATTCTCTGGAGTCTTTGGGACGCCCGCTATGGAGAGTTGGTGTTCCTGGTTTATTCCGAATTTACCGCCGAGACGACCAGCCGCGTAGCTCCCGAAAAGGAGTGGGCCGTACCCTTCGCCCCCCGCCTCTGGAAGATGTTTTCTACGAATTTGAAAAGTATAGAGAATCATTAAGTAATGAGTTGTGGGTTGCGAGTTGTGTGTTGTGAGGTATGGAAAAAGAATTCGTCATGTTCGCGTCCTGTGGTGAGCGAAGTCGAACCAAGGCGAACATCCGCTTACTGCAATCCAGCGGATCCTCACTTTCGTGAGGATGACGAGAAAAGCCCGCGAGGGTGACAAATCTTGAAATCCGCAATCCCGAACCTCAAACCTCATGCCTCAAAGCGAAGCGACCTCAAACCCCTAGCCCCTAGATCCTAACTCCTAGCCCCTAATACCTACAACCTACTACCTACAGCCAACCAATGAACACTCCTTTCTACATCTTCATGAAACTCTTGCCGAAGAATGCCGCTAGCCGTGCCTTCGGTGTCTTGACCCGCCTCCGTCTGCCTGTGATTTCGAAGGTGGCTCGCAATGCTTTTGCCGCCTATTACAAGCTGAACATGGAAGAGTCGGAATACCCGTTGGAGCATTACGCCAACATCGGAGAGCTGTTCATTCGGCACTTGAAACCCGGTGCCCGCCCGATTGCGGAATCTGAAATTGTTTCTCCAGTAGATGGAGTGCTTTCCCAGACGGCCACATTCGACGAAAAGCAGGAACTGATTCAGGCGAAAGGGAAAACATACACGTTGAAGGACCTCCTCCGCGATGACGAAATGGCCAGGCGGTTTGAAGGCGGTGCTTTTGCGACGATTTACCTGGCACCATTCAACTACCACCGCATTCACAGTCCTGTTGCAGGAACGGTGGTGGGTGCCAGTTACTGTCCGGGAACTCTCTGGCCGGTAAATGTGGGCAGTGTTGAGCGAGTAGAAGGGCTGTTCTGCATTAACGAACGCCTTACCAGCCATATCCGTCTGGACGACGGCTCGGAGATGCTTGTGGTCAAGGTCGGGGCTACCAATGTGGGTCGTATCGGTGTGGCTTACACCGATGAGCTTCTGGTAAATGCGGGCAAGCTCCCTAGGGACTGCAAGCGTTACGACTGGAAACCCTCCGGCGAAATCCGCGTGGAAAAAGGCGGGGAGCTGGGACGCTTCGAGATGGGCAGCACCGTGATTCTCGTGGTGGACAAGAAAATCCGGGATCGCCATCCGGACCTGTTCAAGTCCAGGCTCGGTTCTGCCGTCAAGATGGGCGAGGCGCTTTAAGGCCCGAATCGTTGGTGACGCCCCTATGGTCTCTGCAAAACGATTTCTGCAAGACGAACCTGTCCTTGGCAGGGCGCTTCGCCTGTTTGTAGAACGCTTTGCCAATCTGGATGACCCTGTTTTGCAGGTGTCGGCTCATGCCAAGACGGACGACGAAAAAATCGCCTGGACTCTGCTTGGAACGGCCCTGTATCAAGACCTGCGCATGGACGAAATTGGCGCACTGCTTGCGGCGCTTTGTCGCAAGTTCCCCGGAGACAAGCTCTGGACTTTGCCTGTGCCCAAGGGTGGGGACATCGAGGCTGTTGTGGAGTCCGCCCTTGGAAACCGGGACTGGTCTTTGTTCAAGAACGTGGCTGGAATTTTTTGGAGCGTGGGCTTTTTTGTCCGCCGGCACGGAGACTTGAAAAACTGGATTGCAAGTTCCACTCCCGAAGAGATGTGGCGAGACCTGGGAGAGATTTACTTTATGGGAAAGCGTGGCGCGCGGCCCAAGGCCTGCGCCGCCATTTACCGCCTGTGCGGAAAGTCTCCCGCTGGTCTTGGCTATGGGGTAGGGCGCGGGCTCAAGCGTTTCCGTTGGCCGGACCTGCCCTTGACTATGGGAGCGAGACGATTCCTCTCTATCATGGGGCCTGCACGGGAAGGGGGCTTTGCAGACCTTTCGCCTGAGCAGAAGCAGAAGATGATGAACGACTTTTGCCTGGCTCTGTATCCCGAGAATCCCTATGCCGTGGCCCATTCGCTGCAGTTCTATTTGGAAGAAGGGGAAGAATCCTTTATGTGTCGTGAGTGTCAGGCGGGTTGTGCCAATTGCCCGATTTACGAGTTCTGTGATTACGGGGTGAAAGAATCATGATCCGTCTTTTTCTCGCAATAGCCTTGTTTGCATTATGGGGTTGCTCCGAAGAGCATGTTAAGGTGGACTATTCCAAGCTCCGGTTCGAAGGCCGTAAACCCATGCGTGTTTCGGTGGATTCCGCCAAGGTGCAGGGGAACGGTTTTGTGCGTGAGGTGGACTTGCGCTATGCGACTCAGTGGGGCGATACGCTGAATGTTTCTGTGCTGGAGTTTAAGGGGGACGTTTATGCGTTGGACTACTACACCAACAGCGGGCGGTTCCAGGGGGCTCATTCCATTTTGCGTGGAAAGTATCTGGAGCAGAGCATTCGTGCCGACTACCGGATTTTCGTATTCCGGCATGACAGTTTCAGGCGTTACGAACGGCGCACCCTGGAAAATTTCGTTCGTTCGGTGCCGGGGGTGCGCATCGGTTTCCCTCAGGAATTCCTGAGCCTGCCCTTCGAACATCGGGAGACGGGCAGGACTACCATCCAGACCAAAAATTTCTTGGGTGTCAAGTCCTTTTTCCCGGTGCTGGAGCAGAGCTATTCCGACGACAATCTGGCCTGGAACGTGGCCCGCAGTTGGGACCAGGTGGAAGAATCCCGTTACCTGGAGTGGGTAAAGCAGTTGAAGCGGGCGATTCCCCGGAATATCGAACCGGACGAAGATGTCTGCTATTTCACGGCAGGAGATGGCGCCCGTGGGATGGCGACCCAGCTCTCCGGTGGACGCGTGGTGGTGGTTTGGGGCTACATGGACTGGCCCGACCTGAACCAAAAGTTCCTGGTGGCCGGCGACCGGATTTTCGAAGCACGGTATTGATGGGTTTGTCATGCCCGCGAAGGCGGGCATCTTTGATTATTTTTTATTATATTAAAATCATGGCTATTGAAAAACTTGCAGAAACTCTTTTGGAAAAGCTCCGCTTTATTACCCAGGCGGAAACAGTCATCGGTCAGCCTATCCAGGCGGGCGAATCTACGGTGGTTCCCGTGAGCCGTGTGTCCGTGGGCTTCGGCTTTGGCGGTCATGCCGGCAAGGGTGATACCTCTGCCTCTGGCGGTGGTGCTTCTGTTGAACCGGTAGCGTTCTTGGTCATCAAGGGCGACGACGTGCGCATTATGCCGATTTCCAAGGACAGTTCACTTGTTAGTAAAGTTATGGACATCGTTCCCGACGTGGTGAACAAGTTCAGCAAGAAAACTGACGCAGAATAAAAAAGACCCTCGCTTTCGCGAGGGTGACGATTAAAAACAGCATGTCATCCCCGTTTGCGCGGGGATCTTTTTTATCCCTAGAACATTGGACTCCCGCATTCGCGTGAGTCCAAGTTCTTGGCATTAGCCAAGAACTTTCTTCTCGAAGTCGCCGAGGCAGTCCACGAGGGCCTGCACGCCTTCCACCGGCATGGCGTTGTAGATGGAAGCGCGGAAGCCACCCACAGAGCGGTGACCCTTGAGCTGCTGCAGGCCGCGGGCCTTGGCGAATTCCAGGAATTCCTTGGCCAGGTCGTCAGCCTTGTCGGCGGCAACCACGTCCTTGTTGAACACGAAGGGCACGTTCATGATGGAGCGGTCTTCCTTGGCGGCGGTACCGACGAACACCTTGGAGTTGTCGAGAGCGCTGTAAAGGAGAGCGGCCTTGCTGCGGTTCACCTTTTCGATAGCGTCCACGCCGCCGAAATCCTTGAGCCACTTGAGGGTGCGGTTCATCACATAGACTGCAAATACCGGAGGCGTGTTGAACATGTTCTTCGCGTCGATGTGGGTCTGGAAGTTTAGCATGGTGGGGATTGTGCGGTTCACCTTGCCCAGCAGGTCCTTGCGGATGATGGTCACGGTCACGCCTGCGCAGCTGATGTTCTTCTGGGCGCCGCCATAGACAACGCCGAAGTCAGACACGTTGATCTTACGGGCGAGGAAGTCGGAGCTCACGTCGGCCATGAGGAATCCAGACTTCGGCTTCGGGATGTTGTGCCATTCCGTACCGTAGATGGTGTTGTTGGCGGTGATGTGCAGGTAGGTGGCGTTGTCGCTCATCTTCAGGTTCTTGTCAATGCGGCTGTAAGTTTCGGACTTGGTGTCGCAGGCCACGTTCACGTTACCGAACAGCTTGGCTTCTTTGCAGGCCTTGTTGGCCCACACGCCGGTCAGGGCGTAGTCGGCCGTGGCGTTCTGGTCCAAGAAGTTCATGGGGAGCATGCAGAACAGCAGGGAGCATCCGCCGCCCAGGAACACGATGTCGTAGTTCTCGGGGATGCCCATGAGGTCGCGGAGGAACTGTTCGGTTTCTTCGAACATGCTTTCGATGGGCTTTGAACGGTGACTCATGGAAAGGATACTGATGCCGCTGTTGGCGTAATCGATGCAGGCAGCCGAGGCTTCCTTGAGTGCTTGTTCGGGCAGGACAGAGGGGCCTGCGCTAAAGTTATAGACTTTGTTTGCCATGATTCGTTCCTTTTTTGAGGGTGGTCCCTATAGTTTTTGCGTTGCCAAATCTAGAAAAATGGTTTGCCCCGTAAAAATTCGATTGTGCAAATAATCCAATTTGGAATATTTGCGCGCTGAAAATGGGGATTTGCGACCTTGACCAACTGCATGTAAACTTTTTTTTACGTCGGGGGGGGGTAAAAGCGTTTTTTTAGAGTATATTTTATTTGTATTAACTTGTTACAAATTAACGAATCTGCCTTGCGAGGTTCTATGCTAAAACTCCGCCTTCCCAAACTGGTAGCCCTGGGTACGTTTGCCCTGGGCGTATTCTCCACCGCGTACGCTGACATCACGCCCCTGCGCACAGGGCCGGTAAGCCAGTACGGCATGTTAATGACGGGCATAAACTCGCAAAACGAAGGTCGTGTGTATGGCAGTTGTAATGCTTATTCTAACGCCAGCGGCAACGAGGTTCAGGTAAAGGGCATGAGCCTGTTCTGGAGCAATGAAAAAAGCCAGAACCGCTTTTGGAGAAATGATGTCATTACGGGAATGGTAAGCCAGCAGGGCATCCAGGTAATCCGTGCCGCCATGGCGGTAGACGACCAGGGCTGGGGAAATGGACATTACTTTATTAATGGCAAGACTGAATATTATCAGGACTTGCTGGACGAGACGGTCCAGGCGGCTATTGAGCAAGATATTTACGTGATTATCGACTATCACTCCCACACGGCGGTGGACAATGTAGGTCGTGCCAAGGAATTCTTCAAGATTCAGGCGAAAAAATGGGGCTCTTATCCCAATGTGATTTTTGAAATTTACAATGAACCCATATGCAAGGCGGGTCAGGGCCATGGCAACAGTTCCAATTGCACGATGATTACTTGGCCAGAAATCAAGGCGTACGCCAACGAGGTGATTCCCATTATCCGCCGCTATTCCAACAACCTGATTGTGGTGGGAACTCCCAGTTGGTCTGGAAATCCCGGTGCGGTCGTTGGAAATGCGATTACCGGTTATGATAATATTGCCTATACGTTCCATTACTATGCGGGTAAGAACGATGGCACTGAAGCTCATGATTTTAATTCGATGTCGGCCGACGTGAACAGCGCGCTTGGGGCCGGACTTTCCGTGTTTGTGACAGAATGGGGAACTGTGGGTTATGGCGGCGATGGCGCTCCCAGCATGGCGAACAATCCCCAGTGGCAAACCTGGATGAACTTGAAGAAACTTTCATCGGCTAACTGGAACGCAGGTAGGAATATGACCAAGGATGGGGCCGAAAATAGCGAGTACTTTGCCGACTTCGACGTAGATAACACATCTCCTGCTAACTGGACCTATTCTGCCAGTGGTGAGTGGGTAAATGCCAATGTCTTTAACGGACTTTCTGCTATGACATATTCCCAATGCGCAAGTTATGTAGACCTGCCCGCTGTTCCGGCTGACGATCCCGATTTTGACGATTCTGGTGATGACTTTGGTGACAATATCTATGAAGACGAGGTTATCAGTCATGATTACGTGATTGACGACTTTGATGGAAACAACAGTGCTAATGAATATCACTACTACTATGAAAGTGGCAAGGAGGGCGACTGGACTAACGGCAATAATGGTGAGAGTACGTTCCTTGTAGATGGCTCCAATGTCGGTGGTGTCGTGGGCGTGGTTACTGGCAACAACGGTTGGGCCGGCTATGGCGTCCATGTTGAATCCTTGAAGGGCTGCGAAACGTTCTCTTACAGGTTCAGGGGGCTTGCCCATGGCTTTACGCTCGGTGACAGGGTCGCACAATCTGTTACAGAAAGCGGCGACTGGGTCAAAATGACCTTTGATTTGACCGACATAGATCCCGCTGACCTTGACGCTCCGTTTACTATTCAGTGGCAGGTGACAGGTCCGTCCAGTGGTGATAGCCTCCTTGTTGACGACGTGCAATGCGGAGACCCGGCAAGTTCTATTGTGGCACAGGCGTATTTGATTAGTGACTTCCAAGGCGGTGGCCGCTCGGATTGGAACAAATATGGTGGATATGACTATGTCTATGCCAATGAGGATTGGTCCTTTAGTAATGAATGGCTGCAGCCGTCCTGGTGCAAAGAGGCCTCTTGCTGGGAATATCAGAAAACCGTCAATGATCCGACTCAGGGCGTTGTCGGTACGGCGTTGAACGTTGTGTCAGGCGAGAATGGTGACGCCGGCGTCGGTGTCCATACTTCTAACTTGGATGGCTGTGCAACCGTGCAGTACAAGTACAAGGGCCTGTCCCATAAGTTCTCGGTCTATAACTTTGAAAATGATGCTACGGCTAATTATGTAGTGTCTGATAATACTATGGCGTTTGCGTCGGGTTGGACAACGGTAACCTACGATATGAACGAGGCTGTTGCGAAAGGTGTTGATTTAAGCAAGCCCATTAATGTGCAGTGGGAAGTCCAGGCCCCTGCCAATGGCGAAAGTTTCTATGTAGATGACGTAAGGTGCATAATAGACGGCGCGCCAGAAAGTTCCAGCAGTGCGGAAGAAAGCAGCAGCTCTGTCTCTTACGAGGATTATCTGGTTGCCGACTTCGAAAACGACGGTGAGAAAAAGTCAACAGGAGACTATATATATGCATGGGGTAAGATGGGGATTGGGAATACCTCCTGTGGAGCGGACTGCTATGATTATGTCTTGACTGATGCCGCTAACTCTGGAACATATGGTGCCGCTTTGGTGGGTATCACGACTGATACGACACAGGTCTATGGTGAGGCGACCATAGATGTTATGGTTCCCAATCTGGAAGGCTGCTACACCTTGAGGTACAGCTACAAGGGTGCTGCCCATAGCCTTTTGGTCCGCATGAATAATGATGATGATGATTTGAGGAATGTGAACGACTATCCTTCAAAGTCGGATTGGAAGACCGTCTATGTCTCCATGGGGGACAATTATCCGCTTGACGAGATTACCGACATTCGCTTTATAGTGTATGACCAGTCCAATTATGACTACCTCTATATTGACGATGTGGAATGCGTGCTGCAGGATCCTCCTTTCGAGTTGCCTGAACCGAAAGACCCCACTACTAACACGGAACTGGTGGATGACTTTGAAGATGGCGACTACACGCCCCTTTGGACAGAGACTTGGGGTGATTGGACGTATGAATCGGTTGCTTCAACTTTGGATACGATTAAGCTTGTGCGCGGAAACCAGTCTTCCTATGCTATCCAGCACAATTTCTACCTGAATGGAATGGATTGGGACGAAGACGAGAAAGACTCCGTGGATATAGGCTATGATCCCAACGCTTCTGTTACCATGAGCTTTGACAACATGAATCTGACCCATTGCACCGAGGTGCGCTACGACTACAAGGGTGCGGCCCATAGCTTCCGCATAAAGTTCAGCTGGGAAATCAACAATATGCTCGATCTGGGTTGGAACTACCACTCCTTCTCGGTGGAGAACCGTAGCGATTCCTGGCAGACCGTGTCCATTCCTATGGGTAGCCTGCGTCAGCCGTATTGCGATGAGGGCTGGGGAAAATGCGTTTCTCTGGATACCATCATGAGACGTGCCAGCGGATTCGACTGGCGTGTCGAGGGCCCGACAGGCATGCACGATTCCCTCGCCATCGACAACATCCGCTGCGTGGGTCTTGACGAGACACCGTACTACACTGTGACGTTTAAGAACGGGGATGACACCCTCTTCATAGATACCTTGGCCGAGAATTCCAACATAAATGTTCCGGAACTCAACCCCACCAGGGCCTCCACGACACAGTACGACTACTGGTTTACGGGTGACTGGAGCCCTGAATTGTCGTGGTGGGGCGAGCCGCTGACGGACAATATGACCTATGAGGCCGTGTTCGACTCTAGCCTCCGCTACTATGAAATCACCTTCCTGTTGGACGATGGCTCCTATTACGATGCCTCCTGGGAGGAATATGGCACGTCCATTGCGGATTTTGCTCCGGAAGCTCCCTTCAAGGATCCGACGGATGAATACACCTATAGCTTCGCTGGTTGGAACCCCGACACGACGGGCGTAACGGTGACGGGTCCTGCCACCTTTACGGCAGTGTTCAATGAAACCAAGAAACAGTACTGCATTACCTTTGTGGATGATGATAATACTGAGTTGAAAGCCGAAACGTGCTATGATTACGGGACTCTCGTTACGGATATCGATGTCCCGAATGTCCCGGACAAATCTGCGAGCGAAAAGTTCGCCGGCTGGAACCCGGGGCTTGCCACGGTTACAGCTGATGTTGTGTACGAGGCCGTCTATACGGACTTGAGCATTATCACCTGGAAGGATTACGACGGCTCTGTGTTGCATCAGGATTACCTTGCCGATGGAGACATACTTGATGTGTATTCAGATCCTGATAGGCCCTCAACGGCGGAATGGTCCTATTCCTTTACCGGTTGGACTCCCACGGTTGTTACGCAGGTGTCTGGGAATGCCGATTATACGGCTATCTATGATTCTGCAAAGGTCCAGTATTATGTGCGCTTTTCCGATGACGAGTATAATGAATTGCCTGAATCGGGAATGTACAATTACGGCACCAATGTGTCCGGCATTGCACCGACAACCCCCACCAAGGCGCCTACCGAAGAGTTCACATATACCTTCACAGGCTGGTATCCTGCCTTTACGGATCAGACTGTCGTGACACGCGATCTCTATTATACGCCCATCTTTGAGGCTTCCCCAAGGTTCTATACGGTCACCTTCACGGCTGCTGCAGGGGCGACCGTTCCTGCGGCAAAGACGGTCTTGTACGGGTCTAATATCGATTCTCTTGCATCTGGATTTGCCACTATGCCCGCGACGGCTGCAAAGACCTTCGAGTTCGTGAAGTGGACCTATGCCGATGGGAGCGATATCGGGGAGTTTGATGTGTTGTCACAGGATACGACCTTGGTGGCCGTGTTCAACGAATATGACCGCAACTACATGATCACCTTCCTGGATTACAATGGAGATCCGGTCAAGGCTGGTACGCTCTATCAATACGGTGCGGACATTGTGACTCCGGATGATCCCACTAGGGACCCTGCGGGGATATACACCTACGAATTCAGTGGCTGGAGTCCCCTGGTTACGCAAGTGACCCAGGAGCAGGTCTATACGGCAACCTACGACTCCACTGCCCACTATGGTGCTATTGCCATTAGCGAGGCTAACGGGAAGAAGACGGCTACTATCGATGGAGCCTTCGACGATCCGGATGGAGTGAATATCCCGAATGCCATAGAAGTCGATACCGTAATCTTCAACCGAACCTTCTCGGCTAGCGGGTATTCTACCATCACGCTGCCCTTCAGCATCAACAGAAATGCCATTGAAGGGGTGTCCAGTGTTCTGGCGTTCAGCGGCATCGGTCTCGATTCATCTGGAAAGAAGCAGGTCGAGATGACAGAAGTAAACGGTGAACTCAGCGCCTACACGCCCTATATGGTGGAGCTGGAGAGTGAAGGAAACCTTGTATTCCATGGCAACACCATGGTAATCCAGCCGACGGAAGGGGCCAATACCGCTGTCCGGAGCAAAGACGGCTGGGAATTCCGCGGGACCCTCAGCAAGATTGTCTGGGATGGAAATCATCCTGACCTGGGCCGAGTCTATGGATTCTCCGGAAAGGAAACGGACAAGGTAAAAGTAGGCCAGTTTGTCAAGGCGGCCGCAGGAGCCTGGATTACGCCGTTCCGCGCCTATATGATATATGACCCGGATGGTAACTCTGCTGGCAAATCTACCGGCTATGCCTATGTCGGTGCCGAACCGCTCCCCGATTACATGGATGTGGTGGTCGTGAACCGCAGCGCCACTGGCGAGGAGAGCAAGACGGTTATCGGCGGCCTCAATACCCGCACCGGCGAGTTCAAGATGCTGCAGAATTACGACCTGAAGGGTCGCAAGCTTAACGGTAAGCCCACCGCTCGCGGTGTTTACTACGGCAAGAAGAAGATTATTAAGTAGGAGAAAAACTCATGAATATTGAAAAGAAACAAAAAAAAGACTATGCCGCACCCGAGATGATTGAGGTGGAACTTGTTCATACGACGAATTTGCTAAACGAAAGCGATCCTCCGGAGTGTGGTGAGGAATGCGGCCCATACAACTAGATTATACAACAACCCCTTAATCAAAAAAAGTTCCAGAAATTCTTCTGGAACTTTTTGCATATGACCAAAAACAATATCGGCGAATATTCACTTGGGTTAAAAAGAGAAAGTCTTGCCCAGGCTTATGGAGAACAACTCCTGCGTCGAGGTGGACACCCCGCCGTGGAATCCAGACGGATGGTAATAGACAAGGCCCATGGACATGGCTGATCCTACGCCGCCGACCAAAGAACCTTCATTGGACAAATTGTCCGAAAAGACCATCCTCGTTTCATTTTTGATAACCCCATAGCGAGCATTTTTCCCAAGGTTGAAACCATACCAGATTCCTACCATGGGGAATATTTCGGAACTTTCTGCAGGGCTGTCTATGATATCTCCTTCTGCTAGTTCCTTACGTTTGTCTTCGTAATCGCCGTTGGATTGAGACAGCATGATTCCTCCGCCAAAACCGAACTGAACGAAACCTACGTTGAAATCTAGCCCAAGCATCGCCTGTTCTTGCAAGGACCAGAACGAATAG
The DNA here is from genome assembly GCA_902768715.1 of Fibrobacter succinogenes. Classification (GTDB taxonomy): domain Bacteria; phylum Fibrobacterota; class Fibrobacteria; order Fibrobacterales; family Fibrobacteraceae; genus Fibrobacter; species Fibrobacter succinogenes_L. The sequence goes on along the minus strand of CACXMH010000005.1, from coordinate 26,160 downwards.
GAATCTTCACCCTCTTTGGAATTCATCCATTTGCGGTATGTGTCCCAACAGGGCTTGTCGTTACAGTCGAACTTCAGAGAACCACCATTCCCCGCAAATGCCGCCTGCACAAAGAACACGTCCAAAAAACGGTACTGCGCAAAGAGGTCGCCACCTACAGAATGAACCTCGTCCACATTTTGGCCTATTCCATAGGGAGTCCCGAATAAATCGGCACCCACGGTAAAATTCTTCTGTTGCTCTCCGGACCATCTCGGTTCATGATAGACCGGCATAGGATTAGACCCCATAGTCTGCATAAAGGGCTTGTTGCAACCAGCAAGCAGACACGGGAAAACAGATAAAAGTAAAAGTGCGAACAATTTATTTTTCATTTTTCTTCCTTCTTGAAAGCAGTATCCCCGATTCACGGGGATACCGCTTTTTGAGTTTTCGAAGATATTATTTTGTTTGAACAATGTCAACCAAACTATTCCAAGGTAATAGAATGGATGATACATTTTTCACCAGATTTCATCGCCTGCAATCCCAAGCGGGACGCGGAAAGGGAGTGCTTTGGCGTGATGTCGGTGTTGACCAGATCAGACAAAGGTAATTTTTTGCTAACGTACCCATTTTGCAAACTACCGTTACCCATATTCACATTTTTCTTGGACTTGGCATCAAAGAAAATGGATGTGTTCTGGCATGTTCCGGGCCAGTAAACCACATTCAGGTTCTTGTAGGCATCCATGGAATAGTTCTTCTTCAAATCGAAATGGATTCCGTCCAGGTTGGATTTGAAGTCAATAGAAATTCCAGAGCCCAAACCGTCGGAATAGTCCTTGACGGATACCGTATCGGACCAGGGGACAACCTTGTAGTTTGTATTCGGGTAGATTTTAGCCGACGGGATAGCCGGAGGAACCTCTTCGAAGCTGTTGGCGTTGGTGATGAGCTTCGGACGACGTAGCGTCACGTATCCGCCGTTGGAATTCAGTACCAGGCGGAACCAGCGGAAATTTTTCAGAGCGCCAGCTGTGGCGGGCATCTGCCAGCGGATGGTGTGGAACAGTCCGTCTTGGGGAATGTTCTGTTCTGCAAACTGCACCTGGTGTCCGCCGTTTTTGCTCTGAGTCAGCAGGAGCTCAGCCTTCATCCAGTTGCTCTTCGGTTCAAGCACCTTCACTTCTACCTCAAAAACGCTGGAAGGGGGAACGTCCAGGCCGTTGTCCGCAATCATCGTCTTTTGCCAACCGGCAGGGAGCGTAAAGGAAACCTCTTTTTTCCGTTCTGTTTCAGCAGTATTGAAATCGTAGCGGACATAGCTGAACTTTTTGCTCTGGAGGATACCGCCGTTCTTGATGAGGTCGGGCATCTTGCTCTGGTCCATGCAGGACGTACTTGGCGAGAACATTCCTCCAAGTTTCGGGTTGCGGAATTGTTTCGTGGCAAAATTGTAATCGGCCTTGGCCAGTTCGCAGAGGACACGCCAAATGTCGGTTTGCATCCCGGATAGAACCTTCTTGTCGATGCTACCTCCCTTGGAAGGAGACTCGATATGCCTTCCGCTAATGGTTTCGTTATACCGCGGGTGGCTGGGATCTACGGCGTAGGCCGCCTTGGCGGTACTTCTGTTTCCAATGCTTTCAAAAGAAATTCCTCCAGAAGACTGACTGTGGGCACATTCCTTGCGGATGGCGAGGTCACCGTCGCATTTCAGGTCCATGGCGCTTACTGTCGGGATAAAGGTACTGCTGGCCTGGTAGAGGGTGTCGTCGTCCCAGTAGGATTTCAGGGGAATTTCTGCGACCGTCAGGCCCTTGACTTTTACTTTTTTGGACCAGTTCTTGGGCAGGGCGTCTTCCATTCCGTCGCGCAGGGACGAATACAATGTCTTTGCGAAGGGGTACGTGCTGCCCTGGACAAAATCCAGGGATGTTTTTCCCTTGTTGGTGGTTTCTTCGACATCGGTATTGAATTCGTATTTGCGGTTATGGGCATACGTTCCAGTTTCGTTTGCGGAATAACTGATGGAACTGGTGGCTCGGCCCATTACCTTTGAAAGCATCTCCGTGTGGCGCTCCAGTTCGTAATACTTATTGCTGTGGCTCGGGTCTTTTCCCTTGAGTTGACCCTGTGCTACCAGCACAACGGGAAAACCCTTGTATTCGGCGGCCTTGCGGTAGTCTCCGAAAAGGAACCTTTCGGCACCGGTTTTGGGAGTGTAGGTGGTGTTTCCTGCCTGGGTGTCATAAATCAACAAGTCCCTTGCTCCGGGCGAAGAAATCAAGTCGTAAAAAGCCTCGGCGGCAGCGACTTCGGCTTTGTTCGCCCAAAAATCGATGGAGGCCACCAGTCCGCGGGGCATGACTGCCCCCTGATGGGGAGAATCCAGGGAGGCAAAGAACCGGACGGGTGCGTCTTCGCTTTTTCTTTTGTGGTCGTACAGGTATGCGCCATAACGTCCGATAATGCCGCCCTGGCTAATTCCCAGAATCACAAATCCGTCTTGCAGCTTGTTCGGGAACGGAATTTCCTTGCTTTCGTTCAGGTATTCCAAAAGCGTTGCCAAGACATCGCTGTTCTTTTGGAGCGACCTGGTCACGGTGTGGGTAAACTGCACGAGTACGGGAGTGTAACCGAGGGATTTAAGCATTTCGGGAATGCCGAATTCCTCTGTTTCGTCTTGCAGCTGCGACAGGGTCCGTATTTCGTCTGTACTCAGGTGTATCCCGTCTATGATAAAGAACGGTTTCTCCAGATAGAACCCGAAGCGAGATTCCGCCAGAAAAGGCGGATCGATGACTCTTAGCCTCACTCTTGGGTCCTGTACGATTGTTTTTTTGCCGTTTTTGTCGTAACAATCAGAACTGGAAAACATGTCGTCCTTGATAAGGCAGGGTACCAGGGCGTCGATGAACTGCAAGTCGATGGTTTGACCGAAGTTTATTCCCGCAAGGGCGAGCATTGACATCAGAAATAATTTGAAGCGTCTCATTATTTTACCTCCACGAAAAGAGTCTGCTCGACAGTCTTGTTGTCTGAATGGATTTTTACCAGTACCTTCTGGATACCGGCCGAATCGAATTCCAAAATCCCTTCGGACTTTGGCTTCAGTTCCAGGCACTTTGCGCCCGTACAAAGTTCAAGGGAGGGGAGTTTCCCGCTGGGGGTAATTGTAAAGTAGGGGTCGTAGGCGATTCGGACCTTGGACGTCGTAACGTAGGATGTAGGAAGTCCCACAAGTTCTAGGGGATAGTTTTCGATTTCCTGTTTGGAACAGGCGCTGTCTCCGCAATAGGCGACTCCGTAGGTAATGTTTGCCACGAGCAGGGGCAGAACCGTGTAGTCGCTTGATGCGGCAAGTGTTCCCGCTTCATCGAATATCCGCTTGGAATTGGGAATGGCGTTATCTACCAGCTTGCCCTTTTCCACGAGGAACAGGCTGTTGTACCAGCCGCGCCAGGATTCCTTTGGAGTCAGATTTTTTGAATCCTTGAAATTCAGGATTCTTACCTGGCTTTCTTCGGGGATAACGAATTTTTCGGAAGTCTGATTGCTTAGGGCGCTTTTCTCGCTTGCCGAATAACGAGATTGGACAGGCCTGTCGTAAACATCGTCGAAAAGGCCGGAGCGCTCTGCAGAAGCTGGATTTATTTCTGCAAAGGGGTAGGGAACCTGCTCCCTATCGTGACTCGTGGATGTTGTACTTGCGGAACTGTTTTCGTTTGGATTAGCTTCCTGGGCGCAGGTTAGCGCAATGTCGTCGATAAATAGGTTAGTGTATTGGTTTGCGGGTACGCTAAACAGACCAATTCCAACCTTGTCAACCTCTACCGAAGAACCTTCCAGTAACGATGATACGGGAATGTCCAGGGCGTGAGTCTTGCCCGCTTCAAGCGTGTGGAACGAGATTTTCCCGTTCCCGCTAGTGCCTGAAAGCCAGACTCCGAAATTTCCAGCCTGGGTGGAGCGCACCTTCAATTTCAGGGAGCCTCCCTGTACTGTAACGGGTAGGGCGTCAAAAATCAGGGAGCCGGTCCAGTCTCCACGGTAGTTCCGCATGCCCGAAAGGCGGATGTAGGGGGATTTCATGTTGTCGAAATCGCCCCAGTTGGTGGACCATTCGGGGGCTTCCGGGAAAGACCGGGTGGATTCTTCCATAAAGCCCTTGGATTGGCCGTTTTCGTATAAGACAAGGTTCTTGCATGTTCCTGCAAATGCAGTCGAGGAGAGCAAGGCTCCTCCAAGGGCCACAAGGCCCCATATCCTACTCTTCATAGGATTCCTCCAAAAGAGAATCATCTGGAAAAGACGGAAAGGAGCCCGTCACGAAGACTATCAAACAAAAAGGCACACTCCACGAAGGGACATGTGCCAATACTCGTTTTTAAATCCGAGGCGAAAGATACTTAATTTGGCAGGCTTGTAAAGGGATGGAGAGAGAAAAAATTTTTTACGAAAAACGGGTGTGTTTTTTCTCAAAAAAATAAGTCATCTAGTCAAAGTTTAAACTCCGGCGATACGGCGTGAATCCCGCATTACGGATAAATTCTTCGGCCTGTTCGATGGAGGTAAGCCCGTGGTTCTGGAGAACATTTTCTTCTATCACAATGCTGTTGATGTCGTCGGCGCCGCAGTGGAGCCCAAGTTCTCCCAGCGAAAGACCCATACCCAAAAGCGATACCTCGATGTGGGGGATGTTGTCCAGGTACAGGCGGGAAAGTGCCAACAGTTTCAGGTATTCGTCGCCCCGCACGTGCCTAATCGGGAACTTGTCCGTTTGCGGTTGGAAAGTCCATACCACAAAACTCTTGAAACCCTGTGCGATGTCTTGTGTGCTGCGCACGTAATCCAGATGTTCGACGATTTCTTCTGCGGTTTCGCAACTGCCGAATACAATGTTCGCGCTGCCGGGCAGCCCCTTCTTGTGGCAGGCGGCAAGGGTGTCGCACCATTGTTTGGCGGGGAGTTTTTTCGGAGACAGAATTTGGCGCATGCGGTCACTAAGAATTTCTGCCCCGGCGCCCGGTACGGAACTGAGACCGGCATCTTTGAAAATGTCTAGCAGGTCGTCGAGTTCCATGTGGTTGAATTCGGCGATGCGGACCAGTTCCACCGGCGAGAATCCCCGGACCTTTACGCCCATTTCCCGGGTGAGCATCTGCAAGACATCGGTGTAATAGCTTAAGGGAATGTCCCTGTTCACGCCACCCTGCAAAAAGATCTGGTCTGCGCCCTTGGCCTTTGCTTCCTGCGTTTTCTGCCGGATTTCGTCCAAGCTAAGCACATAGGCCTCGGGGCTCTTGGCCGGTCTGCAAAAGCTGCAAAAACTGCAGGTGATTTCGCACACATTGGTGTAGTTCACGATGCGAAACGCCGTGTAGCCCACCTTGTTGCCGGGATTAATTCTGTGGCGTACCATGTCGGCGGCCTGCGCCACTTCAGTCCACGGGGCGTTTTTCAGCAAATCCAGGGCCTCGGCGGGGGAGAGGCGGCTTCCTTCGATGGAATTTTGCAACAGGGGGCTCATTGAAGAGCAAGATAGAAAAGAGGGAAGGGAGCTGGGGGGATATGCAGAATGAGGAATGTGGGGTGTGAGGTGTGAAATCGGGATTTTGAAATACGCAAAATGTGCGTAAAATGTGCGTAAAGCGTATTTTGCTGTTTTGCAGGAAACCGCTTTTCGAAAATACAGGCGCTAAAAGTTGATAGTAAGGGAGGTGGTCTAGGAGCTGGCAAAGGCGTCTATTTCTCTTTCTTTAAGCGGAAAATGGATAATTTACGCATAAATGGCGTTAAAAATAAAGAAATTTCGTCAAATTTTAGCAAACCTGTTGATTTGGTCTTTCCCTTATTCTAAATTCCCCTCCGACTATAAAACCTAACCCCTAACCTACGACGACAGCGATAGTCATTAGAACCAACACTTCTCTCGTCTCTCGTCTCTCGTCTCTCGTCTAAAACATGTACTACGAAAGCATCAAAGTTCTCGACTGCACCATCCGCGACGGCGGCCTGGTGAACAAGCACGATTTTTCTCTGGAATTTGTGCGTCGCCTCTACACCCTCCTCTCTGCAGCCGGCATCGACTACATGGAAATGGGCTACAAGAATTCTCCCGAACTATTCGACCCCAAGGAATATGGTCCGTGGAAGTTCTGCGACGATGACCTGCTCTGGAAAGTGAAGGATGGTATCGACTCCAAGATCAAGATGGCGGTGATGGCCGATGTGGGCCGCGTGAACATGGACGCCGTGAAGCCCGCCAGTGAAAGCCCTTACCAGATGTTCCGCGTGGCAAGCTATGTGAAGAACATCGACAAGGGTATCGACATGGTGAATACCTTCCACGAAATGGGTTACGAGACCACCCTCAACATCATGGCGGTGAGCCGTGACCGCGGTCCGGAACTGGACGAGGCTCTGCACCAGGTGCAAGAGGAATGCAAGGCCGACGTGCTCTACCTGGTAGATAGCTTCGGTGCGTTCTATCAGGAAGACATTGACAAGGAACTGGCCCGTTACAAGGGAATCGTGAAGAACAAGAAGTTCGGATTCCACGGGCACAACAACCAGCAGCTGGCCTTCAGCAACACCATCCAGGCCATCATCAACCACGTGGACTACCTGGACGGTTCCGTGTCCGGTATGGGCCGTGGCGCAGGCAACTGCACTACCGAACTGCTGCTCAGTTTCCTCAAGAATCCCAAGTACGACCTGCGTCCGGTGCTGGATGCCATCCAGGAACTGTTCTTGCCGCTCCGCGACAAGTACGAATGGGGCTACATTATCCCGCAGATGATTACGGGTATGCTGAACCGCCATCCGCAAGATGCTATAGCTATCCGCAAGACCGAGGACAAGGACAACTACCGCAAGTTCTACGACCACATGATGAATGACTAAGAGGTGAATCATCGTCATTCCCCGCTTGACGGGGAATCCGCTAGAAAAAAGGCTATATTAAAGTCGATTGACTAGTTTAATGGACATATTCCGCATTGCGGCAGACAAGCGGTCATCTCTTTCGGAGGTGACCGACGCTTGCCGTTTATTCAATGGTGTCGGAGATGGTATTCCCGGAGTGACGCTGGATCGTTTCGGTGACCGCTATCAGTTGCAGTTCTTTTCTGCGGATGCGGTGAAGGGTTACGAACAAATTAAAAGTGCCGTTTTGGACTTGTTCCAGCCGGAATTTCTGGTGGCCAAGTTCCGTACCGACCCTTCGGGCCGTTCGCTGGAACACCCCCGTATGGACGTGGTGACGGGTTCGGCGGAACTTGCCCGCGGAACTGTCCGCGAAGGCAAGGCCCGCTTCTATGTGGACCTCTTGGACACGGTGAATCCGGGGCTGTTCCTGGACATGCGGGATGTACGCCTGGAGGTTTGCGAGCGTTTCGGCAAGATGTCTTCGGAAGCTGCATCTGGTAGCGACGGAGTCGCCGAAGGTTCTGGTCGGGGGCTTCGATTCTTGAACCTGTTCAGCTACACCTGTTCCTTTTCGGTTCATGCCCGCCTGGGTGGCGCCGAAGTCGCCACCAACGCCGACATCAGCGGCAAGATTCTGGACAAGGGCCGCGAAAATTACGCCCTGAACGGCCTGGACCTGCGCCCCGGAGAATTTTTCAGGGGCTCGGCCCTGGAGTATGTCCCCTGGGCCCTGAAAAAAGGACTCAAGTTCGACGGAATCGTGCTGGACCCGCCCAGCTTTGCCCGGTTCAAGGGAGGCAATTTCAACGTGCGGGAACACCTGCTGCCTCTGGTGTCACAGTGCGCGGGGCTCTTGAATGCCGGTGGATTTTTTATGGTGAGCTCCAACTACAGCGAGTTCGTTCTGGAAAAGTTCTCGGCAGATGTCCTTTCGGCGGTCCGTAGCGCGTGCTCCAAGGCCCGCACGGCCTGGAAACGCTCCCAGGGCGTAGATTTCCCCGGTGCAGGACTCTCTAAGGAAAGCTCCCTGGTGGCAACACTGGTGGAAGATTAGTCTTCTACTGCGATTTGCAGTTCTTTGAGCTTGCGCCACAGGGTGGCGCGACTGATGCCCAACCGCTTGCAGACTTCGGTCTTGTTGTTCTTGCAGACGCTCAGGGCGTGCAATATATGCCTGCGCTCCATTTCTTCTAGGGAAATGATTTCGCTTTCGTCTTCGTCGCTTTCGCCCTTGTTGCGACCTGCGTCTTGCTTGGGAGCGGTGTTCGAAGGTTGCAACGGGATGGCTGCCACTTCCTTCGATTCGCTTTTCTGGTGGGCGATGGCCAGCGTCTTTTCGCGAGCTTCTTCTTGCACGCTTTCGGGCAAGTCTTCGAGCCTGATCACACCGTCTTCGGAAAGCACAATGGCGTGTTCCACGATATTTTCCAGCTCGCGGATGTTTCCGGGGTAGGCGTACTTGGAAAGGGCGTACTGCGCCGCCGGCTCCAATTCTTTAATCTCTTTGCCGGTAGCTTCCTGGTTCTTCAAGACAAAGTAACGTACCAGCGTCGGTATGACCACGCGCCGTTCCCTGAGGGGCGGCAGGTGCAGGTGGAAGGTGTTAAGCCTGTAGTACAGGTCTTCGCGGAAGTTGCCCTGTTCCATGGCCTGCTGAAGGTCGCGGTTGGTGGCCGCCACGATGCGCACGTCCAGGTAGCGGGCCTCGGTTTCGCCGACGCGGCGAATTTCGTGGCTCTGTAAAAAGCGCAAAAGCTTGACCTGGGTGGCGGGGGAGAGTTCGCCCACTTCGTCCAGGAACAGCGTGCCGCCGTTGGCGGATTCAAAAAGACCTTTCTTGTCGGCGGTAGAACCCGTGTAGGATCCCTTCTTGCTTCCGAAGAGTTCGCTCTCGATCAGGTTTTCGGGAATGGCGCCGCAGTTTACCGCCACGAAGGGGGAACTTGCCCGCTTGCTGTAGCGGTGGATGACGTTGGCCAAAAACTCCTTGCCAGACCCGGATTCGCCGGTAATCAAGACGGTACTCGTGGTGGGGGCAATCTTGTAAACCGTCTTGAGGATTTTCCGCATCTCGGGGGTGTCTCCCAGGAGGCTGTCCAAAACCTGGGATTCCATGAGCTGGTGGGTGGAGTTGTTCTGCTGTTGCGCCTGGATTTTCTTGGCGATGTCCTCCAGCTGCTCCACGGTAGCGGGTTTCATCAAGAAACTGTTGGCACCTCTCGCTATGGCGCTGGTGGCGCCCGGCCAGTTCTTGCTGTCGCAGAGCACAAAGATCTCGATGCCGGGGTTCTTCTCCTTCAAGAAGCTGACCATGTCCATGTTGGAATGGGTCAAAAGGGGAACCTCTATAAACGCAAGGTCTATAGAGTCCTTCTTGATGAGAGGCATTAGAGATTCCCTGTCGCTGCAGAGGATAAGTTCCGTGTCCTTTAAGGACCAGGAACGCCGGATGTCGCTGATAAAGGAATCGTCTAAATCGGCGATCAGTATATTCATGGATTAGCTGTGGCTCTTGATGATTTCGTCCACCTTGTCGCGGAGTGCCTGCAGGTCTATGGGCTTGTTGAAAGTGGCGGCAACGTCGAAATGCTGGGCGGTCACCAGGTAGTCATCGGCGGCAGTGCGTCCGCCACCGCTCACGGCGATGGTTCGGTCGCTCATGCCCATGCGGCGGAGGTCTAGAATGACTTCGTAGCCATCTACGTCGGGCATGATGATGTCGGTAATGATGACATCGTATTTCTTGTTCTGGTAGAGCGCCTTGCCTTCTTTTCCGTTGGCGGCGGTTTCCACTTCGTAACCCTTGATTTCCAATGCGGACTTGAGCATCAGATTGAACTGGGTGTCGTCATCAATAATCAGAATTGTGGACATTTTGTTCCCCCTGAGATTCGTTATACAGTGACCAATATAGATTAAAAATAGTTCCTTCGCCAAGCCTTGTCTGCACGGTCAGATAGGCATTTCCCTCTTTTAGCAGGCGAAGCGCCGAAGAAAGACCCAGGCCCAGTCCCTCGCCGGGAGCCTTGGTGGTAAAGAAGGGCGAGAAAATTCGTTCCAGCGTGTTGGAATCCATGCCGGTACCGGTGTCCGCTATGGTGAACTTGGCGTAATTTCCGGGTGGGATAGGCGGGGCGTAGGGCGTAATCAGCTGCTGTGCCAAGGTTTCTTTTTCTAGCCCGAAGGTCAGGGTGCCGCCCATCTCCTTCATGGCGAAGAGGGCGTTGTTGGAAAGGTTGCTGATAATGCGGTCCAGGGCGGCGGGGATTCCCGAAATGCGGATGGACTTGTCCATCTTGCTGGAACTGATGGAAATGTTCGGCGGAAGGGTGAGGGAAAGCTTTTTCTTCACGTCGTCGATTATCATGTAAGGGGCGAATACGATGATGTCGCCGGAGCTCTTGGCCTGGCCGCGGATGGTGTTCAGCAGTTCTTCTAGCGAGACTTTACCCCGCTGGGCGGCCTTGGTGGCTTCTGCCACGAAGTTTTCGGCGGTGAGTACCTTTTTCTTGATGCCCTCGTCCATTTCTTCGGACTGGATGGCGCCAAGCATTTCCGATGCCAGCTGACAGAATCCGATTTGGGACCCCAGGATGTTGTTGTAGTCGTGGGCGAATGCTCCGCAAAGAGTGCCCAGTTCTTCGAGCCTGGAATGGATGTTCTTTTGTTCCTGGAGAATGTTCCTTTCCCTTTCTACGCGCTTCTGGTCGGTCATGTCGATCTTGATGCCGATGACCTTGTAGGGCGAATGCTTGGTGAGGATGGGGATAAACATGTTCTCGAATATGGACACGAATTTCCCGGCGTTGATTTGCACATTGGCTTCGTCTTCGGAAATTTCTCCGCCGTCCAGAAGTTCATAGCTAGTGTGGCTGTTGGGGTTGCCCTTTTCTCGGGCTTCCAGTTCGTAGCTTGAAATGCTTTCGGCGTCGTCTGTGGTATGGAACAGGTTGCCCCGCTTTTGCAAGTCCCGCTGGTTTTGCGCCATATAGACGCCGTGCTCGTTCTTGGCCCAGAACTGGAAAGGCAGTGCGTTGATGAGGGTGTTGAGGAACGATTCGTTTTCATTGGATTTTTTCTGGGAACTGTCCAGACGGTCCTGGTAACGCAACAGGTCCTGCTTGTATTCGGCAAACTGGGCGTTCAGGGATTCGATGCGTTGCTTGTATAGCAGGGAATTGCTCTGGTCACTAAGCAAAAGCACGTTGCTGAACGTGGTCAAGGATTTTTGGATGCGGTAGATGCTCATGTTGAAGGAGTGCTGCTCGTTCAAAATCTTGACATTGATATTGCTCTTGGAACCTTCGCGCTTGATATCCAGTCCGGGAAGCAGATCTTGGATTTTCTTCTTTTGCATGTCGGTTTCGGTCATGCGGAAAAGGGTTTCAGCCGCAGGGTTTGCCGTGATGATGTACCCTTCGTTGTCAAAGGAGAAATAGCAGTCGCCCACGTCTTTCCGCAACTTGTCCAAGAACCAGGAAGCGCTCTTGTTCCTGAAAGATATGGAGGTATAGTACTGCCCGCAGATAATGGTCAGGAATAGGTACGAGAACTGGTACCACAGCATAAAGTGGCTAGTCTGTCCGCGCTGGATGATGGGAATAAAAAAGTCGAAGAGTAAAGGGATGATGACGAAGAAGGCGAGGGCGCCTGTCATGTAGATGCTGATTTGGCTTTGGGCCTGGTCGCTGGTGCGCAGGGCATTCCGCAGCAACACAAAGATGCTGCGGAGCAGTTCTGGGAAAACGAAGATGAAAAAGAAGATGCTGAACAGCACGAAATTCGGACGGTGGGCGAAGATGTGGTGCCCGAACAGCGACAATTCGGTAATGAAGGCCGGGTGCAGGCATAGAATTGCTGTTGAAATGGCCACCAAAACGACGCCGAAAATATTGAAAATGTTCCAGAGAAGATTGGATTTTGAATGGAGGTTCAATAGGGCCACCTTGTAGATGGTATTGCCCGCCTGTATCCAGATCATGGCCTGTAGCCCAAATACGATTTGTCCGCCGAGTCCCGGATGGCTACCGCTAAAGAACAGCGTGCCTACAAAGGCAAGTAGATTCCAGGCGATGATGGTGATTACCAGGTAGCGGACGGCAAAGGGAAGTGACGAAACTTTGATTTTTTGCCCCATCATGGTGGAATACGAGGCGGCAAGGATAATTGCGACCAGGGAGAGCACCAAGGTAATGGGCGAATGGATAAACAGGGTCTCGTTCATAACTATTGTAAATATAATTTCATTTTGACAAATGTGATGAAAATCGCAATGTGATTTCTGTTACATTGAAAAAAGGAATATTCTTTCTAGAATTGAGTCATGCTCAAGAACCTGACGACAAACACATTTCTTGCGAACTTCATTGCCGTTTTCTCGGGTCTGGTGCTTTTTTTGGTGACTTTCTAGGCGCTTTTCACTTGAAACGCCTGCAAAAAGAGCAGTTTTGACACAACGGGTGGCGCAACTCGTGCTTTTGAAAGCCTTCTCGCAGATTTTGGGCGAGGGGGCTTTTTAATATCTCGGTCAGGGACTGATCTTGGATGTTTCCCAGGGTGATTTGCCCCTGGTAATCCAGACAGCAGGGCACAACCCGCCCGTCGTGGAGGATCCCTACATGGGTTTCTAACCCGTGGCAGGTTCCCTGTACACATCTCTCGTCTCTCGCCTCTCGTCTCTCGTCTAACCTGGGCCATTCAAAGCGGGAATCCTGGTGCAGGTAGAGCCTGCCTTGGACGGGAAAGCTCTTGTGTCGGCTACAGAAATGTTCCGGGTCTAGAACGTCTTTGCCGTGGAGGCCGAAGGTCTGTGCGACTTGGGCAAGCATCAGGCGGTTCCAGTCCCGCTGGCGGTCTGCGTCGGGAAAGTCTCCCGCGTTCCAGAGCCTTAGATTGAGGTACAGGTCGGGGCGCTCTGCAAGGGCCATCTGGCAAAAGTCCAGCACGTCTTGAAGGTAGGCCTGAGCCTGGTCTGGCCCGAGTTCGCCGTAGGCGTGGGTGGAAAAGTTCACCTGCCGGAGTGCCCCGCTTTGCAGCAGGTGCTTGCCCACCCGGGCGATTGTGGAGCCGTTGGTGGTCAGGTTCAGTTTCAGCGGCGTGGACTCTAGCGCCTTCAGGTAATGTACGAATCCGGGGTGGAGCGTGGGCTCTCCCAAAATATGGAAATAGACGTTTTCGGCATGGAGGGCCGCCTGCTGGATACACCGTTCGAAAAGGGCGGAATCCATGAAACGGCGGGCGTCAGAGCCTGTTGGTGCGCTTTTTGCGACAGATCTGTCACACGGCGAATGAGCCGTTTTTCCGCAGGGGCAAAAGCTGCAGTTCAGGTTGCAGGCGTCGGTAATCTCGATGTAGATGGAGTTGAGCAAGACTGGGCCTGGCTGGTGGTTACTGCAAGTCCCGCTGCAGAATTTCGCACTGTTCCTTTTTCCACTCCTCGAAGGTGTCTTCGGCGATGTGCCGTTTGGCCTCCCGCATCAGGTGCAGGTAAAAATGCAGGTTGTGGATGCTGGCCAGCGTAAAGCCCAGGGATTCCCCGGCGTGGTGCAGGTGGCGCAGGTACGCCCGGCTGAAGTTCCGGCAGCAGTAGCAGTCGCAGTTGGGGTCCACGGGCTTGTCGAATTCTTCGGCATGGCGGGCTGCCTTGTAGCGCAAGACGCCTTCGCTGGTAAACAGCATGCCGTTGCGGGCGTTGCGGGTAGGCATCACGCAGTCGCACATATCTACACCCCGCTCGATGAGCTCCAGCAGGTTCCAGGGCGTGCCCACGCCCATCACGTAGCGGGCATGGTCTTGCGGCAGGATGTCGGTGCAAAAATTAGCAATCTCGTACATGGTCTCGGTGGGCTCGCCTACGGAGAGGCCTCCCATGGCAAATCCGTCGGGCCCCAGTTCCGCGATGCGTTCGATGGCCTGCTGCCTCAGATTCTTGTGCATGCCGCCCTGGATGATGCCGAAGAACTGCTGGTCATAGCCGTGGATGGGCGGGTGTTCCTTGAGCCATTGCATGGCTTCCGCAGTCCACTTGAGTGTGTAATTCAGGCTGTGTTCCGCCTCTTTGGCGGTGCTGGGGAAGGGTGTGCACTCGTCCAGGGCCATGATGATGTCGGCGCCGATTTCTCGCTGGGCGTTCATGACGCTTGCGGGGCTAAAGAAGTGTTTCGAGCCGTCCAGAATGCTCCGGAATTCCACGCCTTCGGGGGTAATCTTTCGCAAATCCTTCAGACTCCATACCTGGAATCCGCCGCTGTCGGTTAACACCGGGCCGTCCCAGGCCATAAACTTGTGGATGCCCCCCGCCTTGGCAATGCGGGGCGTGGTGGGCCGCAGGTACAGGTGGTAGGTGTTGGCGAGGATGATTTCTGCCTTGATGTCCTTCAGCTGGGCAGGGGTTACCGCCTTGACGGTGGCTTCGGTACCTACCGGCATAAAAATCGGCGTGGTTACGTCGCCATGGTCGGTATGGACTACTCCAAGGCGGGCCTTGGATTTCTTGGATGTCTTTAGCAGTTCAAAACGGTTCACTCCCGCAAATTTAGAAAAAAGAAAACCCGGCGGTTAAGCCGGGTCTCTTCTGCGGTCGGACAGACTTGAACTGTCATGAGATTGCTCCCACTAGCACCTCAAGCTAGCGTGTCTACCAATTCCACCACGACCGCGTGGTCCTTAGCGGAACGGGTCAAATTTAGATTAAAGTGACCCGCTTGTAAAGGGGGAAATCAGGGCTTTTTTACGAAAAAATCCTGATTTTGAACCCCAAAAATCGGGTTAGAGGGCCTCTACCAGCTTGTCAAATGCCTTTCCCCGCTCCTTGTAGTTCTTGAACAGCCCAAAGCTTGCGCAGGCGGGGCTCATGATGACGATGCCGCCCTTGCCGATAGAAAGACAGTCCTGGAAGGCCTCTTCTAGGGTGGGGAAAATGGCGGCCTGAATGCCGCTCCCGTTTTCGCCAGCCGTTTCGAGGCCGGCCTGCGACAGGGATTCCAGCATGCGATCGGCGGTGGCTCCGATGAGGGCGATGCGCCTTAGGTTCGGGCGCTCTTTTACAAGAATGTTCGATAGTTCGGTAAAGTCCGCGTTCTTTTCGGAGCCGCCGAGGATCAGCGCGAAGGGGCGGTCCATGCTGGCGGTGGCGGCGATGGTTGCGTCAGGGCGGGTGGCGTAGCTGTCGTTGAAGAACTCGATGCCACCTTTTTCGCCCTTGAATTCCATGCGGAAGGGGAGGGTCTCGTAGGTCTTGAGGGCCTCGAAGGCGTCCGCCACCCGGATTCCCAGGGCCTTACAGGCAAGCGTCGCCGCCGCCATGTTCTCTAGCTGGTAGATTCCCCGCACCTTGCAGTCGGAGAGGAACAGTTTTTCGCCGTCGATAGTCAGGGTGGCGCCTTCGATGACGGCGTCGCCTATGCCCGCGCTCGGGCCGTCGGCCAGGGCGACGGCGTACTTTGTTCTGGCCGGGCTTTCAGAAGCGATTTTGGCGGTGGGGGCTGCGTCCTTCAGGTACACGCAGGCCCCGTCCCGCTTTTGCCAGCGGACCAGGTTCGCCTTGGCGTCGCGGTATTCCTCTACGGTCTTGTGCCAGTCCAGGTGTTCGGTAGAGACCCGGAGCACTACGGCTACGTCCGGCGAAACGGACAGGGTCATGAGCTGGAAACTGGACAGCTCCAGAATGCTCACCCGGTCGGCGGTTGACCTTTCCAGAAGGTCCAGGGCGGGCACGCCGAAGTTTCCGCCAATCTCGTTATTCACACCGCACTTGGTCAGGATGTGGCTGATCATGCTCACGGTAGAGCCCTTGCCGAGGGTCCCGGTGACGCCTACCGTCTTCCTGGATTTAGTTTGTTCTAAAAACAGCTGGATCTGGCTGGTCATGAGGCCGCCGTTCATCTGGAACTTGAACAGCTCCTGGCTCATGGGGTAAACCCCTGCGGAGCGCACCACGGTCACGCAGTCCTTGAGTCCGTCCAGGTAGCCCTCTCCGCTGAAGGTCTTGACGTTTACGTCCTCGGGCACGGCAGGCAGGTTCACCGGGTTCTTGTCCATGACCACGATGTCCTTGATGCCTGTGCGGACCAGGTAGTTAAAGGTGCTCTGGCCTTCGACGCCAAAACCCAAAATGCCAACGGGAGCGACCAATGTATTCTGCATATTAAATACCTCTGGAAAGGAAAAGTAGAAAACGATGTGTAATGTGAAATGTGTGGTGTGTAATGAATAATGAGTCCTACATTTCTCATCCCTCACTCTACACTTCACACTCCACACTGTGCCAAAGGCACAAAAAATCCACCCTGCAAGAGCAGGGCGGACTTCCATAAGCGGTTGGACTGTCGGGATTGCTCCCGCTAACACTTACTCTGCGGCAGGCGCTTCAGCCGGGGCGGCGGGAGCGACATCGGCTGCAGGAGCAGCAGGAGCTTCGGCAGCAGGGGCTGCAAAGTCACCAGGCAGGGCCGGAATTGTGGGAGCCTGCTGGGCGGCGTTTTCGCGGGTCGCCTTCTGCATCGAAGATTCTTCCACCGCCTGGTCCTGCTTGGCAGTAATCAGGCCGAGGGCGAACACCACGATAAAGAACAGCACGGCCACGCCGCGGGTGAGCTTCTGGATGAAGGTGGCAGCACCTGCAGTGGAGAATGCAGACTGAGAAGTCATTCCGCCAAGACCTGCAAGGCCTCCCATCTTGTCGTTCTGCACGAGCACGAGCAGCATGAGGAACAGGCAGAGGAACACGTGGAGGACGATACCAATCCAAAAGAGTGTTGTCATAGTCTTTTACCTTAGGTTAAATGTTTGTGGCTTTGCCGCGGCACCTTAGCGGGCTTCGGCAGCGTCGATGATACCCTTGAAGGTGTCGGCCTTGAGGGCTGCACCGCCGATGAGGCCACCGTCGATGTCCTTCTGGGCCAAGAGGCCGGCGGCGTTACCCGGCTTCATGGAGCCACCGTACTGGATGCGCATGCCTTCGGCAACGGCTTCGCCGTAGATTTCCTTGACCACGGAGCGGACGAAAGCCTGGGTGTCCTGGGCCTGTTCGTCGGTAGCGACCACGCCGGTACCGATTGCCCAAACGGGTTCGTAGGCCAGCACGCACTTGGCTGCGTCTTCGGCGGAAACGTCCTTGAAAGCGCCCTTGACCTGGGTGCTGAGAACGGATTCCAGCTTGCCGCCGTTGCGTTCGTCGAGAGTTTCGCCGATGCAGATGATGGGCTTGATGCCGGCGGCGAGGGTCTTCTTGACCTTCAGGTTCACGGTTTCGTCAGTTTCGTGGAAGTACTGGCGCTGTTCGGAGTGGCCGATGATGATGTAGTCGGCGCCGATTTCCTTGACCATGTCCACGGAAACCTTACCGGTGAATGCGCCCTGGTCCTGCCAGTGGATGTCCTGGATGGCGAGCTTCACGTTGGATCCCTTGATCACGTCGGCGACCTTGGCGGCGGCGAGGTAGGTGGGTCCGATGACCACTTCGGTCTTCTTCACGTCCTTGACGGCTTCCACGATGGCCTTGGCGAGTTCAACAGATTCGCTCACGGTCTTGTTCATTTTCCAGTTACCAGCGATGATATACTGACGCATAGATACTCCTTGGAGGGTTTAAATTTAACGGGCGTAAATTTAGAAATAAAACGGGCGAAAAAAAAGGCCTAACCCCGGGGGCAGGCCTGAAATATCGTCTATTGCTCAAATTAGTAGTTGCTGGACTTGCTGGAAGTGGGGGCCGGAGAGCCGCCGTAGCGGTCACCCTCGATCTTCACCAGGATCCATTCCTCTTCGTAGCCCTTGAGGCGGGCTTCGTCGGGGTGCTTCCAGAAGAGGCGGGTAATCAGTTCGCCCTCGCGGGTGTAGTATTCCCACACGCTGGAGGTGTCGTCGGTCTTTTCGTGGTCAGGAGGTCCCCACAAGAGGTTCACCATGTCGTTGGTCATGCCTTCTTCGATATAGCCCTGCTTGAACACGTCTTTCAGGCGCTTGTCGATGCCCATGCTTTCCTTGATGGCGAAATATTCACGTTCGTATTCCTTGCGGCCTTCGCCACGTTCGATAAGGACCGGAGAGGAATAGCGGCTGGCGCAGCTCCAGAACAGCATGGCGGAGAGCCCCAGGAGGCAAATATGTGCGAGTTTCATAGATTCTCCTATAAAGATTTATTTGCCCCTAATAATAAGAATTTGTGGAGCAAAAGTGGCAATTATTTTTATTTTTTTGCTGAAATGATTGCGATTCGCATGACATTGGCGCGTTTTCTCGTGGTGCTCGCGGTGTTTGCCGCACCGGCCCTGGCCGGCGACTTCAACCAGAGTGCCCAGAACGGCTTCAGGTTTGGCCCTAACCTGTCTTGGCGGCTCATGGGCAACACCCCCTTCGTGTGGGGGCAGTGGCTGCCCCAGGCCGAGGGTTCTTTGCGTTACACCTGGCTTGAACCCTTGGATAGCCTGAATTACGGCGATGCCTTGGGCGTTACGCCCACCTACCTGAAAATGGCGGCCTCCTTGGAAGTATCTCCTTTTTATGGCGGTTATACTGCAGGTCTCGGCCTTAGGCCGCTCAGGACGAACCCCCAGCTGGAGGTGTCGTTCATGTACGAGAGCTACCTCTATTTCAATTCCAACCTGGAAATGGTGACCTCCGATGTGGAAGGTTCCGGCAAAATTGCGGAAACCTGGAATGCCGACTACATCTCCGACAATGTGCGGCAAAACGATTCTGCGGCCTGGGACTACTCCCAGCTGTTCGACTTTGGCGCTTCGGTGGAATACTTCTTCAAGGCGGGATCGCTGCTGGGGGTTGGCGTCCATTACGTGCTGTCGGACATCACTACGGACTTTGAAGCCAAGAGCTACGACTACAAAAGGAACATGCCCATATTCAACAGGGATTTCTTGATGGAACTGCAGTTCTACGGCCGCCTGGCATTCAACGAATACTTTGCGGGTGTTTTCGAGACGAACTACCTACGCACAGGTTATCTGCGCAAGGGCGGCTCCGTAGAAAAGGAATCCCTGGGTTACGGGATAATCAAGGCTGGTCCGCAGCTATCCTGGAACAATGGGCTGAACAGCGTCACGCTGCAGTTCGGCGGTTGGAAACGGCACAAGTCCAGGTTCTACGACGGCTCAGTTGCGCAGGAGTTCCTGGTTCAGCTTGAGTATGAGGGGTATTTTCCGTTTCCCCTCTCCCGGGACCTTTCGGAATAGGCCGTTGAACCCGTTCTTGTAGCGGGACTTTATGGGGTCTTCTTTCAGGGCCTCGGCGGTGTAGGCGGAACGCACCCAGAGGTCGCCCCGGTATTTATCGCTTGTAAGCTTGATCAAGGTCGGGAGTCTTGTTCCCGAAAAGTCCTTCCACTGCCCGATTCTAAAAAGCCTGCTTTCCTTGTAGGCGCCCCTCATGGAGACGCTGTCCGGTTCTTCTAGCCGGTTGACGGACATGGACCACCACATGTTGGAAAGTGCGGTCGAGAGGACGGTGGCGGGCTGCTCCGTAGTGTCCTTGCAGAGGAACGCCCCGTTGGCGAGGAGTTCCAGGTCGTCTAGCCTGAGGGGAGTATTGCCGATGGTCTCCCGCAGGTGGTGCAGCCCCAGCTGCCGCTTGACTTTCGGGTTCTCGAATTCCATGTAGCGGTAGGCCCCCGCGGTAATAAAACGGAAGGGCTTGGCGTTGGGGAAACTCACGTAAAAAGTGTCCAGGGCTTCCGGATGGTGCCTCCACTGGATGTCCATGCTGGTACGGCTCTTGGCCTCGTTTACGAACCTGCCTTCTACGTTTACCACCAGGTCCTTGTCCAAAAGAAAATGCGGACACAGCTCCTGGGCAATAGCTCCGGAACAGGCCAGGGCCATCGTGAAGATGATTTTTGTAAACGAGAGACGCATGACTTGAAGTTATGAATTCGGATTTCGGAGTTAGGAATTATAATAATTCTGAAGTCTGAAATCCGAACTCCGAATTAAAATTTCGGCACTACCACGTCGTATTCCGCCTTGTTGTGGGCTTCGTCTTCCAGTTGGATGTGGAGCTTGTCACCTTTTTTGAGGCGGCGCCCGTCCAGCACGATTTCGCGGGGTTCGGAATCGTATTCGGTAGGAATCCAGTTGCCGTTCACGGTGGTCTGTATGGAGTTGCCGTTCTCGAATCCGTCGTAGCGGAACAAGGTGGGAATGCGCAGCACGTCCTGTTCCTTGCCCATGATAAAGGACTTGCCCCAGTAGGGTGTACCCAGGGTGGGTGCGGTCTTGTTCAGGATGTTTGCAAGGTCACGGAGTTCGTTCACCTGGGCGCAGCGCTTGTCTGTGCCCTCCTGCTTGCTAAAGATAAACCAGCGGCGGCTTGTCTCGCCCAGCCAGTAGAGCGGTGCGGATTCCTTGCCGGGGTCCAGGCAGACTTCCCAGCTGCCCGTAAAGTGGAGGCCCTTGGGGTGGAACTCGTAAAAGTCCAGGCTGTCGGTGTGGGCCCTGGTGACGGCCAGCACCTGCGTTTCGTTACCGAAGGCACTGCGGAGCTTGGTGATTTTCTGGAAAATGGCCATGCTGTCCAGGGTCGTGTTCCACTGCACGTTCTTTTCGTCCTGGTGAACGGCGTGCATGGTGATGGTCCCGGCCTTATGCCCGATGAACCTGGCCTTGGGGAACTTCTGGGCGATTTTACCGAGAGTGATTCCCCGGTGGGGGAACGCTTTGCACAGGTCCTCGTCGAGGATGTTCTTGGAGCTGTCCATCACCGAGAACTTTTGGCCCTTGTCGCAGAGGGCAAGGTCCAGCATGCTCCGGCTCATAAAGCTGTACAGGGGAGATTCCTGCACCTGCTTTTGCAATATGGGGGAGTTAGCCGCACAGGAGTCCTGGAAGGTGAATTCCCGGGAAACCTTTTTGCCCACCATGTCTTCTACTTCTACTCGGTACTTGGAACCAGCCTTCAGGGCGGCATCTACAAAGTGCCAGTCTCCGGCGGTGTCCGCCTCTTCGGCCCACAGCAGTTCCGTACGGATTTTCAGCATGTTGCCGTAGGTCAGGGTGTCCTGGATTTTTTCGTAGGCCTTCTTTTTGCCCTCCCACAGGGTGAGCCTGCGGATAGACATGGGATTCTCCTTGGGGTGGCGGCTGTAGTCGGCAATCTTTACCGCCAGGTAGGCCTTTTCCTTTTTCCAGCCCGGGTATTCCACGCAGCCCTTGTCCAGGGCTTCGGGGCCAGTGACGGTCATGTCGTCTTTTTGCCACACAGCCATGCCGAAAATCTGGGGGTCCAGGGTGTCACCGCAATAGACCCCGTTTCTGCAGGGAGAAATCACGTTGTTCTTGCCCTGGCGGATTTCCAGGTGCAGGTGGGGGTTACCGATGCCGGTGCTACCGGAAAATGTCAGGGTGTCGCCCTTCTTGTAGGGAGCGTTCGGTTTCAGGGTGACGTCGTTGCTCTTTTTGCTGAACTGTTCTGCGATATAGAGGCTGTCCAGCTTGCCGAAACTGCTCTGGTGGGCAAAGACCCAGGTCTTGCCGCTTTCGCCCTTGAAGAACATCACCTTGCCGTAAAAGAAGGGGGAGACCCGGATTTCTTCGACCTTGCCGTTTTCGGGAGCGTAGATGACCCAACCCTCTTCCATGAGGGTGGAGTAGTCCACGCCGGCGTGGTAGCGGGTGCCGCGGTTCTCGCCAAAGGAGGAGGTGAGGTAGGCGTCTTTCTGGAAGGGGGAATAGACGGGTTCTGCGGCGGTTGCGAGACTTGCAGAAGTGGCAACCGCAAGGCACAGGGCGGTGAAAATGTTCTTGGATAAGCGCATATAAAAAAGTTAGAAAAAGCGGGGCAAAAACTTTTTTGCCCGTCGCCTGTTTTCTACTGCATCATGACGAAAAGGATTCGGTTGGTAACCTTGCCAAAAGACACGGGATGACACAGCTTGATGTCCCACCGTTCATCAGCGTTCTTGATGCGCATGAGGACCAGGTAATGGGACCACGAAAGAGTAAAATCGGGCAAAACTTCAGATTGGGGCAACAGTGTTGCCCCAATTTCGCAAATACTGTTTACGAAATTCGAGAACACGGAGAAAATCTTACATAACGAGACGCGTACATTGAATTTCAGGATTGCAATGCAATCAACTCCGCGAGTTCGCTTTGCGCAGAGGGTTTGTTTGCGTAATTCCGCATGACAGATTTCATGTCGAGGAGGATGCAGTGAATTTTGTGGTAAGGCCTTTTGCAGTCTTTCCAATCACCGTAGATATAGCCGACGCGGCACATTTTTAACGATCCCGTTTCACCAAATTTTTCACTAAACTTGGCATTGGTTTCATCCCAGTTCCCAGCATCCGCACAGTACGGCATAATGAAGACATTATAAATACGCTTTGGCGAGGTGTCATCCTGAGCGAAGTGTAACGGAGTCGAAGGATCTCCCAGCATCTTTTCCACATATTCCGCATAAGCCATCTGCTTACACACGGATTCGGCCCCCGGCAAATGCGAATTGAAACCAGTCAAGCCGTATTTGTAGTATTTGGAATCAAGGATATACACTCCCTCCCCCATAACCATTATCGTATCAGGGCGTAACGTGGAACGTTTCGGGTCGTTCAGAACTATTTCCTCTTCGGATTCATCAAGTTTTTCATCGCGGCATCCGTCATTCCACCGTAAATGCGGATTGAATTTATCCTTGGTAACTCCCTTCGGCAACTTCCCGAAAATTTTGTCCACCATCGCTTCCCAAACGGGGGCGAACTTGTTTACCCCAAAATAGAAATCGTCTGCCGTTTTTCCGTCTTCGGTTTTATGCCCGGCAAGATACTCCACAATTCGGGCCAAGTCGGCGAGCAAGCGTAAATCGCGGTCGTTAAACGTTTTCGCAAGTTTAGAATGAATTGCGTTACAGAACAAATCGTAATCAAAATCCAACAGCGGTTCTTCGGACGGATCTATGCCGAATAAAAATCCGAGTTTCACAAGAGCGTCATGAACGCAGAACTTGTGGACCTGCGTAATGAGCGTATCTTCGTTATAACTGACTTTACGGGCGACAAAATCCAGGTACACAAGATTCTGTTCGTTTTCAGTAATGACGGGTCGCACGGTCTTGATTGTCCGTCCCCAATTGATCTTCCCGTTTGCGCCCTTTTTGTACAGAATTTCCTTTTCGTCAAGGTAGCCGAAATCAAGAAAATTCCGGATAACATTCAAGTACGAAACCATCGGAAATTCAGATTCGCCATGTTCCTCCGCGAATGTGGAAATGGACGAATCCTGATGAATCTGTTCCTGCAGCGAAGGGTCAGAAAGCACCGTAAAAAGATTGACGACACATTCCCGTAATTCTTCTTCGGGAAGTTCGCGCAAAGCCGAGTTATCTTTGAAATATCCCAAAGGAAAGATGATGCTTGTTTCCAGCGCCCCACCTTCCTTTGATTTTTCGCAACGAATGCCGACGAACTCGGTCTCCGAATTCGCCTTGGATTCGCAGGAACATATTTCGTTCAGTTTTTGCATCAAGGATTACAGCGTTGGCGATGCTACAAATGCGACAAGATTCGCCTTGTCCTTGAAAACGTCAAAGCGTTCTTTTCCTTCAGACGGTTTTTCAAAGGAGTTAATCAACTTTTCCAAGGTATCGATACCATCTGCAAAAATCTGCGGACGCTTGAACTTGAAAACGTCATCCCACAGGAACTTCAGGACCTTTTCTGCAAAGACCTTGTCGTCAATAATACCGCCCACGTTGCTCACGAACCAGACTCCAAGCCGCTTGTCTTCGGTGCTGGAAAGTCCTTTCAGGGTTGCCGTAATTTTGGCATTGATCCATCCCCAGAATTGTCCCCATTTAATACCGGTATCGTCAATTTCTGCGTTGTACTGAGCATTGACGGCGGGCTGAGTGAGGTCGAATTCGTTGCGAACCAATTCCATGTCAAAACGACGCTGGAAGGCATTATCCAACGTGAACACATTCTGGTCGCTAGTATTCATCGTCGCCAAGATGGAAAGGTTAGGCGGCAAGCGGATAGCCGTATTCGAATCAAAGCGAATACTCCCAATCTGAATGCTATTTTCAGTTCCCCGAATATAGGCGTTGACATCATCGTTCTGGACAAAATACTGGCTCCAGCCTTCTGTAAACGTGTTTACCGCCGCATTTGCCGGATCGTTGCCGAGAGAGTCCGTTTCCCCCGCCTTAAGCCTATCTAACAACTGGAAGGTGTCACCGAAAATGGCAGCCGCATTACCGCGGTTGATTTCTTCGATAACCAGGTAAAATTGTTCATTGGGATTGAGATAAGCCCGCTTGATGATTTGCGTAAACGGTCCGGGAGTAAATTCATAGCGAATGCCGCCATTTGTGACAGGCAAAATCTGCCCAATGAATTCGGCGTTGGTATATTCCGGGTGGAACACGACACGAATCTTGTTCTTCTCAGGAACGTTCTTCAGATCCTCCCTGATTCTATTGCTCTTTCCGCACCCCGGAACACCGTAGTAGATGATTTGGGAGGGGGTGAAAGGAGGTTGTTTGAATACAACAACTTTCTTTTTATCTTTTTGTTCAATAGCATCGCATTCATCATTCAATTCTTCATTGGGATGCTGTTCCTTCCACAACTTTTCAAACTCATCATTTCTTGCATCTTTATTTTTGTATTTTCTTTCCCCATCACTAACTTTTATTCCGTACAAATGAAGTTCGTCTTCATTTAAAATTCTCATTTTCAGAATGGCCCAACTTGATTTCTGTCCATAAATATTTGAAATGGCTTCAATACAATTTTTATTTACTTCTCTCCCTTGATATGTCAAGTTTTTACTAAACTTCAATTGCCTTCTTTCAAAATGTATATTAGGTTCACCTTTGTTATTTTTTCGTCTTAAATCTTTTGTTATGTACATCAATAGTTTCTGGCCCGTCAATTTTTTCCCGTTTAAATAGACTTTAGGAAACAGCGATGTTAAAACAAATTCTTTATCATCGTAATCATCAAAATGTTGAAGTTTTCCGCCTTTACCTAGACCAACCATGACTTCATTTTCATCTTGAATCTTGTAATAAACCATTGCGGTTAGAATCTCGTCTATTCCAGCCTCGGTAAATGTATGCTTTTCACTCTGACCGACTTCCATTCCCCAATCAGGATTTGATCGAAAATCATTAATTGACGGAGTCCAGACAGAAACATTGTTTGTGAATGCAGTGTTTTTTAATTTCATTACAATTGCCTCCATATATGGGTTAGAAGGATTCCGACAATGTTCACATCCCAACCATTCCCTGCCCGTTTAGACAACTGGGAATACGATTGTCCATCAAAGTTGATTTCACAATTCTTTTTATCGCGAGATATGTCAAAACCCATCAGACGAAATTGCTCATGAACAGACATCTTTCGAACAATTTCCTTGCCCTTGTCTTTTCCAGATTTCTTAGGCGGTTCAATAACACGAAGGCTATTATGTTCCGGTTGGGTAATTGTTATGCTATAACCATCTTTTTTGATTTTCTTGTTATACACATCGAAACACAGCGGTGTTTTCACAACAAATGAATCAATATGATGTTTCACCTTCAAATGAGCAATTTGGTCATCCGACAGATAAAGAAATTTTTCAGGGGTATTGTCCAAGAAATCTGCCATTTTCAAATCGCTTTGGATTTCTGGAGGTTTTATTTCAAAGTTTTCTGGTAATCCTCCTAACCGAGCGAACATCCAAAGGCGTTCTCGATTCTGCGGTACACCATAATCCTTCGAATTGAGAACAACCTTTGCCAATGTATTTTCTTCGTTGGTGCCGTACCCCATTTCAATCAGGTCTTTTACAAGTTGATCATGTATGGGCTTAAACTTTCCAGAAGTAAAGCCTTTAACATTTTCCAAAAGGATGTACTTCGGCTTTTTTACCCGACATATTCGAATGATATGTCCAAGCATTGCCCCTCGGCCATAAGGGTCTTCGGTCCCCATTTGCATTCCAGCAGAAGAGAATGGCTGGCAGGGAAATCCTCCTGTAAACAAATCAAAATCTGGCAACTCATTAGGGTCAATCTGTGTAATGTCGCCCCAATTCTTTATAGGGTTTCCTTTCGCATCACGATGATTTGCATCAAATAACTTCGAAGCGTATTTATCGAACTCTGAATAACCAACAACAGTATAATCAAAATTCGTCAAAGCTCTTTTTGCTCTTTTCAATCCAAAGGATGCTCCGCCATAACCAGCAAAGCCTTCAAAAACCCTGATTACATTCTTCTTCTGTCGAGTCTGGGCCATATCGCTCC
>CACXMH010000004.1 GCA_902768715.1 Fibrobacter succinogenes | reverse complement strand
AACGAGCTGCTTGAAGAAGTCGCGGTCTTCGGCGAGGTCGATGTCTTCGGGGCTTGTACCGACGACGTTTGCACCGGCCTTCTTGAGGCGCATGGCAAGGTTCAGCGGTGTCTGACCACCGAATTGCACAATCACGCCTGCGCAGTTTTCGCGTTCGTAAATGCCCATCACGTCTTCGAGCGTGAGCGGCTCAAAGTAGAGCTTGTCGGAGGTGTCGTAGTCGGTGGAAACCGTTTCGGGGTTGGAGTTCACCATGATGACTTCGTAGCCTTCGCGACGCAGCGAAAAGGCCGCGTGGCAGCAGCAGTAGTCGAATTCGATACCCTGACCGATTCTGTTCGGGCCGCCACCGAGCACCATGATGCGCTTCTTGTGACCGTGACCCGGAATTTCGCGGACGGGTTCGGAATTTTCGGCGTAGCAGCTGTAGTAATACGGCGTGATGGCTTCGAATTCGCCGGCGCAGGTATCGACGGAGTAGTAACTCGGAACGAGGCCAATCTGCTTGCGCACCGCCATGACTTCTTCGGGTGTCTTGTGGAACAGGTAACCAATCTGGATATCGCTGTAGCCGAGTTCCTTGGCCTGGCGGAAGAGCGGCAAGTCTTTTGCCAACGCCTCCAACGAACCTGCGGAAAGGATTTCGTCTTCGTAGAGGGCGAGTTCTTCCAGGTGGCGCAGGAAGTAGCGGTCGATTCGAGTAATATCGTACAGCTTTTCGACGCCCCACTTGCGGCGCAGCGCTTCGTGCAACACGAAGATGCGTTCGGCGCTCGGGCGGGCGACTTCCTTGGCGAGCGTTTCGTCGTCGTATTCCTTGAACTTTTCACACTTGGCGCAGGCACCGAATCCGCCGAATCCCGTTTCAAGAGAGCGGAGCGCCTTCTGCATGGCCTGCTTGAAGTTCGTGCCGATAGCCATCGCTTCGCCCACGGACTTCATCTGGGTGCCGAGCGTGGAATAGGCTTTCGGGAACTTTTCGAACGTGAAACGCGGAACCTTCACGACAACGTAGTCAAGAGCCGGTTCAAAGCAGCTCGGGGTCGTCTGCGTAATGTCGTTGCGGAGTTCGTCGAGGGTGTAACCCACGGCGAGCAGCGCTGCAATCTTTGCGATGGGGAAGCCCGTTGCCTTGGAGGCGAGTGCAGAAGAACGGCTCACGCGCGGGTTCATTTCGATGATGATGCGGCGGCCGGTCTTGGGTTCGATAGCCCACTGCACGTTGGATCCGCCAGTTTCCACGCCGATGGCTTCCATGACCTTCAGGGAGTCGTCACGCATGGCCTGGTAGGCGCGGTCATCAAGGCTCTGGATCGGGGCGACCGTGATGGAGTCGCCGGTGTGTACGCCCATGGGGTCGAGGTTTTCGATGGAACACACGATAACGGCGTTGCCTTTCTTATCGCGCATGACTTCCATTTCGAATTCTTTCCAGCCAAGCAGTGATTCTTCGATAAGGACTTCGTTGTTGAGCGATGCGTCAAGGCCGCGGTTCACGATGGTTTCGAATTCTTCGGGATTGTGGGCGATACCGCCGCCAGTGCCGCCGAGGGTAAAGCCCGGACGGATGATCAGCGGCCAGCTTCCGATGGTGTGGGCGATGGCGGTTGCCTCAGACATGGAATGTGCGGAACCGGAGCGGGGGAGGTCAAGCCCAATCTTGAGCATGGCTTCCTTGAACAGGTGACGGTCTTCGGCGCGCTGGATGGATTCGGCCTTTGCACCGATGAGTTCCACCTGGTAGCGGTCCAAAATGCCGCGTTCATTGAGTTCCATGGCGAGGTTCAAAGCGGTCTGGCCACCGAGTGTGGGGAGCAAAGCGTCCGGGCGTTCGCGACGGATGATTTCGTGCAAAATATCAACGCTCAGCGGTTCAATGTAGGTGCGGTCGGCCATTTCGGGGTCGGTCATGATGGTGGCCGGGTTGGAGTTCACGAGCACCACTTCGTAGCCTTCGCGGCGCAGCACCTTGCAGGCCTGCACGCCGGAGTAGTCGAATTCGCAGCCCTGGCCAATTACGATCGGGCCGGAGCCAATGAGCATAATCTTCTTGATGTCGGTACGCTTAGGCATTCTTCTTGCCTCCATTCAAATTCTTCTTTTGTGCCGGTTTGGCCTGCGCAGACTTGGTCGGCGCCGCCCCCTTTTTCTTTTGTGCGAGAGCCGCCTTTACGAGCCCGCTGAACAGCGGGTGCGGTGCCGTAGGACGGCTCTTGAATTCCGGGTGGAATTGGCAAGCTTCAAAATACGGGTGGTTTTTGATTTCCACCATTTCAACGAGCTTGCCGTCGGGAGATGTACCGGCGATTTTCAAGCCGGCCTTTTCGAGTTCCTTGCGGAATTCGCTATTGTAGTTGAATTCGTAGCGGTGACGGTGACGTTCGCTAATCTTTTCGCTCTTGTAGAGTTTGGCAGCGTTGGAATCCTTCATGAGCTTGCACGGGTAAGCGCCGAGGCGCATGGTGCCGCCCTTTTCGGTGACGTTCTTCTGTTCGTCCATCAGGTCAATGACCGGGTGGGCCGTCTTTTCGTCGAATTCCGTGGAGTTGGCGTCCTTCCAGCCGAGTACGTTGCGTGCAAATTCAATCACGCAGCACTGCATACCGAGACAAATGCCCAGCAGCGGGACCTTGTGTTCGCGGGCATACTTGATGGCAACGCACTTGCCGTTCACGCCGCGACTACCGAAACCGCCCGGAATCAAGATGCCGTCGGCATTCTTGATGAGGTTCGGATTCTTTTCAAGCTCTTCGGCCTCGATGCATTCCACCTTTACCTTGGCGTTGTGTTCCATGCCGGCATGCTGCAAGGCTTCGTGCACGGACTTGTAGGCGTCGCGGATGGCAATGTATTTGCCCACCAGCGCGATGGTGCATTCATACTTGGGCTGGGTAGCCTTCTTGACGAGCTTGTCCCATTCGGAGTGAATAATCGGGTGTACACTCAGGTGGAGCTGTTCCAAAACGCGGAGGTCAAGTTCCTGCTTGGAAAGTTCGCGAGGTACCGCATAGACGGAATCCGTCACGTCTTTTTCTTCAATCACGCATTCGGGTTTCACGTTGCAGAAGAGGGCCAGCTTGTCCAAGTGATCTTGCGGGATCGTCATTTCGGTACGGCACACGAGAATGTCCGGGAAGATACCGATGTTGCGGAGTTCGGCCACGGAGTGCTGCGAGGGCTTTGTCTTGAGTTCGCCTGCTGCCTTGAGGTAAGGCACCAGAACCAGGTGGATAAAGCAGGTGTTTTCGACGCCTACTTCAAAACGGAACTGTCTTGCGGCTTCGAGGAACGGAAGCGATTCGATGTCGCCTGCCACACCGCCGATTTCGCAGAGAACGATGTCGGCACCACTTTCGGCTGCAGAGCGGAAGGCGTCCTTGATTTCGTTGGTAATGTGCGGAATCACCTGCACGGTACCGCCCAGGTACTTGCCCGCGCGTTCCTTGGAAAGCACGGAAGAGTAGATGCGGCCGGAGGTGTAGCTCGATGCCTTGGAGCATTGCACGCCAGCGAAGCGTTCGTAGTGGCCCAGGTCAAGGTCAGTTTCGTAGCCGTCGTCGGTCACGAAGACTTCACCGTGCTGGTAGGGGCTCATGGTGCCCGGGTCCACGTTCAGGTACGGGTCGAGCTTCTGCATGAACACCTTGTAGCCGCGGCTCTTGAGGAGGAGTGCGAGCGATGCCGAGGTGATTCCCTTACCGAGGGAACTGACCACGCCGCCGGTAATGAAGATGTACTTGGTCTGTTTCTTTGCAGTTGCCTTAGCCATTTTTCACCTCCCCGGCGCATTCCTTGCCCGCACCGTTCTTTCCAGATTTAAAGTCGAGAATCATTTGTCTGAATTCGCCGAACAGGTAGTAGGAATCGTTCGGGCCCGGAGCGGATTCCGGGTGGTACTGCACGCTGAACGCGGAGAGTTCCTTGTGGCGGATGCCTTCGACTGTGTTGTCGTTCAAGTTGATGTGCGTGACTTCCACATTCGTGGGGAGCGAAGCTTCCTCGATAGCGTAGTTGTGGTTCTGGCTCGTGATTTCTACGGCGCCGGTCTTCAAGTTCTTTACCGGATGGTTGCAGCCGTGGTGACCGAACTTGAGCTTGGAAACCTTTGCACCGAGCGCGAGGCCCAGGAGCTGGTTACCGAGACAGATACCCATCAGCGGGACCTTACCCAAAAGCTGCTTTACAAGTGCCGCCACCTGCGGAAGGCTGTTCGGGTCGGCAGGACCGTTCGAGAGGAACACACCATCCGGCTTCTTCGCCATCACCTGTTCGTAGGTGGCGTTGATCGGGAGTACCGTCACCTTCATGTTCTGCGCGGCGAGATTCCTCAAGATGTTCGTCTTGATGCCAAAATCGAGCGCGACAACGTTCAAGTCGCCTTCGGTGCTGAACTCGTAACCCTTCGGGTCGCTGACCTTGCTGGCGTAATCCTGGCCGTCGAGGCCTTCCCATTCCTGGGCGCGTTTAATCGCGTCGGCTTCGCTCATCTCGGAGCCTTCCACATGCAGGTAGGCCTTCTGCGCACCGTTGTCACGCAGGTGTATTGTGAGGGCGCGGGTATCGACACCTGCGATGCCCGGCTTTTTGTGGGCGAGCATGTAGTCGTGCAGGCTTTCTTCGCCGATTTCCTTGCTCACGTCATCCAGCGAGTTCACGACAATACCATTCAGGAACACGTCGCGGGATTCGGACTTTTCGAGGTTCGCCGCGTAGGCGCCGACTTCTGCCGTGGTGAATACCACGAACTGCCCCGCGTAGGAGGGGTCCGTCAAAATCTGCTTGTAGCCCGCCATGCCGGTGTTGAACACCGCTTCGCCGACGGTATCGGTAGCACTACCAAAGGCATACCCGTGGAACACGGCGCCATCCGCCAGTGCCAAGAACGCTTTCTTCTCGCGTTTCGCTTTCCAGTTGAATTTATCTGTCATATATTGCTCGCGTTAAGTGAAAACTTGTTTTGTAATGTCATTCTGGAGTCTGACCCTATCGCGCGGCGTGGCCTTGCTCCAGGGTGACAATAAAAAATAAAGGCAAAAGCCAGAAGCTTTTGCCAAACAATTGAAAACCTTAAAGACAGGAATGAAAATCAGATGCCCGGGGAGAGTCGCTTGGTTCCGTTGCGAGTGGCTAGCAACGGCGGTACTCATGAGTGCCTCGATGGATTCCGATTTTTTCATCGGAACCAAAAACTAGCATTCTGCCAAGGCGTTGGTAAGGCATAAAAAAAGAAAAATTTTTGCGAAATTCGCCCGAAATGGGCAATTCTTTTACATTTTTTGTAGTTTTACGATTTTGCATTACATAAAATGTAAAGCTATTTCTCGGCCCAAAATCCATTCTTGCGCAACAATGCCACCTCGTGCGCCATTTACCTCATAAACCATAAAATGGCACGATTTTTGCACGCCAAAACCGTTCGTTTCCCTGCTTGCACCCGAACGGGTGGGCTATGACCTTCGAGGTAGGGGAGGCATAAATTTCAGAGAGGCGTTATGCTCGACGAATTACACGAGGAATGCGGCGTCATCGGCATCTACAATGGCGATACCGTCGTGAGGAATATAACCATGGGGCTTTACGCCCTGCAGCACCGCGGTCAGGAAAGCGCCGGATTCGCAGTCACTGACGGAGAAAAGGTTCGCGTCCGCAAGTCCATGGGGCTTGTATCCACCCTTCTCCGGGAACACAACATCGACGAATTTGACGGTTTTGCAGGCATTGGCCATGTACGCTACAGCACCACCGGGGCATCCACCCTCGCCAATGCCCAGCCGATTCTGGTGAGTTGCAAGTGGGGGCAGCTCGCGGTAGCCCACAACGGAAACATCACCAATGCCACCGAACTCCGCGCTGAAATGGAAAGCGAAGGGCACATTTTCCAGACCACCTCCGATTCCGAAATTCTCTTGCACGAAATCGCACGCACCGAGGCCGACACCCTGGGAGAAGCCATCAAGAAGGCCATCACGAAATTCACGGGCAGTTTCTGCCTCGTGTTTATCAGCAAGGACACCATGTTCGTGGCCCGCGACGGTTTCGGCTTCCGTCCTCTCTCTATCGCCCGCATGGGCAAGGCCTGGTGCGTGGCCAGCGAAACCTGCGCCTTCGACATGCTGGGGGCAAACTACGTGCGCGATATCCAGCCCGGCGAATTCTTGACCATCACCCAGAACGGGTTACACTCCGAGCGCTTTACCCACAAGGACAGGCTTGCCCATTGCATTTTCGAGTATATCTACTTCAGTCGCCCCGATTCCAAGATTTTTGAACAAAGTTGCGACAAGATCCGCCGCAAGATGGGAAAGCAGCTGGCGAAAGAGTGCCCCGTAGATGCGGACATCGTCATCTCCGTGCCCGACAGCGCCACCACGGCTGCGTTAGGTTATTCGCAAGCCAGCGGTATCCGTTTCGAAATTGGCTTGTTGCGCAATCACTATGTGGGCCGCACCTTCATTGACCCCACGCAGAACGTGCGCGAACAGAAGGTCAAGCTCAAGTTCAATCCCATCGAGGGTGTGCTCAAGAACAAGCGCGTCTGCGTGGTGGAAGATTCCATCGTTCGTGGCACGACGCTCAAGATTCTTTCCCGGATGCTTCGTGACGCGGGCGCTCTCGAGGTCCACATCCGCATCGCATCACCTCCGGTGGCGCACCCCTGCTTCTTTGGTATGGATTTCCCGAGCCAGGGCGAACTGGCCGCAAGCTCCATGACTCCCGACGAAATCGCAAAGATGCTCGGCGTCGAAAGCCTCGGCTACCTGAGCGTCGAAGGCATGAAGGAATGCACCGGCGAAGGCGAGCACTACTGCGCCGCCTGCTTCGACAACGACTATCCCGACTACATCGGTTCCGACACGAAAAAGACCCGCTGCGGGTAAGTCTGTTCGGGATGATGAATTTGTTATTGGGGTAGGGGAAGTCTCCCCCTGGCTGCAGCCCCGGCTTCGTTATTCCCGATACCATCCTCTTTCATCCTCGATTGTATTCATTGTCATCCCCGCGCCCACTCTCGTCATCCCCGCGCCCACTCTCGTCATCCCCGCGAAGGCGGGGATCTCACTTCATCTACGCACTCTGCCGGGGCTTCCGCCACCCCCTCTCCTAGGGGCTCTGCCCCTAAAACCCTGCTCTGAAAACGGTTTTACAAATTATGTAAATAAAGATTATATGGTTTACAATTTATGTAAAATGTAAAAGTGATAAAAATCCCCATAATTGTCTTAAAATCGCAAATTTTAGAGAAATTTAACAAATTTTGTAAAATTGGCACATTTTTTGCAAATTGGCGGGCATGAGCTTAAAATTTTCAAAATGGACCGGCCTGGGCAACGATTTTGTGTTGCTGGAGCCGGGTGAATCGCTGGACCTTGGCGATGGATCTGAACAGAGAATCATAAAACTTTGCGACCGCCGTTTCGGTATCGGCGCCGACGGAGTTGTCCTTGTGACTCCGCTGGAGGGCGACGGCTGCACCAAGGGTGTTGATTTCGAGATGCGCATCTTTAACGCCGACGGTTCGGAGGCCGCCATGTGCGGGAACGCCACGCGGTGCGTGGCAAAGTTCATTGTCAGTCGCGGACTTGCCAAGGATGCCGGCACCAAGGTCTTTGTTCTGCATACCAAGAGCGGCCTTGTGAAGCCCTCGCTTCTGGAAGACGGTCGGGTCTGTGTGGATATGGGCCTCCCCAGGGATTTCCTCGGGAGTATCAAGCTTTCTGCCGACAGTTTCGACTTTACCGCCGAGACGGTCTCTATGGGAAATCCCCATGCGGTTATTTTCGTCGATGACATCGAGAAGATCCAGCTGGAAAAGTGGGGGAGTGTCCTGGAAGTAGATAAGCAGTTCCCGGACCGCTGTAACATCGAGTTTGCGCAGGTCTTGCCTGCAGAGCAGGGGGCGCCCACCCAAATCCGCATGCGGGTTTGGGAACGAGGCTGTGGCGTCACCATGGCCTGTGGAACCGGAAGTTGCGCCACCCTCGTTGCGGCCCAGCGCACGGGCCGCGTGGACGCCGAAGCCGACATCATTCTCGACGGAGGGACGCTCCACATCAAGCATCTAGAAGGCGGCCCCGTCCTCATGACCGGCCCTGCGACTGAAGTATTTAGAGGGGCAATTTAATGAACTCATCAATCATCAATCCAAATTACGATCTTCTTCCCGGCAGCTACCTCTTTTCCACCATCGCCAAAAAGATTGCCGAATACCAGGGCAAAAAGCCCGATGCCGACATTATCCGTCTGGGAATCGGCGACGTGACTACGCCGCTTGTCCCCGAAGTTATCAAGGCCATGCACAAGGCTGTTGACGAAATGGCGGAGAAGGGGACTTTCCGCGGGTACGGGCCCGAGCAGGGCTACGACTTTTTGCGGCAGGCCATTGTGGCGGGGGAGTACACCTCCCGCGGGATTGAGATGGATCCGGAAGATATCTTTGTCAGCGACGGTTCCAAGTGCGATGTGGCGAACATTCAGGAACTTTTTACAGAAAATGTAAAAATTGCCATCCCGGACCCCGTCTATCCGGTCTATCTGGACTCCAACGTGATGGCCGGGCGTGCCGGCGTATTGCAAGATGACGGACATTTTTCTAAGGTCACCTACCTCGCATCGACAGCCGAAAACAACTTCCAGCCGGACCTGCCCAAGAATCCGGTGCAGATGATTTACCTCTGCAGTCCGAACAACCCCACGGGTACGGTGCTCAGCCGCGAGACGCTCCAGAAGTTCGTGGATTACGCCAACGAGAACGGTGCGATTATTCTGTTCGATGGCGCCTACAACTGCTACATCCAGGACGAGTCGCTGCCCCATTCCATTTTCGAGATTCCGGGAGCCCGCACCTGCGCCATCGAGTTCCGCAGTTTCAGCAAGACGGCGGGCTTTACCGGCGTGCGCTGCGCCTACACGGTAATCCCTCACGAACTTTCGAAACTTCATTCCATGTGGAACCGCCGCCAGTGCACCAAGTTCAACGGCGTCAGCTACGTGACCCAGCGAGCCGCCGAGGCCATTTACAGCCCTGTCGGCTGGCGGGAGACCAAGGAGGTCATTGCGGGTTACATGCGCACGGCTGGGGTTATCCGCAAGGAACTCACCGATGCGGGCTATACCGTGTTCGGCGGCGAGCATGCTCCCTACATCTGGTGGAAGATTGAAGGCGGCGAAAAGTCCTTCGATTTTTTCGACCGCCTGCTTGCTACCTGCGAAGTGGTAGGTACACCCGGTAGCGGCTTTGGACCCTGCGGCGAGGGATACTTCCGCCTGACCGCCTTCCAATGTGTAATGTGGAATGTGTAATGAATAATTTCGCATGACACGCTCCTTTCCTAACTGCTAATCACTAGTCATCTCACACTTCACATCTCACATCATTTGCTATCTTATGTCCATGCCAATTCCCATCGGTTCCGAAATTTCGGTTATTCAAAAAATCAGCGTCGCTATCATCCACGAGCGCAACGTGGAAAAGCTGCTAGAAAACGTGCTCGGCATTCTTGAATCCGAACTGGGCATGTTGCGGGGCACTTTCGCGCTCCTCTTTGGCGATACCCTCAAGATCGAGGCGTCCCGTGGGCTCGACGAATCCGAAAAACAGCGTGGATTTTACCGGATGGGCGAGGGCATTACGGGCCATGTGGCGGAGCGGGGCATCAGTCACGTGATTCCCGACCTTCGCAAGGATTCCCGCTTCTTGAACCGCACGGGGAGCCGTCATTACGAAAACCAGGTGGCCTTCATCTGTGTGCCGCTGATTCACGACGGCCAGGTCATCGGCACGCTCTCTATCGATCGCCCGGTGGATGGCACGACGGACTTGGACCGGGACGTGGCCCTGCTGGAAATTATCGCCAACATCACGGGCGACGCCGCCAACGAATGTATCGAGCTGCACAATGAACGCGAGGCCATGCTGGAAGAGAACCGCAAGCTCCGCGACATGCTTTCTAACAATCCGGGCGACCTGGTGGGTAACTGCCGGGAGATGCAGCTGATTTACGAACAGGTACGCCAGGTAGCTCCCAGCGACGCTACGGTCTTGATCCGTGGCGGTAGTGGAACGGGTAAAGAGATGATAGCCCGTGCTATTGTGAATTTGTCTGCAAGAAAGGACAAGCCTTTTATTACCCTGAACTGTGCGGCTCTCCCGGAAAACCTGGTGGAAAGTGAATTGTTCGGTCACGAGAAGGGGGCCTTTACGGGAGCGGTGAACCGCCGTATCGGTCGCGCCGAAGCCGCCAACGGAGGCACACTCTTCTTGGACGAAATCGGTGACCTTACCATGCAGACCCAGGTGAAACTCTTGCGGTTCTTGCAGGAGCGCACCTTCAGTAGGGTAGGCAGTAACGAGGAACTCCATTCCGATGTGCGATTCCTGGCGGCCACCAGCCGTAACTTGGAAGAACTCATAGCCCAGGGCAAGTTCCGCGAAGACCTTTTCTACCGCCTGAACATTTTCCCGATTTCCATGCCCGACTTGGCCAAGCGTAAGTCCGATATCATCTTGCTTGCGGAGCATTTCATCGAGAAGATGAACCTGCGTTATGCAAAGAAAGTGGTGCGGCTCTCTACGACGGCCATCAACCTGCTCATGAGCTACCACTGGCCGGGCAACGTCCGCGAACTGGAAAACTGCATGGAACGGGCGGTGCTTACCGCAAGCGACGACTGTATTCACAGTTATAACTTGCCGCCATCGCTCCAAACTAGCCTCAGCACGGGGCAGTCGGGTGCCACCAGCACGAAAATTGCGCCTCTCGACGTGATGCTGAATAACTACGAGCGTGAAATCATCACGGAGGCCATCAAGCGGAACGAGGGAAACATTTCGGCTGCCGGTCGCGACCTGGGCGTGTCTCCCCGCATGATGAACTACCGCATGAATAAGCTGGGCATCAAGTCCAAGTAGGGTTGATTCTTGCTTTGTCATGTAGTGGAGCAAAAACTTCACAATAAGGGCGCTGCCTAGGCGGCGCCCTTCAATTTTGAAATGTGAAAATCCTGTGGGGACTTGAGCCCATGGATTTCTGAAAAGTGAATAGCATTTATTATATTGCTAGAAAAGCGAGGAACGGCTTATGTTTAAAGTTTTAAGGAATGTTGGAATCGGGGTTTGTGCCCTGTCGGCTTTTGCCCTGGCCCAGAACGTGCTGGACAACGGCGACCTGGCCTATGGCGACGGTGGCTGGTATATCTGGAACAACCCCGATGGCCCTGCCAAGTACGAGGGCAAGCTGGGCGAGAAAGGCCTTGGCGTAGATGGCAGCGAAGGCGTGAAGGTCACGGTGACCGAGCTTCCGAACCCCAGTTGGGGCCTGCAGTTGCAGCCGCCCAAGTGGCTTGCCGATTCTACCTACTACACCCTCACCTTCAAGGCCAAGGGCAACATGCCCATCAACGCCATTGTGCAGGGCGGCCCTCCGGACTACCGCCAAAAGGAAAGCGCCTCTTTCTTGCTCACCAACGAATGGAAGACCTATTCCATGGTTTTCCTTGCCGACCAGAAAGGTTACGGACTGAACAACGTCACTTTCCATGTGGGTCTTGCCAAGGGCTGGATGCAGATGGACGACGTGACTATCGAGAAGGTGGAAGGCCTGGATGACATGAGCTGGTACAATGGTTCTGCCGCCCGTATCGACAGCCTCCGCAAGAAGGACTTTACCCTCAAGGCGGCTCCCGGCGCTGCTGTGAAGGTGGAACTCATGCGTCATGCGTTCCCCTTCGGTACGGCACTTGCGTTGAATGCCAGCAAGGATAGTATCGAGACCTGGTACCGCAAGACTGCCAACAAGTATTTCTGGTATGGCGTTCCCGAGAATCAGTTCAAGTGGCCGGAATACGAGCCCAAGAAGGGCAAGATCCGTCGCGACGAATTCAAGCAGTACCTGGACTATGTAGATGCCTACAAGTGGGGCTTCCGCGCCCATACGCTTATCTGGGGACATCAGGGTTACGGCTATGACAAGCACTTTGGCAACCAGGGCAGCTGCAAGGAAATCGCGGGCAAGATCAAGGACCGCATCACCCGCGACGTTTCGGAATACAAGGGCCGCATCAAGGAATACGACGTGTGGAACGAGGCTTTCCACGAGCCCTACATCTTTAACAAGTGCGGCTGGGACTTGCTGGACAGTGCCCACGTGTGGGCCCACCGTGCCGACCCCGATGCAAGACTGTTCATCAATGAATACAACGTGGTTTCTGCCGGCGAAACGGAACGCTTCTACGATTTGATCAAGGGAATGCTGGACCGGAAAGTCCCTGTGCACGGTATCGGCGTGCAGTGCCACTTTGGCGACCGCCAGCTGAATCCGGCCTTTATCAAGGCCCGCCTGGACAGGCTCGGTTCTCTGGGGCTCCCCATCAAGATTACGGAGCTGGACTTTGGCGACTGGCAGAAGGGTATGTATTTTGGCGAAGACGAACAGGCCAAGCGCTACGAGATGATTCTGCGCATTGCCTTTAGCCACCCGGCGGTGGAAGGCATTTTGCTGTGGGGATTCTGGGATGGCCGCCACTGGGTCAAGAACGGCGGTATCGTGGCCATGGACGGTCGCGAAAAGCCTGCCGGCAAGCTGATTTACGACCTGTGGCACAAGGTGTGGACCACCAACGGGACCTTTACGGCTGACGCTGATGGCAACGTGAAGTTCCGCGGTTACCCCGGCAAGTACAAGGTGACTGTCAACGGCAAGAGTGAAATGGTGGAATTGAAATAATGTGGAGTGTGGAATGTGTGATGACTAATTACACACTTCACATCTCACATTACACATTTCTCTAACTAACTTTCCTTATATGAAGAATAAGCTTCCCGGAATCCTGTTCCTGCTGGCCATGCCCTGCTCCGTGCTGCTCTTTGTGCAGGTGGAAAAATGGAGCGGCTCCGAAATGGTGGCGCTCCTCTCGGCGGTGCTGTTTTACGTGTTGGTAGCCGTGGTTCTCGGTTTTGTCTTTGGCAGGGGAGGCAAGGATGTCAATAGAAGATAGGTCCACGCTGGTCTTTGCAAGCGGTATCGGCCGCGTCAAGGAAGAAAAGCCCAAGGCTGAACGCCCCCAGGGCGACGGCGTGGTGCGAATCCAGCTCAAACGGCTGGGTGGCGGCAAGATGGCAAGCGTTGTGACCGGCATCCCCCTGGACGAAGACGCCCTGAAAGAACTGGCCCGCACCCTTAAGCAGAAATGCGGGGTAGGCGGCTCGGTGAAGGACTTCAACATCGAAATCCAGGGCGACAAGCGGAACATCCTAAAGACTGAACTGGAAAAGAAAGGCTATACGGTGAAGCTCGCCGGAGGGTGATATATGAGAAAAATTCTTTGCATATTGTTGTTGTTTAGTGTGGTGGGATTTGCCGCAGAGACTGTTGCGGACAGTGTTGCAGCCCCGGCTGACTCCGCCGCAACGATGCCCGCCCCCCAGGAGACCTGCGGAGAGTTCAAGTCGGAAATTGCCCACAGGGATAGCCTGATGGCCGTCGCGGACAGTTCCTGCTCGATGGAAAAGGATTCCCTGCGTGCCGCCCTCAACTCGGAGCAGGCCAAGACAAAGAACTGGGAACAGAGTTACGAGACCATGAAGAAGAGCAACGAGACCTGCGCCCGTGCCCTGAGCGTTTCTATCGAAGCCAACGAGAAGAGCAAGGAAAAGGAAAAACAGTCCAAGAGCCAGGCCGCCATGATGACAAGTTCCTCCTTTATG
The DNA here is from genome assembly GCA_902768715.1 of Fibrobacter succinogenes. Lineage (GTDB taxonomy): Bacteria > Fibrobacterota > Fibrobacteria > Fibrobacterales > Fibrobacteraceae > Fibrobacter > Fibrobacter succinogenes_L. Next base: position 147,900 of record CACXMH010000004.1, on the reverse strand, counting down.
GGCGGGCTTGCCGTCGGCATGCTCCTTTTCTGGCTGATTTTTGACTAGGGGCGTTGATAAGATGAAACGGCTCCTGCTGATAGCGACGGTTCTTGCCTCTATGGTGGCGGCACAGGTTTTCCAGAAGGGAAACGTGCTTACGCCCGTGGTGACCCTGCAGATGGCCGCTCCAGAAATTTCCGCCTACATGCCCGAAAAAAAGATGCTCTTTGTGGTGGGCGGCGATAAACTCATAGAAATGGTGAGCTTTGCCGACGAGGCGAATCCCAAGGTAGAGAGCCGCCTCCAGCTGGATGGCCCCGCTACCAGCGTGACGGTGTACGGTGACCTAGTGGCTGTTTCCATAACGGCAGAACCCGACCATGGCCTTGGACAAGTGCAACTGTTCCGCTATGCCGAGGGACTGATTCCCGTGGCATCAGCCCAAAGGCTCTGCCACCTGCCTGACATGGTAACCTTTACCCCCGACGGTAGCAGGATTCTCGTGGCCTGCGAAGGCACGCCTAGCGCAGACTATAACGAAGATCCCGAAGGCGGTGTGGCCATCCTTTCCGTTGAACACGGAGCAAGCCTCAACGACTACAAGCTGACGCCAAAGGTTCTGGATTTTAAGGGGCTGGATTCCCTTGCGCTCCGCAAGAAGGGTGTGCGCAGCCCCGGCGTGCAGGGCTTTGTGCGGTCGCTGGAACCCGAGTACATCACGGTTTCCAAGGATTCCAAGTGGGCCTGGGTCAGCCTGCAAGAGAACAACGCCATGGCGAAGGTGGACATTGCCGCCGAGAAGATTGTGGATGTTTTCCCGCTGGGTTACGTAGACCATTCCAAGCCGGGTTTCGGATTGGATGTCAAGAAAGATGAGAAGATTAAAATCAAGAACTACCCCATCCGCGGGCTCCGTCAGCCCGATGGCCTGGCGTCTTTTGCCGTAGGCGGCAAGACTCTGGTGCTCACCGCCAACGAGGGCGCCTCCGTGAACGATTACAAGGCCTGGACTGACGAAGGAACAGTAACAGACCTGCTGGCCGATGAACGCCTGGACCGTACTGTGTTCAACGAAGATGTGGCGCCGCATCTCAAAAAGTTTACGGTGAGCTTGTTGGAGCGTTGCGACCAGGGGCCAGACGAAGTTCCCGGCGGCAAGTGCCCCTATGTTTATGGGTTCGGGACCCGTTCTGTCAGTTTGTTCGATGGCGAGAGCGGAAGGCTCTTGTGGGACAGTGGCGAAGAATTGGAACGGGCTTTCGGTAAGCTTGCTCCCGATTATTTCAACTGGAATTCCAAGAAGGACAAGGTCAAGATGGATAGCCGTAGCCCCAAGAAGGGCTGCGAGCCGGAAAACGTGACGGTGGGTGAGGTGAACGGCAAACGCTACGCCTTTGTGGGGCTGGAACGCTCCAGCGGTGTGGCGGTCTTTGACCTGACGGGCGTCGATACGTCGGCACGAACCGCCCCCAGACTGGTGGACCTTTACTTTGACCCCAAGGACCGCGGCCCTGAAGGCCTGCTGTTCATTCCGGCAGACAAGAGCCCCATCTACGGCCAGGCCCTGCTTGTCGTAGGCTATGAATTCAGCAAGACCCTGACGATTTATCGCGTGAAATAATTTTGAATTCAAATTTTGGGTTCTAAAATTATCTGAATTTCAGCGATTTCAACAAAAAAACTGCTTTTTTGGTAAATTTCTGTCCGGTTTGCTCATTTTTAAGTTATTTTAATGGTATAAAAGAGTTTTTGCTCTTGTTCTCTAGACGAAATATCGACAATTTCTCAATGCGAGGACAAGGCAGACGCTCACGTAGATGCGTTTTGACAGCCGCCCTTAAGCGGCTTGTTTGGGCGTATTTCGACAGACTGCTATTCTTGTGTAATAACACGAGAAGGATGTGTCATTGCGAGGAGCCACAAAGTGGCGACGTGGCAATCTCAATCCGGCATTCTGTTGCCCGTTTGGGGCGTGGGTCGTTTGCGTTTATCGCATTGAGGCAGTCGATAGCCCCGTCTAGGTAAATGCAACGATCTACGCCTTTTTTGTTTCCTTAAAAAATAGCGAAGTTCCTTGCAGGCCGGGGCAGAACTCCATAGGTTTAAACGATGGAGGCTGTCATGGCTAGTAGATTAAGGGTGCCGACAAATTTAATGCATAAACCTGTAGTTTATGTAGACTATCAGGATGTAGAAAAAGGGGATGCCAAATTTATATCACTAGGACACGCTTCTTGGAATAGAAGAGATTTTTCTATCAAAATTTTTAGAAAACCAGGAAGAAGGTGGTCAAGACAAAGTGAAGAGATTCCGTTACAAAGAATGCTAGATGCGTCCTTATTTTTGATTTCAAAAATATTTAAAGAGGCTAGTTCTTTTGAAAAGGAAGGAGCCTTGGAGAATGAAGGTACATTGAATGAATATCTCTCTCACTTTCAGTCCTCATCTTCGATAAAGAGAATTTTTGAGATTCTTAGAAAACATATTAAGGATGTAGGAGAAATTTGATTATGAAAAAGATTCTTTTGGAAGTTGTTCTATTGAGTACATTTTTATTTGCAGCGTGGGATGGTAGAACAATTAAGGAGCCATCTATAGCCCCTTTGGGCTTGTATTTATATTATGCAATAGGGACACCAGAAGAATTAGCATGGATTGCCAATAAAGTTAATGAAGATACGACTTTCACATTTAATGATTCCTTGATTGGAGTTATTCTCACTGATGATATAGACCTGAACCAAAAGGAGTGGACCCCTATCGGGACGGCGAATGCTCCATTCAAAGGATTCTTTGATGGTCTTGAACATACCATTTCGGGTCTAAGTATTTCTTCAACTACTGTTAGTCATATGGGATTGTTTGGGGTTGTTGATTCGGGGACGATTCAAAACGTCAATATCGAAAATGCAAATATAATGGGTGGAACGTCTGAAAGAAATGTATTTGTTGGTGGAATTGCGGGCTTTGCTGGTTCTAGAACAAAAATTGAAAATGTAGTGGTTCGTTCATCTGTGATAAATTATCCATTACGTTTAAAAAAATCATATGGTGACCACCGAATTCGCAAAGAATATGTATTGCATATGGGAGGGTGTGTAGGATATGCTCAAGGTAAAATAGATAAATGTATAAACGAAGCTGATTTGAGTGCAGATTGTTATGATTATGATTCCTGTAGCGTTGGCGGCATAGTTGGATATGGTGAAAAAAAGGCTGTGTTGCTTAGTTCGGAAAATCAAGGATTGGTAAAAAATAATTCGTCTTTTACAGGCGGTATTTGTGGCTCTGGGTGCATAATCCGTGATGCTGGCAATGAGGGTGTAGTGCTGGTTAATGGATATAGTGTTGCTGTCGGAGGTTTATGTGGTGCTGATTGTAAGGTGTATAAATCAATAAATTTAGGAAATATTGAATCGGCAAATTTAATCAGATCCCAAAATAAATTTTTAGGAGGTGTTTGTGGGGAGAGGTGTATTGTTTTAAACACAGTAAATAGAGGCAATATTGACATTGATTCGGTTCAGAATGGGAATCTGTATGTAGGGGGAATTCTTGGGTATTTCCGCGGCGATTATCTTGACAAGATAAGTTTTTGTGGAAATCATGGCGATATAAATGCATTTGCGTTAGATGCTGATACGGCTGTTGTTTATGTTGGTGGAATTGCAGGAAAATCTGAGAGAGAAATAGTTAATGTTTATAATCAAGGAAACCTAAAGTCATCTCATTATGCGGCGGGAATTGTTTCAATTACGGCACATAGGGTACAGAATTTTTACGTTGCCGTTGATTCGATAAAGGCTCCTTACGCATCCCCCTTTGTCTATAAGAATACAGAAACTGATACTAATGATATTATCATGAAAAATGGGTATCTTGATGAAAAAATAAGACTTGATACGATAATATTAAAGTCGCCACTAAACGTAGGAGTTGTAGAGAGTCTTTTTATAAGAAATACGGAGGAGATGCAAATGGATTCTTTTGCTTTTGTCTTGGATGTTTTTAATCTTCGAGGAGCGAAACCCTGCTTTTATCGTGCTTGCGGTTATGATATAAACGAGTGGGGGTTGTGGAGTGAGGCTGATTCTCATTGGAGTCGTGAAGAAGGATATCCAATATTCTCTGATTCCGTCCATAAGCCTATTTACCAAGTCTTGTTCGTTCGTTCGGTAAATGATACAATATATAAATGGACAAACTATAAAGGACAGATAACGTCCATCCCTAAATTAGATGGAAATAAAATATGGGATGATTTTGTTGACGAAAATAGTGTATTTGATTGGGAAGATAGTGTCGTTATTGCAAAATGCGTCTATAGTTCTTCTAGCTCAATGAATAGCAGCAGTTCTGCTAATGTGCTGTATTATGAAGATGAACCCCTATATGGTAATTCTAGTAGCGATTATGCCCTTAGTTCGAGTGATGAAGCCAATACACCGACCGGAGTAACAAGTCTTATTCCAAATCAACAATTTACAATACAGGTAAGTGGTCGTAATTTACGGGTTACAAAAGCATCCAATGGCGTTGTTTATATCGTTTTTGATATGCAAGGACGGGTGTTGAAACAGGGCCGCATTGAATCTGCGAATGTTTATGTATCGATGCCGATGGCAGGAAGTTATTTAGTGCGTGTCGGAAATCAAATCCAGCGGGTGAATATAAGGTAAATGATTTGGTATTACATCACCTTCTCGGGCCAGGGATGCTTGGGGTAGCGGCCACGCAGTTCCTTGCGCACCTCGGCGTAAGTGTTCTGCCAGAATCCCGTCAAATCCCAAGTCTTCTGTATGGTGCGGAAGTTCGGTGCCAGAATGTCGTAGCGGACCTTCAGTTTGCCGTCGGCAATCTTGTGCTCGCCCCGCAATTGCATAAAGTCTTCGATCCGGGCCGAAATTTCTACCAGCACACCTTCGGCGCTCTGTACGGACTTGCCGCCCGAAAGTTCATCGCCGACTACGGCCTGGTAACTGTAGCGGGCCCGCTTGCCGTTTGGTAGCACGAAGTGGTCGGGGAATGTCTTGCCAAGCCACGCCAGCATGGACTTTCCGAAATAATCCTCCACGATGTTCCTGAAACGGTCCTCGTTGATGTCCCGCAGCAAAAATTTTCCGTCGGCGAACTCGTCGAAAATCAGTTCCATATCCTCGTCGTTGAATTCGGGCAGGCCGTATTCGGGGTACAGCTTTGCGGCCAGGCGCATCTTGACAAGCAGCGTCTCCATGGCCTCCGTGAGGTAGCGTCCGCTCCAGTTTTCCTTCTCGATTTTCTCTTTCCAGGCGGCTACGGTGAGCTTTTTCAGCTCGATGAGAACCTTGGGCGAGGCCTCTTGCGTGAGGATTTCTTTCCGGGAAAGTTCCGTGGTAGACCCGTCGGCGTTTTCGGCTTCGCTGATCTCCACGCCAATAAATCTTTCTTGCCCGCTGCGCCACAGAAGTTCGTATCGTGTCTTTGTATCGTTACTCTCCAGCAGTCCCTTGTCGATGGCTGCGTACAGGTTTACCTTGAGTTCGGACTTGCTGCCGCTCCCTGCACGGAGCATGGAAAGGGCCAAAATGGCGTAGGGCGGTTCGGCCACCTGCAGGCGGATAATGTTCTGGTTGGGCAACTTGTAGGCGTTGCCGCTGGGGGTGGCGAGCCTGTCGGGGAACGCCTTGAGGAGACTTTGGGCGACAAATTTTTTGATGTGGGCGGGGGAGGTCTCCCCCTCGCTTCTGCCGCTCGCGGCATCCGCTACCCCCTCGACCTTCTCTCGATACTCCCGCAGTTGCCGGAGCGTGAAGCTCACCTCCCGCGGAACGGTGACCGCTTTAGAGAGCGTGTCGGAGGCGAGAGTCATCACGTCGTAGGCCACCTTGGATTTTTGCAGGAATTCCGTGCCGGAGTGGATCCAGGCCAGAGCGGCTAATAACAGGTCGGGAAGGTCCTGCGGCCCGCGGGCAGATGCCAGCAGCAAGGCCAGCGGGATGCTGGATACCGGCGTGCGGATGGTCTTTAGCCCGAGAGGTGTAATGGCTCCATCTTGGAGCATACCGAAACCTTCTAGGAGTTTGGTGGCCACCTGCTCCCGCGCCTCTGGAATCGCAGTTGGCAAAACGATGGTATGCTCTGTTGTCATTCCCGGCTTGACCGGGAATCTCCTTTCCTCAATGTTTTTTTCCAACGCAGCTTTTTGCAGCAGCAGTTCCGACGGTTCAATCTGCAATACTTCGGGCACGATTCCCTTGGGCATCCGCTTTTCGGATTCTTCGCTCCAGAGGCGGATGGCGCAGCCGTTTTGCGTACGGCCGCTGCGGCCGCTACGCTGGATGGCGTTCTGCATGGAGATGGGCATGGTGCGGAGCACGTTCACCTTCTCGCTGTCGTCGTAAAGACTTACGCGTTCAATTCCGCTGTCGATGACGCCGGTGACGTTTGGTACGGTGATAGAGGTTTCGGCGATGTTGGTGGTGAATATGACCCGAGGCCGTTCCGTGACTTCGAAGATGCGGTCCTGGGTTTCGCGGTCCTGCCCACCGTACAGTTCCAGAAATTCGGCACAGTTGTTACCCAGGGCTTCGGCGGCGGCGCTGTGGCAGCGGGCGATTTCGGCCTTGCCCGGGAGGAACACCAGCGTGGTTTGCCAGATGCCGTTGCGGTAGAGCGTCTTGAGCGCCCGCACCACTTCGGCGTCAAGGCCTACTCCCGAGACGAGGGAGGTGCCCGTGGCTGGCGTCTGGTTCAAGATTTGCACGGGGTATAGTGGGTGCCCTAGACTTAGGCACTTGACGCCGAGAACCGCTTCCAGTTCGTCGCGGTTCAGCGCCGCCGACATGACAGCGATACGAGACCGTTCGGCTCCATTACGGAGCAAATTCTCCGGCCTCGCCTCACTCTCGCCTTCACTGCCAGCTTGCGACTGGCAGCTGCGGCTCACGGGCGTCCGTTCGGCGTTGGACTTAAAATATGCAAATAGCAGGTCCATATCTGCCTTGCGCTCGTGGTATTCGTCGAAGACCACCCAGTCGGCGTCCAGCTTGCCGTGCAGCAGTTCCTGCAGAAAGTTTCCGTAGGTTTGGAAAAGAATTCGGGTGTCTGCACTCTTGCAGCTTTCTTGCCGGAACTGGTAGCCGACGGTCTTGCCGCAGGGCTCGCCGTGGAGTTTCGCTGAGAACTGCGCCAGGGCGAGGGCGGCGATACGGCGGGGTTGCAGCACCACCACGCGGCCCTTGCAAAGCTTGCTCAAAAAATAGGGTATGAATAATGACTTGCCCGAGCCCGTAGGAGCTTCAATCAGCAAGTTGCGCGACTCTTCAAGAGCCGTCTCCAGCTTGCTTTCTTCTTCTGCCAGGGCGAGGTCAGAGTATTTCATTTACGGCGAACGGTCGTTATGGGGCGTTGCGGGGTGTCCCCGCTAGAAGGGGTAGCTGGAGCCGTGAACGGCGGAAGCGAGGGGAAGGCTTTCCCCTTACCTCGGGTATTTTAATTTTTCGCCGGTGGCTGCGTCTATGTAGGGCGGCTTGCCTTCGCGGAACTTCTGGTTGATGACCAGGTTCTCGATACGGCGGCGGAGCCCCTGTTCGGTTTTGCAGAAGAAATAGACCACCTTGTTGGTGCCGGGCACCAGGAACATGGCCAGCTTGTACTTCTGACGGACGGCGCGGCGGAAGAACATCATGTCTTCTTTCTTGGGAATGACCAGGTTGCTGCCTTCCTTGGTTTCGCAAATCATGTCGGCGTCGGCGAGGAGTGCCTTGGACTTTTGCTTGAGGGCGGCAAAGTTGGGCTCGGTGTTCCTGCGGATGGTCTCGAGGCTGAACGCTCCGCCACCTTCCTTGAGGGCCTTGCGGAGTCCGCGGAAAGCGAACACGGCAAGCACGATGACGACCAGTGCAACAATATAGGGCCAGTAGTTGGCAAGAAAATCTAACATAGAAACCTCGTAAGTCGGCGGTTTTGACGGCCATAATTATAGCAAATTATGGCAGTCTTGATAAACTAATTCATCTCCCGGGCGAGCTCAATCAAGGTCTGTACGCCAAAGCCAGTGGCGCCGTATTCGGTGTATTTCCATTTTTTGGAAACAAATGCTGTACCGGCGATGTCCCAGTGGGCCCAGGCGGTGTTCTCGGGAACGAACTCCTGTAAGAAGAGTGCGGCGGAGATGGCGCCTGCGTCGCTGCCTGTGTTCTTCAGGTCGGCGAACTTGTCTTTCAGGGCGTCGGCGTATTCTTCTTCGAGAGGCATGCTCCAGAATTTTTCGCAGCAGGCCTCGCCGCAGTTGATGACTTTCAGGGCCAGGTCGTCGTCGTTGCTGAAGAACCCTGTGACGGCGTAACCCAGGGCGCGGACCATGGCTCCGGTGAGGGTGGCAAGGTCGATAATGTGGGTAGCCCCGATGAGCCCGGCTTCGGCAAGCCCATCGCTGAGCACCAGGCGGCCTTCGGCGTCGGTGTTGTCTACCATGACAGTCTTGCCGTTCTTTGCCTTGAAGATATCGCCCGGCAGCACAGACTTGTTGCCGATGGCGTTTTCGGCGAGGCAGCAGACGGCGCTCACTTTGACAGGGAGCTTCAGGGTGGCGATAGCCTGGATGGCGGCGAGTGCGGTGGCGGCACCGCTCATGTCGCTGATCATTTCGGGCATAGACTTGGCGGGCTTGAGGCACAGACCGCCCGTGTCGAAGGTGAGTCCCTTTCCGACAATGACCAGGTGGTCGCGGGAGGTGCGGCCTTTTTTACCTGCGGATTTGCCGCTGGATTTGCCCGCCGCAAGTTTCGTGCCGTCGTAGGTGAGGGTAATCATATACGGCTCGTGGGAGCTGCCCTTGCCTACGGTCACATGACCCATGAAGCCTTCTTTTTCCAGCTCCTTCATGTTCCGCACCTTGATGGAAAGGCCCGGTGTGTACTTGGCGATGGTCTTGGCGTCTTCAACAAAGGCGGCGGGGTAGAGGTCCGAGGCGCTGGTGTTGATAAGGTTTCTTGCCAGGGTGATGGCCTTTTGTTCTACGGCCACTTCTTCGGCAATCTTCTTGAAGGCTGCGGTGTGTTCCCCTGCCACAATCTCGAAGGTCACCTGGAAATTCGGCTTCTGCTTGCTCTTGTAGGCATCGAACTTGTAGTCGGCGTAATGGAGCCCGTGGAGTATGGCCTTGAACTGTTCATCGGCGGCGTCGGCCAAAAACAGGCTCACGCAGGGCACCTGCCTTTTCATGGCCCTTTGGGCCAGGCGGTAGGCAGCCATGCGCAAGTGATCAAGGGCGGAGAGTCCGCGCTCCTTGGCGGCATCGACGAAGAAAGTGTTGCATCCGTCGATTTCTAGGAATTCCAGGTCTTCGAAGGGGCCTTCCTTGAGGCCCTTCAGCACGGATTCCACCTGGGATTCGCCCTTGGCGGAAAGCACTTTTGAAAATTGGATGGACTCTTTGACAAAGAAAAGGGCGTAGGCCTTGTTCTCGTTAACCTTGGCGGTTTCTGCAGCTACAATATTCAGTTTCATAGCCGAAATGTAGAAAATTGCTATAATTAGAGCGTATAAATGGAGGATTCTATGAATCTCAAAGTGTCTGGAATTATTTCTGTTTTGACCCTTGCCGCCGCTGTTTTTGCGGCTCCGCAGTCCCAACCCGCCGCTAATGCCGCTCCTGCCGCGGCTCCGGCCCAAGAAGCTGCCCCTGCACAAGAGGCCGCAGCTCCTGCAGCTACTGAAACCGCCGCAGCCCCTGCTACTCCCGAAACGACTGCACCTGCGACAGCTGCAGAAGCTGTTCCTGAACAAGCGGCAGCTCCCGCGACTGAACAAGGCGCTGCTCCTGAACAAACGGCCGCCCCTGCCGAAGCCACTACTGCCGAAGCAGCTCCGACCGAAGAGGCTGCCGCTCCCATGGCCGTCCGTGGCGGAGAAGCCCCTGCAGCATCTAGCGCTCCTGCACCCGAACAAGAAGCTGCCCCGGCCGCAGCTGCCCCAGCTCCGACCCAGACGGTGGTTTACCGCACGGTCTATTCTTCTGAACCGGTGGAACTCAGCGGTACCAAGGTCCACACCGTCTATGTGAGCCCCACAGACGCTCAGGTTTCCACAAGCTTTGATGACCTTCGCGGTCTCATCCCCATGAAATGGAGCTTGGGAGTCCAGGGCTTTATCGGCTCGTACCACATGTATTCCTCTTACAGTGATGATTACTACCTGCATGACTATGACGGACTCACTTGGCGCGCAGGTCTTACGGGCATAATCCCTGTGACCCAGTACACCATCGGTGTCAAGGTGGCGGCCCTCTTCGAACAGAGCGAGGCCAAGGCTAGCGGACACACTCCTCGCTATTCCCTGAAGGGCAAGTTCAAGCAGCGCAAGGTGGATGTCCCGGTGCTATTCGCCTTCAAGGCCCCCCGTTCTTCCCTGATGTTCGAAATCGGTACACAGGCATCTGTGGCCATCAAGGACGAATTCCGTGCCACCGTCGATGGAAAGACCAGCCGACTGGACATGATTGACAAGGATTTCCGCAACACCATCGACTGGGATATCGTCTGTGGTTTCTCCATCATGGCGAACCGGTACCTGGGATTCGACTTCCGCTTCAACATCGGTATTTCCAACCTCTACGATACCGACAACAGCCCGTCTATGAAGATGTTTGAAGTGGATGACCTTTCCTCAACGTCGTTCCTGCTGGGAGCATCCTTCTACCTCTTCTAGCCTAGATGCTCCTTCCTGTAGTTGCTGTTCTCGTAGGTCTTTCGTTCCTGGTCTGGAGCGCAGACAAGTTTGTTGATGGTGCCGTGGGCGTTGCCAAGTTCATGGGCATGTCCACCCTCCTTATTGGCATGGTGGTGGTGGGCTTTGGAACATCTGCCCCGGAGATGGTGGTGTCAGCCCTTTCGGCCGCACAGCACAATCCTGAACTCGCCCTGGGAAATGCCTACGGGAGCAACATCGCAAACATTGCCCTGATTCTTGGTTTTACGGCTGTAATTCGTCCGGTAGTGGTGAAAAAGATTGCCCTCAAGCGGGATTTGCCCATTTTGCTTGTGGTAACGGCTTTCTCCATTTTCTTGGTGTCCAATTTGTCCGTGTCCAGGATGGACGGCATTATCATGCTTGCCGTTTTCGCCCTGGCCATGGGTATAAACATCGTAAGCGAAATTCGCGAGAAACGGGCTCAGGCGAAAGTCGATGTTGAAGAATCTGACGATGCTCCGGTCTCTCTGTGGAAATCCCTGTTCTGGCTCCTGTTCGGCCTTGCCCTTTTGGTGGCAAGTTCCCGCCTGCTGGTGTGGGGAGCGGTTGAAATCGCCCGCACTCTTGGGGTGAGTGATTTGTTGATTGGCCTTACCATCGTTGCCGTAGGCACGTCGCTTCCTGAATTGGCAAGCTCCATTGCTGCAGCCCGCAAGGGCGAATCCGATCTCGCCTTCGGAAATATCGTAGGTTCTAATCTATTCAACACCTTGCTGGTGGTGGGCATTGCTGCCGTCATTGACCCCATGGATTCCGTATCCCCGGGGATTTTGTACCGCGACATGCCCCTGATGGCGCTCCTTACGGTTCTATTGCTGGTGTTTGGCCTTCCGGTCCGCAAGGTGGATGGTATCCGTACAGGACGCATTAACAGAATTGAAGGTGCGGTCTTTTTGGCTTTCTACATTTCTTACCTGGTTTACTTGGTTCTTGAAGCCACAGGAAAGATCTAAACCATCCCGCTTGTAACTAGGAGGGTAGGCTGTGGGAAAATTTCTTCTCAAGTCCGTATTGATGCAAAATGCAGGCGAACCACCTGCCCGCAAGGATGTTCTGATTGACGGGAATGTCTTCTCCAAGATTGTAGATGCATCTACGCCCGAAATGGCGGATGGCGCCGAAATCATTGACTGCAAGAACTTAGCCCTGGTGCCCGCCTTTTACAATGGCCACACCCATGCGGCCATGAGCCTTTTGCGGGGTTACGCCGACGATATGGAACTTTCCAAGTGGCTGAACGAATACATTTGGCCCTTCGAGGCAAAACTTACGGACAGGGACATCGAAATCGGGAGCCGCCTTGCGGTATTAGAGATGATCAAGTCCGGTACGGTGTTTTTTTCGGACATGTATTGGCACCGTGAACAGACCATGAAGGTGGTCGAAGAGATGGGAATCCGGGCAAGCATCGGCGTCACCATTTCCGACGTATTGGTTTCTCCAGAAGGCCTCAAGGCGAATTTTGATTTTTTGGCAAAACACACCGGCGAATCGGAACGTGTGAAGCTTGCCGTGATGCCCCATTCCATCTACATCGTAAGCGAACAATACCTGCGGCGCAGCATGGAGATGGCCGAAAAGGAAAACTACCCGCTGCATATTCATTTGTCCGAAACGGAGAAAGAAGTCCGGGATTGTGTAGAACAGCACGGTTGCACTCCCGTAGAATACTTGCAGCGGATTGGATGCCTGAACAGACGCGTTCAGGCGGCCCATTGCGTCCATTTTTCCGAAAAGGATATGGAAATCTTTGCCCAGTCCGGGGCAGCGGCTATTTTGAACCCCAATTCGAACCTGAAGCTTTCAAGCGGAATCCCATCCATTGTCAAGATGATGGAATACCGGATTCCCCTAGGTCTTGGAACCGATGGGGATTCTTCCAACAATAACCTGGATATGCACGAAGAGATGAAGCTTGCGGCCCTGCTTGCAAAGGTCCAGGGTGGGGCAGAAACGCTCCCCGCTTCGGAAGCCCTGAAGATGGCGAGCGTCAACGTGGCCCAGGTAAACGGCATTGACGCAGGGGTTATTGCCGAAGGCAAACTCGCCGATGGAATATTGGTACGGCTCGACAACGAACGGATGGTGCCCTGTTTTGACCTGATTAGCAACTGGGTCTATTCCGCCGATTCTCGCGCGATTGATTCCGTGCTATGCAACGGACGATTCGTGATGCGAGGCGGTCACGTGGATGGCGAAGAGGATATTGTCCGTGAGGCAGGGGAATGCGCCCTGCGCCTTGCCGGGCGGTAGCGCCCTTTATTCTGCACTTGCGGCTTTGTCAGAAATATTTTCGGCTGGTTTATTCGCTGCTTCAGCCGTTTTGTCCGAAACCTTTTCGGCTGCATTCCTTGCTGCATCGGTGGTGCTTTCTACCGCCTTGATGGTTGCGTCCTTGGCTGCCTTCTTTGCATTTTCCACGGCCTTTTCCGCTTCTTTTTCAGCGGCTTCTTTGGCGGCATCTACGGCAGAATCGGCCATTTCGGTGGCCTTCTTTTCGGCCATGTCGATAATGTCCACCTCTTCAGAGGAGATTCCCATGGTCTCTAGACTCCACCGGTAGGCACTGTACGAAAGGGCGTTGTTGCGGGCGTCCCTGAGTCCGCCCGAGGCGGGAATCAGGTGGATGATGGTCAGGAACAGGAAACAGAGTATTAGGGCTTTTACAACGCCGAGCCCTGCGCCGAGAAGCCTGTTCACGCCACTGATGGCGGAGTCCTTGACGATGTTATGCAGAAAATGCCCGATGAACGAGAACAGTAAGAAGGGGACCAGAAACCCGACGCAGACACAGATGATTTTTACGGTCAGCCCGTCGATTTCCAGGTTCGTTGCGATAAAATTACCGATGACATCCGTGGCAAAGTAGGCACCTAGCAGGCCTGCCACCCAGGCAATTAGTTTAAAGATGCTTTTCAGCAGGCCGTGCCACAGCCCCAGCAGGGCGAATATGGCGATGATGACACAGCAAACAATATCAATCCAGACCATTTATAAATCTCAACTTATAAGAAATGAACAAGTATCCAGAGGGCTGCCACTACGACTGCTCCCAAGATAGCTCCCGCTATGAAGAATTTCTTGGACTTGTCGGGGACGATTTGCGGCTCTACCAGGGATTCCTTGCCGTTGAGGGTGGCAAGGACCCATTCAGCGAGATATGGCTCCATATGCCTGGGGTAGCCCTTCATGATTTTGGACAAGTCGTCGGCGGCATCTGCGGCAGAGAGGTAACGCTTGGAAGGGTTCTTGGCCAAAAGCTTGAGGATGACCTTTATCAGTGCCTTGGGAGTCCCCTTGGGGAAAGCTTCTGCCTTGATGCGGAGCTTCTGGATGCGTTTGAAGGTCTTGGAGAGGTTCTCGCCCCGGAAAACGTTTTCGCCCAGGAGCATTTCGGCCCCGATGATGCCCATGCTGAACAGGTCCGAAAGGGGAGTGGCGTCTTCGTTCAGGGTCTGCTCCGGACTCATATAGGCGCCGGTCCCTATCTGGGAACCTGCAACTGTGAGCGTCAGGTCGTCTTCGTTTTCTTTTTCGGCGTGGGCGACGCCAAAGTCCAGCAGGCGAATACGACCGTCCTTGTCGATCATCAGGTTTGCGGGTTTCAGGTCCCTGTGGACAATGCCGTACCGGTGCACCTCGCTTAAGGCCGTGAGAATTTCGTACAAGATGGAAAGTACCACCCAGAGAGGGGGTTGCTTGCAGCAGTCCAGCAGTTCCCGGAGGCTCTTGCCCTCTACGAACTCCATGGACAGCGAAAGCTGTCCGTCGCTTTCTTTCCAGAGGGCGTAGGGCTGTATGATGGCCGGGTGGTTCAGGTGGGCGAGAATTTTCGCTTCCCGCTCGAAACGCAAAATGAAATCGTCCTGGTTCAAGAGGACCTGACGCATCTGCTTAACCACCACCATGCGGTCAAGAGACGGGTCGTGGCAGAGCCACACGTTTCCCATGGCTCCGTGTCCCAGCATTTGTGTAGGCGTGTAGCCACCGATTTTCTTGGGGAGTTTAGTCTTCGCTTCGGCCATGACTTACAATATAGTTTACTTCTTGTCGCTCAGGTAAATGCTCTGGTGCTTGGTTTTGGGGCTCGGGTTCGGGTAGTCCAGAATGTAGTGCAGCCCGCGGGATTCGTGCCTGCGGAGCGCCGCGATGAGGATCATCTTCGACACCTGCAGGGCGTTCTGGAATTCCAGGAAATGGATGTTCTCCGTTTCCTTGTTCTTGATGGCGGCTTGCAGGTCGGCTTCCAGTTCTTCGATGACTTTCAGCCCCTGGTTCAGACCCGCTACCGTGCGGACGATTCCGCAGTGGGTCCACATCATGTCTTGCAGAATCTTGCGGCGTTTTTTCCAGTAGGGAGCCTTCGTAAAACTGATGAACTGCTTTTTGCCCTTGGGCGGTACAGTCACCTTGCTTTTCAGAAGACCGCTCTTCTGGATGTCATCGACGGCCCGGAGCGCAAAGACCACGCTTTCCAGCAGGGAGTTGGAGGCGAGGCGGTTTGCCCCGTGGACGCCCGTGGCGGCGACTTCGCCGCAGGCGTACAGGCCCTTGATTTCGGTACGGGACCAGGTGTCCACCAGTACGCCTCCGCACATGTAATGTGCCGCGGGCACCACGGGAATCCATTCCTTGGTGATGTCGATGCCTGCTTCCAGACACTTGGCGTAGATGTTCGGGAAATGGCTCTTGATGTCCTTGGGCGTGCGACCGCTAAGATCGATGTACATGTGGGGCTTGCCCAGGCGCTGCATCTCGCTGTGGATGGCCCGGGCCACGATGTCCCGGGGGGCCAGCGAATGGAGCGGGTGCACCTGGTTCATGAACTCTTCGCCCTTGTCGTTCTTTAAAATGCCGCCGAACCCGCGGACCGCTTCCGAAATCAGGAAGGGCTTCTTGAGGCTGGGTGCGTAAAGGCTTGTGGGGTGGAACTGCATGAACTCGATGTCCTGCAGGGCGGCTCCTGCACGGGCGGCAATGGCCATGCCGTCACCGCAGCTGTCCGGCGGGCAGACGGTGTACTGCCAAATGCGTCCGGCACCACCCGTAGAAAGGATGGTGGCCTTGGCGTAAATCTTTTCGACTTCGCCAGTCTTCTGGTGGATGATTTCGGCACCGATGCACTGCTTGGCCTTGCCGTTTCCCTTGCAGATCAGGTCCTTGATGTAGCAGTTTTCCAGGTAGTCGATGTTTTTTTGCTTGTGGAGTTCGGCCAAAAGGGCCCGCATAATCTCTTTGCCGGTAAGGTCTGCGGCGTGCAATATGCGGTGGTGGCTGTGGCCACCTTCCAGGTGCAGGTCGAACTGGGTCTTGTCCGTGGGGTTCGGGGTAAAGAGTACGCCCCATTTTACCAGCTGCTTGATGGTGGCAGGCCCGCTCTTGGTGAGGATGTTCACGGGTTCTTTTTTGCAGAGGCCTGCGCCCGCTTCCAGGGTGTCCGCGATATGGAATTCGAACTTGTCCGTCTTTTCGGTGACGGTGGCGATGCCCCCCTGGGCGTAGTTGGAGGAACCGTCGGGCTTTGCTCCTTTAGTGAGGATAACTACGGAAAGGCCCTTTTCGGCGGCATGCAGGGCGGCGGAAAGGCCGGAAATCCCTGCTCCAAGCACTAGAATGTCGTACATCTGAACTCCATGACGAAACGCCCCCGATTTTTGGGGGATAGACAATAGATAGCAATTTTGGGGCTATACGGCTATATTTGTACAGTTTTTAACAGAAACCCGTGTTTTTTTGCTAAATTTTCGCCCGTCAAAATTATTTATGGAGTTATCTCTATGTTAACGTGGATTAATGAAAAGGCCAAGTGGGTCATTGTCATTTTTGCTGCCGGTATTGTCGTGGGCCTTCTGGCCATGGACCGCGTGCCCAACACGAACCAGAGCTATCCGGTGGCTATCGTGAATGACCACAAGGTCTCCTATGGTGAATTCGACACCCGCATCAAGAGGATCGTGCAGAACCAGTACCAGGGCCAGCATCTCGAAGACGAACAGTATGCCCAGCTCCGTTCCGAAGTGTTCCGCTCCTTTGTGCGTCAGGTCATGATGGAAGGCATCTACGAAGATGCCGAACTGCGTGCTTCTGTGGCCGAACTTAAGAGCGAATTCAAGAACAATCCCGATGCCATCCGCGCCCGTCTGGTGCAAGAGGCCCAGAGTCGCCTGTACGCTATCCAGCAGCAGGCAACCTCCCAAGAAGACCTGATGCAACGCTCCCAGGCCTACATCGCCTCTCTCCCCAAGTTCCTGGTGGACACCAACTTCAACAAGGCCGAATTCGACGCCTGGCTCGAGACTCCCCAGGCTTTCCAGTGGGGCGTGATGCTCCAGTTCGAAGAAGACCTGAAGAACGCCACCATTCCTTCCCGTCAACTGCAGGTGCTGGTCGGGGCTTCTGTGCACCCCACCTCTCTTGAATCCAAGTGGAACGTGGACCGCCGCATGACGGATTACGACATGGACGTGGCCTATGTTTCTTCCAATGATTTTGCCGTAGAAGAAGCCACTATCGACAGCGCCATGGTCAAGGGCTATTTCAACGCCCATGTAGATAGCTTCTTTGTAGAAAAGGACGAGGTCCTCTTTGACTACGTGAAGCTTCCGGTGGCCGCTACCGACGCCGATGACGAACGCATCCGCGAATACGCCATGACGCTTTACTACCAGCTTTCCGACACGTCTTCTACTGCCAACTTCGAAGACATGGCCCGCATTTCTTCCGAAGATCCGGGCAGCGCCGAAAACGGTGGCATGCTCTCCCAAGAAGCCGGTCACGGCGCCTTTGTCGAGGAATTCGAGAAGGCCGCCCTGGCCCTGGATTCCGGCGCTATTTCTGAACCGGTCAAGACCCGCTTCGGCTACCACATCATCAAGAGCTACGGCAAGACTACTGACTCTACCGGTGCAGTCTCTGCCAAGGTGGGTCATATCCTCCTGGTGGTGAACGCCTCTTCCGAAACTGTAGATAGCCTCGAAAACGTTCTCTCCGGAATCAAGACCGACATGGCTCTCGGCAAGTCCTTTGCCGATGCCGCCAAGGATCGTAACCTTACGGTGGAACGCTCCGAATGGGTTGGCCCCGGCGACAACATTGCCGCCCTCGGCTACCTGAAGGGACTGACCTCCTTTGCCTGGCCCAACGAAAACCTTTCCGAAGACGTGGGCGATGTCTCTCCGGTTCTCAAGAACAACCAGTGGGTTGTGGTGGCCACCAAGGCCAAGGAACTCAAGGCCGGCGAACGTGACGTGAGCGTTTACTATGACGCAATCAAGAAGAACCTGCTCAAGAAGAAGAGCGCTGCCGCTGCAGCCGCCTACCTGACCTCCATGGCCGACAAGGTGAAGGCCTGGGCTCCTGCTGATTCTGCCGCTGACTCTACGGCTGTAAGTGCTCCTGCCGAAATCGAAAAGGTAAAGATTGAATCCAAGAGCGCTTCTGTGGAAGGTTTCATTCCTGGCTTCGGCTATGCCAACCCGAACGTGGCCAAGGTGCTCAAGAACCAGAAAGAAGGCGAATGGGGCCCTGTGGTGGAAACCGACAACGGTGCCGTGATGATCAAGGTCAAGTCCAAGAAGTCTGTGGACCAGGCCGCTCTCGAAACCGCCATCAAGGACGACAAGGACAACGCCGCCCGCTTCACTTCTATGACGGCCTTCAGCCAGTATGTGGGTGATCTGGAAAAGGCAACGCCAGTGGTGAACAACCTGGACCTGTTCTACAAGGACTAGTTGCACAGCGTTGTTAAGCCCGAACAAATTTTGCCACCTGCAGATGCGGGTGGCTTTTTCTTTGTGCCGCTTTTTTTCGGAAAAAAGAAAACCGACACACCTTTGTGATGCGTCGGCTTTGTTTATACCCCCAAGCGGACTCGAACCGCTGTTGCGGGAATGAGAATCCCGAGTCCTGGGCCACTAGACGATGGGGGCGAGCGAACCAAATATATAAAAATACGCCCAGATTTAAAGGCTCTGGGCGGAATCTTTTTGAGATTTTTTGGAAAGTCCTGCTAGACCATGGCGGCGCTGAAATCCGCCTTGGTGCAGAGGGTTTCCTTTCCTTCGGCATCGACGGTGTAGAGCTCGCCGCTGTACTTGAAAATGCCGTGGCGGGCCATGACCAGCTTGGCCTTCAGGACGATTTCGGCAGGGGGGATTACCGGTGCGCGGAAACGGCAGTTTTCTACGCCCATAAAGGCGGGACGCTTGCCCGTGGTTTCCGCTTCGCGGCCGATCATGGTCAAAAGCGTTGCCGCCTGGGCCATGGATTCAATCTGGATGACGCCGGGGAGCACGGGGTTTCCGGGGAAATGCCCCTTCAGGAATCCTTCTTCGCCGGTCAGGTGCCACTTGCCCACGATTTCCATGTTCTCGGCGTCGAGGCTGAGGATTTCGTCAACGAAGGCGAAGGGCGCCTTCTGCGGCAAGATGTTGTGGACTGTGTCGGCCTCGTAGAGGATTCCGTCTTTGTTGGACTTGGGTAATGATTCTAGTAGGGACATTTTTTTCCTTTTTTAAAGCTTAAGTGTTGAAAGGCGGGTGTGCTCCACCTGGTCAAACTCGTCTTGAATTTCCTTGGAGGGAGCCTTAGTGAGAAGGCTTACCACTACGATTGTCACGAAGCTGAGCACAAATCCTGGTACTAGTTCGTAAATCTGGAAAATTTCGGCAGGGAAGCTGGAAAGGTAGAACTTCCACACGAAGGTGGTGATGCCGCCCACCAACATGCCGGCGATGGCGGCGGGGAGGGTGGTACGTTTCCAGAAGAGGGCAAGGAGCATGATGGGGCCGAAGGTGGCACCGAAACCGCCCCAGGCGAAGCTCACCAGGCTCATGACCACGTCCAGGAAGCTCTTGCCGTGCTTCGCTCCGTCGGCGCTGGGGGCGCCCTGCATGGCCACGATGACGGCGATAATGGTGATAGCCACCACCACGCCACGGCTGACCCACATGACTTCTTTGTTGCTCGCATTCTTGCGGAACAGGTGCTTGTAAAGGTCGTTACTGAAGGCAGAAGCGGAAACAAGCAGCTGGGAGTCGGCGGTACTCATGATGGCGGCAAGGATGGCGGCCATCAAGATGGCGGCAATGGCCGGGTGGCAGAGAACCTGGCAGAGGATCATGAAAATGCGTTCGGGGTCGTCCACCTTGATGCCGTGGGCTTCTACATAGTAGCGGCCAAGGAGGGCAATCATGATGACGGCGCCCAGGCAGATGGTGACCCAGGTCATGGCAATACGGCGGGAATGCTTGATTTCTTCGGCTTCCTTGATGCTCATGAAACGAACCAGAATATGGGGCATGCCAAAGTAGCCAAGGCCCCAGGCCAGGCTAGAAATCAGGGCGATAAGGCCGATGGACTTGCCGGTGGTGGCGTTGGTGAATAGGCTCATCAGGTAGGGGTTCTGGGCATTGACGGCGTCCATGGTAGAGGCAAATCCGCCAGAGCCACTCATGATAATCAGGGGAATGGCGACCACGGCCACAAGCATCATCATGGCCTGGATAAAGTCTGTCCAGCACACGGCAAAGAAGCCGCCCATGAAGGTGTAGCTCACCACCACCACGGCTCCAAGAATCAGGCCCGTGGTGTAGTTCATGCCGAAGATAGTGCCGAACAGTTTTGCGCTAGCCACAAAGCCCGATACCGTATAGAACAGGAAGAAGGTGAGAATGAATATGGAGGCAATCACGCGGATGATGCCCTTGTTGTCGCGGAAACGGTTGGAGAAAAAGTCGGGAAGGGTGATGGAGTCGCCGCAGAAGTGGCTGTACTTGCGGAGGCGCTTGCCTACGATTTTCCAGTTAAAATAGGTGCCGATGACAAGGCCGATACCAATCCAGGCTTCGGAGAACCCGCTCACGAAAACAGCTCCGGGAAGCCCCATCAGGAGCCAGCCGCTCATGTCGGAGGCCTGGGCGGACATGGCCACCACCCACTTGTTCATTCCACGGTTGCCCAGGTAGTAGGCGTTCAGGCTGTTGGCCTTCTTGGAAAAGTAAAAACCGATGCCGAGCATCATCAACAGGTACAGGATAAAAACGGTAATGACCATTTGAAGTCGTACTCCTTTTGTTTTCTTCAAAATTAAAAATTTTCGGCGGATTCTTTATTTATATTCTGGTCAAATTGGAAAAATGCCGATGAAATATGGTGAAATTGTCCAGGGCGAGTTCTTGGAGCGACCGAACCGCTTTATCGCCCACGTGAAAATAGGCAGCGTAAAGACGGTAGTCCACGTGAAGAACACGGGGCGCTGCCGTGAACTGTTGCAGCCAGGCGTAAAGGTCTTTCTGGAAAAATCAAAAAATCCGGAACGCAAGACGCCCTTCGACCTGGTGACGGTGGAAAAGGTCACTCCTCGCGGGAAAATCCTGGTGAACATGGACAGCCAGGCCCCTAACAAGGTGGCCGCCGAATGGATTCGTTCCAACCGGGAGCGTTTTCCGGAGATTACCTTCCTAAAGCCGGAATACACCTTCGGGAATTCCCGCTTCGACTTTTACATCGAGTATCGGGGAGCGGGGAAGACCAGGGCGCAGAAATCGCGGCTCCACAAGATGTTCCTGGAAGTGAAGGGCGTGACCCTGGAATATGACGGTTCTGCCTCTTTCCCTGACGCTCCGACGGAGCGTGGCGTCAAGCACCTGCGGGAGCTTGCGCGGATTCTTGCTACCCGAACCGCAGCAGACGACAAGACGCCCTACGAATGCGGTGTGCTGTTTCTGGTCCAGATGAAGGGTTGCCACCGCTTTGGACCCGATGAAAAAATCCATCCGGAGTTCGCGGGAGCCCTGCGGGACGCTCGTGACGCAGGTGTAGAAATCTTCGTGGTGGACTGCAAGGTGACTCCGAAGACGGTTACCGCCGACAAGCCTGTGCCGCTAGTGCTTTAATAACTATCGCGTTCCCTTTATCAAGATAATCATTGACAATTCTTTTCCCCCAATTACTATAATTCCCTTTAAATGACCGACGAAGAACTAAAACAGTTCAAGGCTTCCTTGTCCATTACGGCTGTGGCCCGATCTCTGGGTATTGATGTTGTCCGGGGCAAGTGCCGCTGTGCCTTCCCGCGCCGTCATGCCCATGGCGACAGGACTCCGTCGGTTTCCATATCCGAAGAAAGGGGCTCGTTCCGCTGCTGGGTCTGCGACGACATTCGTGGGGACGTGATTTCCCTAGTGCAAAAATACAAGAACTGCTCCTTTGTTGAGGCGTTGAATTACCTTCGGGAAACATTCCCGTTCTTGGCTCCTGTTGACAGGGCCTATTCGGTAGGAAAAAATACTGCATCGAAAAACCAAGTGCCAGAGCAAGAGCCTCTGGAGCTCTACGCTACTGAACCCATGCCCATGCCGGAATCGGCACCGGCAGAGGAGTTGGTCAGTGAAGACGAACGCAAAAAGATTATCCTGAATTTTTTGAAGATGCTTTCGCCGGTAGATGGAACCCAGGCCGCTGCCTGGCTTATGGGGCGACGTATTTTCAAGCCCGTGTGGGACAAGATGCTTCTTAGGACCATCAAGGACTATGGCCAGCTGAACAATGCCCTCAAAGACACCTATAGCATGGATGTCTTGCAGTACGTAGGCCTGTTCAACGAAAAGGGTAATCTGAAGTTTTACAAACACCCGCTTATTTTCCCTTACTTAGACACGCAGCGCAGAGCCTTTTATTTTCAGTCTCGCGCATTGGACAGTTCTGTAGTCCCCAAAGAGATGAACCTGCGGGGCACGGTGCCTTACCCGTACAATATGTCTGTTCTGGACGAGAAACCGGGCTGGGTTTACCTTTGCGAGGGTGTTGTTGATACACTTACCTTTTTGAATCAGAAAATTGATGCGGTTGGGATTCCCGGCGTGCGCAGTTTCAAGGTAGAATGGCTGCCCCTGTTCAAGAACAAGAACGTGGTGTTGTGTATGGACAAGGATAACGCCGGTCGCGAGGCTACCAAGTACCTGCAAGAAGTGTTCGGCAATGCAGGAATCCGCACTATCGTGCTTGGTGAGGGTATGGAACACCTGGATTCTTCTATAAAGGAAGGCGAAGACGTGAACGACTGGTTCGGCGGGAAGCACTGACAAATGCTATATATTGGTGCGGTTGATTTATGAAAAAAATTAAGGACATCATCGAGAAAATCAGGGGCAACCTGGCTTTCAAGGTTTTCAAAGGAATTTACGGATTCTTCAACTTCTTGTTGAGGTGCGTCCTCCTGATTCTCATCATCTATTCGGCGGTGTTCAGCATTGTGGCCTCTGTGGCCCTGTACAAGGCTTTTGTTTACGGCTATAACTTATACGACGGCGTTCAGTCCCTGAAAGATACCCAGCCCGAGATGAGCCGCTACATGCAGGCCCTGGTGGATTCCAATCCGGCGGTAGAAATCAAGCATACCTATGTGCCTTTGGATTCAATCAGCCCTTATTTGCAGAAAGCGGTGATTGCCAGCGAAGACGCCGGTTTCTATTTCCACCCGGGCTTTGACGTGAACGCCATCGCCGAGGCGCTGAACGCAAACAAGATGTCCGGCAAGACCAAGTTTGGTGGTTCTACCATTACGCAACAGTTGGCAAAGAATCTGTTCCTTAGCGGGGAACGCTCCTGGGAGCGGAAGTTCAAGGAGCTGGCCTATGCGCTTTTGATGGAACATGAGCTGGGGAAGGATCGCATTCTGGAACTGTACCTGAACTACGCCCAGTGGGGCAAGGATATTTTCGGATGCCAGGCGGCTTGCTCCACCTATTACAAGAAGAGTTGCAGCAAGCTCAGTGTAGATCAGGCCATCAACCTGGCGGCCATGTTGGCAAGCCCCGGCAAGCACCATCCCAACATGCGGGAAAGCCAGTTCATGGCCAAGCGCCGGGCGGTCATCTACCAGAACATGTTCCCCAAGAAGGACAGCCTGCTGGTGGATTCCTTAAGGCAGTTGATGGCTCCACCTCCTGCAGAACCTGTGGCTGCTCCCGTCGCGCCTGCTGCGTCTGCACCTGCGGAGCCTTCAGTTCCCGAGAACCCGGAGTAGTTCCTCTTTTTCCACAAGGCCGTTTTGGACAAGCCGGTCGGCATATTCCTGCAGCGTTCCGTCGGCGTAGGAGCTGTCGGGCTTTAGCAGTTCCAGTGCGGCGACGCGGCCGCCGGTCTTTTTCCGCAAAAGCCTCTGGGCCATTACGCCCAGCAGGGAATCTTGTAGTGAAGCTTGGGATATTCCCAGGTCCTGGAGTCGCGCAAAGGCGCCCTTTGCGCTGTTGGTGTGTAACGTTGAAAGCACTAGGTGGCCAGTTTCTGCGGCGCGGAGCGCAATGTGGGCAGTCTCTTCGTCCCGAATTTCGCCTACCAGAATCACGTCCGGGTCCTGCCGGAGTATGGAGCGGAGCGCTGCAGCGAAGCTGAACCCGCATTTTTCGTTGACCTGCACCTGGTTTGCGCCATTGAGACTGTATTCCACCGGGTCTTCGATGGTGGTGACGTTTATCTTTTTCTGGATGATTTCCCGTAGGCCCGCGTACAGCGTGGTAGTCTTGCCGCTGCCGGTGGGGCCTGTTATCAGGAACAGTCCCTGGGGCATGGCGAAGATGCGCCGGAGTTCTGCAAGGATTTTCGGGCTGAATTCCAGGTCGCCGAGGGTGCCGCCTTCGTCCTTGGCGGGTAAAAGCCGCAGTACGCAGGTCTCGCCGTGCTGCACCGGCAGGGTGCTGAGCCGCACCCGCACCGTTCCCGAGACGCCCTGGAACTTGAAACTTCCGTCATGGGGAATTCGCTTGTCTGTAATATCTACCTGGGCAAGGAGCTTCAGCCGCACAAGTACCGGGTCCTTTAACCATGGGGGCAGGCTTCTGTGGAATTGCAAAAGTCCGTCGATGCGGAAGCGCACCTTCAGTTCCTTTTCGGTGGGTTCCAGGTGGATGTCGCTGGCATTTTGCTCCAGGGCCTTGTCTAGCAGTGAATCCACCAGGTTGATGACCGGCTCTGATTCCCAGGAGTTGGCCTTGCTTTCTTGCAGGGCCTCCGCTTCGTTTGCAAAGTTCGCCCGTATGGTCCGGAGTATTTCGGCTTCGGTCATGGGGCAGGGGACAACGGGTCCGTCGTGCATAAAGCGGATGCGTTCCAACAGCATTTCGTCGTGGATATTCGCCATGCCCAGGTACAGGGCGGCAGGGCTTTTGCCCGCCGGAGTGGGTAGGGGAGTGGTCAGATGTGTTTTGCACCAAGCGTTATTAAAATTCATGGTGCGGAAAATACAAAACACTGGTTTTGAAAAACCAGTGTTTTAGAGAAAAGAATTTGGGCCTGGATCCTTCCGCCCCTTCGTGACGTCAGGATGACGTAGGGAACGCTATGCCTTGGCCTTGTTGAATTTGCCCTTCAGGTTGCTGGCTTTTTTCTTCGCCTTGTGGAACAGGGCGTTGGGTAGCCAGAAGAAGGTAGGCACCAGGTACATGGTAAGGATGGCAGACACGATCAGGCCACCCACGGCAGCGATACCCATGGGCTGGGTCATGGCGGCCACGTTACCGCCCAAGGCCAGGGCCAGCGGCATCTGGGCCACCACAGAGGCGAAGGTAGCCAGGGCAATGGGTTGGAACTTGGTCTTGCCCGCCGTCATAATGGCGGAGCGCCTTCCCATAGAACCGCTTCGGAGTAGCCTGTTGGCTTCGTCAAGCAATAGAATGGCGTTGTTCACCACCACACCAATAAGCATCACGATAGCCATGAGGGCGATCATGGAAAGAGCCTTGCCGGTGAATATCAGGGCGAGGAACACGCCGATGGCGCCCATAGGAATGGTGGTCATGATGATAAAGGGCTGTGCAAAACTTTCCAGCAGGGCAATCAGCAAGATGTAGGTGAGCAAGATGGCCATGATGATGGCGGTCTTGAATTCGTTCACCATGTCTTCCTGCATGTCGGCCTGGGCACCGAAGCTGAAGGAAATACCTTCGGGAAGTTCGCCCTTCATGCTGGCGGTAAGCTTGTTCAGGTTGCCCATGACCTCACCGGTGGTGTGGCCAGGCAACAGGTTCATGGAAACGTCCACGCGGGTCATCTTGCGCTTGCGGTCAATACGGGTGGGGCCTGCACCGTCTTCGATGAAGAACAGGTCGCGGGCGGCCACATAGCCCTTGGGGGTCTTCATGGGCAGGTCTTCGATGTCGGCATGGCTCTTGCGGTTCTTCTCCTGCATGCGCACATACACGTCGTATTCTTCACCGTCTTCGGTGTACTGACCCGCTTCATAACCGCTCACGGCGATGTAGTTGTAGGTGGCAAGGGACTGCAGGGTCACGCCGTAGTCGGCCAGGGCCTGCCTGTTGGGAACCAGACGGATTTCGGGCTTACCCGCCTCGTAGCTGGTCTTTACGTCCACTACGCCGGCAATGGTTTCCTTGACCCGGTCCATAATGAGTTCGGAGGCCTTGATCACGGAGTCCTTCTTGAGGCCGTTGACTTCCAGCACCACGTCGCCTGCGCTGTTGTTGTTCATTTCAGATGCCGAGGCGGACTTGATGGCGATATAGGCGTCGGGGATGTCGGCCAGGTAGGGACGCAGGGAGTCCACGATCTGGTCGGTACTCCTGGTACGGCCTTCCCAGTCCTTCAACAGCTTGATACGCATGGTAGCCTGGTTCACCGTAGCAAAACCGTTGGAACCGCCCACGTTCACGCTGTAATGGACAATTTCGGGAACATCCTTGACCCGGTCCTCGATAATTTTCGCGATACTGTCGGTGGTTTCCACGTTGGTGCCCACGGGCATTTCCAGCTTGATGCTGATCATGCCCTGGTCCTGCTTAGGCATGATTTCCACCGTCATGTGGTTGGCGGCCATATAGCCCACGAAAAGGAGCATAGCGATCAGGGCGACCACCTGGAACAACACTCCCGGAATGGAAAGGCAGAACGACAGGGTTTTCAGATATACAAAGCGGATGCCGTTGAGGGCAGTGGGGAACAGCCCGAGAATGCGTCCCACCACGGAGGGTTTTTCTTCGATAATGTTTCCGTTCTCGTCTTTCTTTTTGCCCTTGAACAGATAGGCCGCCAGAAGCGGGGTCAAGGTAAAGGTGGCGAGCAAGGACACCAGGGTGGCAAACACCATGGTAAGACCGAAGGTACGGAAGAAGATACCGGCGATGGATTTCATGAAGGCGATAGGCACGAACACGCACACGTTGGTAAGCGTAGATGCCATGATGGCCACCATGATTTCGGAGGTTCCCTTGTAGGCAGCCTCTTTCGGATCCAGGCCTTCGTTCAGTTTCACGTTGATATTTTCAAGCACCACGATGGCGTTGGTCACCAGCAAGCCCACCGACGACGACAATGCCATCAGGGACATCATGTTGATGCCGAATCCAGCAAAGTACATCAGGGTAAAGGCACCAATCACGGAGGTCGGCATGGTGAGGGCCGCAATGAACATGGTGGAGAACTTGCCGAGGAACAAGAGCAAGAGTCCTGCGGTAAGCACGATAGCGATAATCACGTTCTGGATCACGTTGTCGATGGATTCGTTCACCGCTTCGGACTTGTCGTACACCAGGTGAAGTTCGAAACCTTCGGGAAGGCTCTTGTTGACGGCGTTCATGCGCTTGATAACGCCCTTGGAAACGTCCACCACGTTGGCGTCGGAACGCTTCTTGATATCCAGGGAGATAGAACTTGTGCCGTTGAAACGGGAAATGGATGAAATGGTCTCGATGGTGTCCTTGACTTTTGCAACCTCGGAGAGCTTGATAACGCCGTTGGCCGTGGGAATATCCAT
This sequence comes from Fibrobacter succinogenes, assembly GCA_902768715.1. Lineage (GTDB taxonomy): Bacteria > Fibrobacterota > Fibrobacteria > Fibrobacterales > Fibrobacteraceae > Fibrobacter > Fibrobacter succinogenes_L. The sequence continues at coordinate 120,419 of CACXMH010000004.1, read as the reverse complement.
GTTGCGCATTTCGTCCAGGTTCTGGAACTTGCCTGCCGTACGCACAGATGTATTCTTGTGCTTGCCGATGACTTCGCCCACGGGGTAGTTCAGGTTGGACTGGCCGTACAGACCCATGATGGTGGCAATGTCGATGCCACGGTCCTTCATCTTGTCCTTGTCAAGTTCGATAGAAATCTGGCGGGTAGTACCACCGAATACATCCACGCTGGCCACACCCGAGACGGAGGTGAACAGGGGCTCGATTTCGTCTTCCACCATCTGGCGGAGTTCCGTGGAGTTCAACGGACCCGTAAAGGAAATAGCCATGATGGCTGCACCGTTGATGTCCACCTTGGAAATGATAGGGGGTTCTACGGCGTCGGGGAAGTCAGCCGCCGCAAGTTCCACCTTGGAACGCACGTCGTTTGCCGCTACATCTACGTTGACGCCCATGTTGAACATGGCGACGATAATGCCGTAGTTCTCGAGGCAGATGGACTGCACGTAGTCGATACCGTCCACCAGTTCCACCTGTTCTTCGACAGGCTTGATAACGGTGGTCTCGATTTCTTCGGGACTAGCACCTGCGTAAATCATGGTCGCCGTCACCACCGGAACTTCGAATTTCGGCATCAGGTCCACGACCATCATGGTGTAGGTGTACAGACCGAAAACCACCACGGTCAAGATGACCATGAGCATGGTAATCGGTTTATAAATACTGGCCTTGATCATTCAGCGTATCTCCAGTAAAATTATTTGACGATGTTGACCTTGTCGCCGTCGTTCATCTTGGACATGCCTTCCACCATGACGGTCTCGCCGCCCTTGAGGCCTTCGGCAATCTGCACCTGGTCCTTGGTCTGGATGCCGACCTTCACGATTTTGCGGCGGGCATTGCCCTCTTTATCCACGGTCCACACCATGTTGAGGCCGTTCTTGTAGATAACGGCTTCGGCGGGTACAACCACGCCGTTCACCTGCTTGGTTTCGATCTCGGCGGTCATATACATGCCGGGGAGCAACTTCTTGCTGCTGTTGTCAAACGTCACTTCTACGGGGAAGAACCTGGTCACGGGGTTTGCGGCCAGGGGGATCAGCGTGACCTTACCCTTCATCTTCTTGCCGGCCACTTCGACGGTAGCGGCGGCACCCATCTTGAACTGCGAAATGTCCTTGCTGGTCACGTTCAACTTCAAGATGACCTTGTCCAGCTTGGCGATGGTGCAGAGGGTGGAACCCACGCCGGGGGTCTGGCCTTCCTGGTAGTTCAGTTCGGTGACCACGCCTGCGGCAGGTGCCAGAATCTTGGTGGCGCGACGGGCGGTTTCCAGGTTCATCTTGGCAATCTTCAGCTGCATTTCGGCCTGGTCCAGGTCCTGCTGGCTAAGACCACCCTTGGCGTGTACTTCGCGCAGACGCTGGGTGGATTTTTCGAGCAGGGCCACCTGTTCCTGTACCTGTTCGTACTGGGTGTTGTCGCCGGTAAAGATGTATTCGGCCAGCACCTGGTCCTTTTGGACGGTAGAGCCCACCTGCACGTAGATCTTTGCCAGGGGGTCGCCCATCTTGGAGATGGCGTTAGCCTGCTGCATGCCCTCGATGGTACCGCTGAATTCGCGGATGTCCTTGAGGGAGGATTTCTTGGCCTTGGCCACGCGGGCGGGCTTGCCCTTTTCCTTCTGGATTTCTTCGATGGTGGAAGGTGCCACTGTGGCACTATCCTTGGCGTCCTTGCCCTTGCAACCGACAAGGACAAATGTTAGGGCAGAAAGGGTGATGATGTACTTTTTGATGCTGTTCATAATCTTGTCCTATTGATATTCTCCGGTGGCCTGCAAAAGGGCGTTGTAGGCGTTGTTCCAATTCAAGACCGCTTCCATGTACTTGAGCTTTGTGGTGCGGAGCGTCATGGAGGCGTCCAGGTAGTCCAGCTGGGTGGACTTGCCCACCTTGTAGGAGGCTTCGGTCAAGTCGTAGTTGCGGGTGGCCAGGTCCACCTGGCGCTTCTGGAGTTCCAGCTGGCGCACGGCGTCTTCCAGGGTGTTGGCGCAGGATTCGATCTGCATGCGGAACCCGCGCTCGGCGGTTTCTTTCTGGATCTGGGTGTCGCGCAGTTTTGATTTCGCCTGGACCACGGCTTCCTTGGTTTTCATGCCGTTGAAGAGGTTCATGGTCAGGTTCAGGCCCACGTACTTGTTGATGTTCTTGTCCCAGTCGGGGGCGTCCCACTGCTGGATTTCGTTCTTGTTGTTGCTGTACTTGAGGCCGCCTACCAGCACGATAGTGGGCTTGTAGCCGCCTTCTTCGATGGAAATGTTCTTCTGGAGCATGTCTTCGGACTGGTCGAGCATTACCAGTTCCTTGCGGCGCTTTTTCACGTTGGCCATGGCGGTGTCGGGGTAGGGCAGATTCGAATTCGGGTCACGAAGTTCCCCCTTGAACTGCACGTCGGCTTCCCAGTCCATGCCCATGGTGTTCAAAAGGGCGTTGCGGGCGAGAATCTGGTTCTTCTTGGTCTTTTCCAGTTCGGACTTGAGCTGGTCCAGCTGGAGCTGGGCGCGGATCTGGTCCAGTTCCGAGGCCAGGCCGCTTTCTACGGCACCGTTCACGTAGTCGATATGCTGTTGTGTCTGGGCGATGCTCGCTTCGAGAATCGCCACGGCGGAATCCAGGTAAATCAGCTGGTCAAAGGCAGTTTCCACGTTGTACTTGACGGTGGCCTTCACGTTTTCCAGGTTCACTTCTTTCAAGCGCCTGTAAATCTTGGCAATATCGATGCCGGTTCCCACCTTGCCCTGGGCGTAAAGGATCTGGGTGGCGGTGAGGCCCACGCTGGATTGCCAGCGGTAACCCTGGGATTTCATGCCGTAAATGAGGCCGTCAACGGCGGGGGCCATGACCTGCTTGTCGAAATCGCTGGCGGATTCCATGTTGTTGGCGGCGTTTGAAAGGTCGTGGCTGTTTTCAACGTCGTCCAGCCCGAAAATGCGGGTGATGCCTGCGCTCAGGTCGATACTGGGCATGGCGTTTCCGTAACCGGCGTCCACCTGGGAATTGGCGCTGACCAGTTCCTCTTCGGCGGACTTGATGGTCGTGGACTTTTCCATGGCAATCTTGAGCGCGTCTTCGCGGGTATAGGCCTGGCCGGCAAGGGCGGGCAGGGCCATGAGCGTGAGCGCCAAAGCCACGGAAGGTAGGATAGCAAATTGCCTTGACATTCGTTCTCCAGTGAATAATATGGGCCAAATTTAACAAAAAAGCCCCCTTTATATAGGGGGACTCTTTTTATTTGTGGATAAAATGCCTTTTCTAGCCGATAAAAGGCATTTCTGGCGACTACATCAGGCCGGGAATTTTCATGCCGCCGGTGACGCCGCTGATGCTTTCTTGGGTGGCGTCGTCCTTCTTTTTGACTGCCGCGTTGATGGCCGCCATAATCAGGTCTTCCAGGGCTTCCACGTCGTCCTTGTCAACGGCGTCGGGGTTAATCTTGATCATGGTGAGGACCCCGCGACCGTTCATGGCGACTTTAACCATTCCGCCGCCCGCTTCGGCATCGAAACTCTGTGCCTTCAGGTCGCTTTGCGCCTTGATCATCTTGCTCTGCATCTTCTGAAGGTCCCTCAGCATTTTACTCATGTCCATGGCATGAACTCCTTTCTAGTTGTCGTTGTCTTCTTCTAAGTCGTCTTGGGCCATGCTGGCCGTTTCTTTTTTCACCGCTACAGAATATACCAATTCTGCGGCAAACATTTCTTCGATCTTTTCAAAAAGGGGCTCCCTGTCCTTGTCCAGCTGGTAGGGGGTCTTCTTGGCGTTTTCCCGCATAATCCGTTCGGATTCCGTAAAGGCGCGGGTCTTGACTGAAAGGGAAATCTTGGTCTGGAGCTTGTCTTCGAGCACGTTCTGCAGCCGGGTCATGAATTCCGGGTGGTCCTGCAGCTGCTGGAAATTCCAAGAGTCATTTTTTGACGTTTCCCCCACAAAGGTGAGGGCGATGGGGAAGGGGTTTTCGTGGGGGTCGCCGGTTTCCAGGACGGTGCCCGCCATGGCCGCCGAAAAATATAGGTCGCCGTCGTCGGCAAAACTTGCGCAGATGGAGGGCCAGGCGGCGGCAATCTCGTAGCGGGAATAGGTAGCGCTGCTACCGGTGCCCTGGTAGTTTTCGAAGGGGTCGCTGTAGGGGGCCGGGGCAGGTTCTGCCTCCAGGGCCTGGGCGACTTCAGCTACTTTTTTTTTTACCGCCTCGTCGGCGGCGGATTTGGGGTCGTTGATGGCGGCTAGCGCCCGTTTGAGGTCGGTGAGCCGGTCGAGCCAGGCCATGCGGGCGAAGGTGGTCTCTACCACGAGCCTCGGGTTGGTGCTGTAGCGGAGGTTCGCTTGCAGGTCGATGAGCATCTTGCTCAGTCGGAGCAGGTCGCCGTTGCCGATGCCCTGGGCCGAACTCTTGTACTTGGTGAATAGCTCTTCGGTGATGTTCAGTTCGTCGGCGGTGAAGGCGTCCAGGCGGCTGTAGATCATGTTCCGCAGGAACTTGCCGAAACCGTCCAGCAGGGGGGCGAACTCGATACCGATTTTCACGGCGTCGTCCACCATCTTGAAGCAGCCCTTCAGGTCGTGGCTTTCGATGGCCTGGATAAGGGAGAAAAACAGCTCCACCGGCGGAATCCCGAGGATAGAGCGCACAGATTCGGCGGTCATGTCGCTGCCGGTAAAGGCGTAGGCCTGGTCAAAGTAGGTGAGGCCGTCGCGCATGGAACCGTCGGCCTTTTCGGCGAAGATGTCCAGGGCTTCGTCAGAGGCGTTTATATGTTCCTGCTCGCAGATATAGCGCAGGCGGCTGCGGATTTGCTCCATGGTGAGCCGCTTGAAGTCGAAACGCTGCACACGGCTGAGGATGGTCTGGGGGACCTTGTTCACCTCGGTGGTGGCGAAGATGAAAATCACGTGCGGGGGCGGCTCTTCGAGGGTCTTGAGCAGGGCGTTGAAAGCCCCGGTGGAGAGCATGTGGACTTCGTCGATGATGAACACCTTGTACTTGCCGATGACCGGCGGGTACTGCACGCGCTCGATGACGTCGCGGATGTTTTCGACGCCGGTGTTGGAGGCGGCGTCTATTTCATAGACGTCCATGGGGTTGCCGCTGGCAATGTCCTTGCAGCTGTCGCACTCACCGCAGGGGTGCAGCGGGTCGCCGCCCTTGCAGTTCAGGGTGCGGGCGAGGATTCTGGCACTGGTGGTCTTGCCCACGCCGCGGGTGCCGGTAAAAAGGAATGCATGGTGCAGGCGGCCGCCCTCGATTGCGTTCTGGAGGGTTTTTGCGATGTGTTCCTGTCCGACCATGTCGGAGAAAGACTGGGGACGCCACTTTCGGGCCATTGCTACGTATGCCATGGCGGGAAATATAGTAAAAATTTATATTTGGGCCTATGACGACCCGTTTCGATAGTAAAGTCTGGCTCAGTAGCCCCACCATGCATGGCGAAGAAATCAAGTATGTGACCGAGGCATACGAGACCAACTGGATGAGCACCGTGGGTGCAAACATCAACGAGGTGGAACGCCTCGCTGCAGAAAAGATTGGCTGCAAGTACGCCGTGGCGCTTTCCGCCGGTACTGCCGCGCTGCACCTGTGCACAAAGCTTGCGGGCGAGGCCCTGTACGGCATCCCCAAGGTGGGCGAGGGGGCGTTGTGCGGGCACAAGGTGTTCTGCAGCGACATGACTTTTGACGCGACGGTGAACCCCATCGCCTACGAGAACGGCGAGGTCGTGTTCGTCGATACCGAGTACGACACCTGGAACATGGACCCGGTGGCCCTCGAAAAAGCCTTCGAGATTTACCCCGACGTGCGCCTGGTGGTGCTTGTCCACTTGTACGGAACTCCCGGCAAGGTGGACGAAATCCGCGCCATCTGCAAAAAACACAATGCGCTCCTTATCGAAGACGCCGCCGAAAGTTTCGGTGCCACTTACAAGGGCGTACAGACCGGCAAGTTCGGCGACTACAGTGCCATCAGCTTCAACGGCAACAAGATTATCACCGGTTCTAGCGGCGGCATGTTCCTCACCGACAGCAAGGACGACGCCGACAAGGTACGCAAGTGGAGCACCCAGAGCCGCGAGGCGGCCGCCTGGTACCAGCACGAAGAGGTGGGCTACAACTACCGCATGAGCAATGTCATCGCCGGCGTGGTCCGTGGCCAGATGCCCTATCTGGAAGAACACATCGCGCAGAAAAAGGCTATCTACATGCGCTACAAGGAGGGTCTGAAGGGACTCCCGGTGCAGGTGAACCCCTACGACGCCGCGAATTCTGAACCGAACTTCTGGCTCAGCTGCCTGATCATTGACAAAAGTGCCATGTGCAAGCAGGTCCGCGGCGAAACCGACGCCCTGTACATCCACGAAAAGGGCAAGAGCTGCCCCACGGAAATCCTGGAGCGCATCGCCGCCATGAACGCCGAGGGCCGCCCCATCTGGAAACCCATGCACATGCAGCCCATGTACATGAGCCACGCGTTTATCACCGCGCAGGGTAACGGCCGCGCCCGCACCAACGCCTACATCGCAGGCGGCATCACCGACGTGGGCGCCGACATCTTCGCCCGCGGCCTCTGCCTGCCCAGCGACAACAAGATGACCCCCGAACAGCAGGATGCCATCATCCAGACTATCCGGGAATGCTTCGAGTAGATGAAAAAAACGGTTACCTTTGTTTTTAGGTAACCGTTATGAAATGAATCTGAAAAGGGCGTAAGGCCCTTTTTACCCGTTCATGGAGTTCAAGAAGTCGTAGTTGGTCTTGAAGGACTTCATCTTGTCACGCATGAATTCCATGATTTCCACAGTGGTCATGTCCTGCAGGTAGCGGCGGAGCACCCACACGCGGCGGAGTTCGTCGTCGGACAAAAGCTGTTCTTCTTTGCGAGTGCCGGACTTGAAAATGTCGATGGCCGGCCAGATGCGTTTTTCGGCGATACGGCGGTCCAGAACCAGTTCGTTGTTGCCGGTACCCTTGAATTCTTCGAAAATCACTTCGTCCATGCGGCTGCCGGTCTCGATAAGGGCAGTACCGATGATGGTCAAAGAACCGCCGTTCTCGATTTTACGGGCAGCACCGAAGAAACGCTTGGGCCTGTGCATGGCGTTGGCATCTACACCGCCGGAGAGGATCTTTCCGGAGTGGGGAATCACCACGTTGTTTGCGCGGGCAAAGCGGGTGATGGAGTCCAGAAGAATTACCACGTCGTTTCCGTGTTCCACCATGCGCTTGGCCTTCTCGATGACCATGTCGGCCACCTTGATGTGGCGGGTGGGTTCTTCGTCGAAGGTAGATGCCAGCACTTCGGCCTGGATGTTCTTGCCCCGGGCAGCACCTTCTTCGCGGAGGCGGTCCACCAGCTTGCGCATTTCCGTCACTTCTTCGGGGCGTTCGTCAATCAGGAGCACCATCAGCTTCACTTCGGGGTGGTTGATGGTGAGCGCCTTGGTGATGTTCTGCAGAAGAACGGTCTTACCCGTGCGGGGAGGGGCGAGGATAATGCTGCGCTGGCCCTTTCCGATGGGGGTGAACAGGTTCATGATGCGGGTGCTGTATTCTTGAGAGTCCCATTCCAGGTTCAGCCTTTCGATGGGGTGGATGGGCGTCAGGTATTCGAAAGCCACGCGGCGCTTGGTCTTCTCGGGAGGCTCGAAGTTCACCGTGTCGATGCGCATCAGGGCAAAATACTTTTCGCCTTCCTTGGGCTGGCGGATCTGGCCGGTGATGGTGTCGCCCATTTTTAGGTCGTAGCGGCGGATGATGTTACGGCTGATGTAGATGTCGTCGGGGCCCGCCAGGTAGTTGTGGTCGGGGTTTCGCAAGAATCCGTGCCCACCGTCGGGAATGATTTCCAGCACGCCCTCGGTATAGATGGGGCAGTCTTCGCCGGTAGTGGCGCTCAAGATGCTATAGACCAGGGCCTGCTTGCGCATGGTCTTGAAGTCGGGGATTCCCAGTTCGTCGGCCTGGCGCTGAAGCTCGAACATGGGGAGCCCGCGGAGTTCTCTCCACTTGGCCCGTGCGGCAGCCACCTTCTCGGGGTCCGGCGGCGGTAGCTGGATGCTTTCGTCCAAAAAGTCGTCTTGGGGCAGGTTCTTGCCGTGGCGGTTCTTGAACTTGTTAAACTTGTTGAATTTGTTGTTGTTGAACTTGTTGTTGCCCTGGCCGCCCTGATTGTTCTGTTGGCCCTGGTTGCCTCTGTTCTGATTTTGGTTGTTTTGGCCTTGCTGTTGGCCGTTCTGGGCGTTGCCCTGTTGCGGGTTCTGTCCCTTGTTTTCGGTCGGTGCGGCCGCAACAACGGCTGGGGCTTCGTCGGCTAAGGGTGTGGCTTTCGGTTCGGCTTTCTTTTCCGCTTCCATGAATTCGGCGGCGGCCTTCTGGACATCGCTATCTTCTTTTGCTTTTTTCGGGGGGCGACCGCGACGCTTGGGCTTGTCTGCCTCTGCGGCTTGATTCTGTTCGGGGGTCATAGAAACTTCGTTCAATCCTTCATCAGGATTACTTTTTGATCTAGGCACTAGATTATCCTTTAATATAGTAAGGTCTTTTTTAAGTGGAAAAGAACTTGAATGGGGGATATGGTAAGATGGAGAAATACTCTCCATAAAATTGGGAAGGCTTTGCTCCCTCAACGCCCTATAAGATAAATAAAAAAAAAGTTTTTGTCAGCAAAAAACGGCTTAAATGTCAAAAAAAAGTGAAAAAATGACATGCCGTTTTAACTATATTAGGGGTCGTGGAATCCTTAGAAAGAGTTTTTGTGGCTCTTGGCAGCAATCTTTCTCCTCGGGGCAAGCGCCTCTCTGAGGGGCGTGACATGTTGCGCCGAATTTCTGCCGGTGGCTGGAAGGAAAGCCCCATCTACGAGACTCCGCCGGTAGGTCCCGAAGGTCAGGGACCGTATTTTAACCAGGTGGTGAGTTTCTGGTATGCGGGTACGCCTACTCGGCTGCTCCATTACCTCAAGGGTTCCGAGCTGGTGCTGGGCCGTAAACCCAGGGGACACTGGAATTCTAGGGAAATTGATCTGGATCTTTTGTATTACGGCAACAAGGTGCTGTCCGGCAGGCCGCAGGTTCCCCATGGGGAAATTCTGCACCGGCAATTCGTGCTTGTGCCGTTGAACGATATCGCCCCCGATTGGGAAGACCCGTTGAACGGGCGTACCGTGAAAAGTTTGCTTGCGGATTTGCTAGCCCGCGAGGGGAAAATCCCGTTCCGCACCGTCACAGGGGAGGAAGACTGATGCTTACGGACAAGGGCGTGCATTTTTTGGCCATTGAAGGGGTCATCGGGGTCGGAAAGACCACACTCGCTCGGATTATCGCCGAACGGTGGAACGCCTTCTGCATCGAGGAAAACTTTGCAGAAAACCCCTTCTTGGAAAAATTTTACGAGAACAAGGAAGCCTACGCCTTCCAGACCCAGCTGTTCTTTTTGCTGGACCGCCACAAGCAGTTGCAGAACACGGGAATCCAGAGTGACCTGTTCCACGACCTGCTGGTGTGCGACTACACCTTTGATAAAGACCAGATTTTTGCGGCCCAGAACCTTTCTGACAGCGAGTACACCATGTACGAGCAGGTGGCCCGCTCCCTGGACAAGGACTTGCCGAAACCCGACCTGGTGGTTTACCTGCAGGCCAGCGTCCCTACGCTTCTGAACCGTATTCGCGGCCGTGGCCGCCAGATGGAAAAGGCCATCGAGGGCAACTACCTCAAGGACCTGCAAGAGCGCTACGACCACCTTTTCTGGCACTATCCCAGTGCTCCCGTGCTGATTATCAACACGGACAATATCGATTTTGTACACAACGAAAATCACCTGAAACAAATCCTGGATGCTATTGCGGAATGCCCGCGGCAGACCACCTACTTTGTTCCCGATGGTAACTAAGAAGGCAATATGCAAATCATCAAGACTATAGCGGAATTACGTGAAACCCTGAAACCCCTTATCAAGAAGGACAAGGTCATTGGTCTCGTGCCCACCATGGGTGCTCTCCACGACGGTCACGGGGCGTTGATCAAGGAATCCGTAAAGAACTGCGAAGTGACGGTGGTGAGTGTTTTCTTGAACCCGATCCAGTTCGGTCGTAACGAAGACCTGGACAAGTACCCCAAGCGCCTGGAGGCCGACGCCAAACTGGCGGAATCCCTGGGGGCGGACTATGTCTTTGCGCCCAGTGTTGCCGAAATGTATCCTGATGGCGACCCGCTGACCCTGGTGCGGGACGAAACCCTTGAAAGCATGTACTGCGGTGCTTACCGCCCGGGGCATTTCCGCGGTGTCTTGACCGTAGTGGCCAAGCTGTTCCTGATATCCGGGGCGAACAAGGCTTTCTTTGGCGAGAAGGATTACCAGCAGGTGTTCCTCATCGAAAAGATGGTGAAGGACCTGAACTTCAACATCGAAATCCATCGGGTGCCTATCGTCCGCGAAGAATCCGGCCTTGCCCTTTCTAGCCGTAACGAGTACCTGACAGCCGATGAACGCAAGCAGGCTCTTGGCATTTCCGAAGGCCTGAAGTTGGCCAAGAAGGCTTTCGAAGGCGGCGAGCGCGGTGTGGTGCGTCTCAGGGATATCGTGCTGAAGTCCGTGCTGGCCAATCGCGGCCAGGTCCAGTACGTGGAAGTGGTGAACCAGAAGAACTTGCAGAAGTTCAACGGCGTCCTCCGCGATGGCGACAAGGTGGTTATCCTCGTGGCCGCCTTCTTCGGCAAGACAAGGCTTATCGACAATATTGAGCTGAACTGACACCCATTCAACAAACTCAGGGCAGGCTTCGTGTCATCCTGAGCAAGCGAAGCGCGTCGAAGGATCTCCTACTTTTCTGTAGCCGTAAACACACCGTCCCAGGTTTCGCCTTGGGCTACGGGCGGGTTTACCTTATAAGCTTCGCAGCGCTTGATATAAACGTGTGAAGGTGTGGTCTTGGAACCCGGATCCCTGTCGGGGTGGTGGGGTTCGTAATCCAGGCATTCCGTGAACAGTTTCTCGGCGCGGACCCAGTCCATCGCTAAGTAGGCGGTGCGGGCCTGTTCCCAGATTTCTACCAGCTTGTGTAGTTGTTCTTCGTTTTCGCAGCCGGGCTTTGCCAGCAGTTCGAAGGTCTTGACGGGCTGGCTCTTGCCGATGACGCGGATGGTGTCCAGCGAGCGGTAGATGAACCGGCCTTCGTCCAGGTGTTTTTGGGTGTCTTCGCTTATCTGGATGTAGGCACCGTACTGTTTGGCTGCACTTTCCAGGCGGGCGGCCAGGTTCACGGCGTCGCCCATCATGGTGTAGTTCTTGCGCATGGTGGAACCCATGTTTCCGGTCACGATGTCGCCGGAGTTGATACCGATTCTCATGTGCATGTCGTGGACCACCTTGGGCCACTTGTTTCCTTCGCCCGCCCATTTCTTGCGGAGGGCCATGAGCTTGGTCTGCATATCCACGGCGCTGTCGCAGGCGCTCTGGGCGTGGTTGGGTAGCGGCATGGGGGCTCCGAAGAAGGCGATGATGGCGTCTCCTTCGTACTTGTCCAATGTGCCCTTGTTCTCTAGCAGGGTGTCCGTCATGGCGGTGAGGTATTCGTTTAGAAGTTCCACCAATTTGCTGGGGTCCCCGATTTTTTCGGAGAAGGTGGAGAAACTCGCGATGTCGGTAAAGTAGGCGGTGATGTTGGACTTGGAACCGCCCAGGGTGGGCATGATTTCGTTGTTCACCATCTCGTCGATCAGTTCAGGAGAGATGTATTGCTTGAAGGCGTTACCCAGGAAGCGTTTTTCCTTGGTCTCGAAATAGAACTGGATGATCAGGGCGATAATGTTGGTGAACAGGATGGCGAAAATCTGCTTGGATGCTCCAAGGTAGAGCCCCTGTTCAAAGTAGTGGTAGGCGATGCCCAGGTAGCCGCCCATTAGCACAAAGGAGAGCGCGATGGAGATGTAGCTCTTTACGTAGAGCCCCACCAGTAGGCAAACCAGGGCGAGCAACACCACAATAATCTGCTGGTAGCGTTCCTGCAGGGTCACCAAGAAATCGTCGTTCAGGATATTCTGGAGAATGGTGGCGTGGGTCAGCACGCCGGGGTAGTTTTCTTCGTGGGGAGCGGTCACAAAGTCGAACAGGGCCGGGGCCGCCGAACCCAGAATGAAAATCTTGCCCTGGAAAAGTCCGGGATCTACGCGGTTCTTGGTAATGTCGTAATAGGACAGGTGCTGGAAAACTCTTTCCGTTTCTGCCGTGTTGTAACGGCCCTTGTAGTTGATTTGGTAATGTCCCCAGCGGTCGATAGGAATCTGTTTCACCTTGCCGAACCGGATTTCTTTGCCTTCGCCCAGGTTGTTGATGCGCTCTTCGGAGGTGTTGATAATGTCTGTCAAGACATCGTTGTTCAAGATGACCAGGTTGGATACCCATTTTTTCTTGGAGATGTCGTAATGGATGTCCATGTCCATGGAAATATGGGTTGGCTTGTTTGGTGGAAGCCTCTGCAGTGAGTCCGCAAAATACTTGACGGTGTTCACGATGTAGGGAGTGATGACCGCCTCTTCGTCTTCTTCGCTGTCGGTAAGCACAAAACGGTTGGTGCCTTCTTCGTCCCGCTTGGCAGTGATGTTTTCTGCCACCTCTTTCTCTTCATCTTCGCCCAAGGAATCCAACATTGAAACGTCAATCTGGAAAAGGGCGTCGGAAAGTGTCTCGTTCAACATTTGGCCTTCAAAGATTTCGAAGGTGACGTTTCCTTCGCTGTTCTTGGTGGCGATAATCTTGGAAGAGATGTCGATGAACTGGCTGCTTTCTTCGGGCTTCTTGGCGGCTTCCCTGATTTTTTTATGGAGTGCCTGGAACATGGGATAGCTGAACTGGGGGAAGGTGGTGTGGAAAAATCCCGAGGAATCCCTGTAGATGCCGAAGGGTTTGCCCAGGTCGATATACTGCCCCATCTTGATTTTCACGTTTTCTGGCTTTTGATGGAACAGGTGCAGAAGGCTCATCAGGGGCATGGTGGAGTATATCTTGCTTTCGACTCCGGAATAGAGTTCGGGACTGGGGAAACGGTAAAGGAGCGACACGCGGCGGACCACACCGTCGTCATCGGGATAGGCGTTTACCGAACCCATCTGTGCACCGGCATGGGCCAGTTCAGGGAAGATGTTGTCCAGCAGGTCCTTGGGTTCGATATTCTGGGCAGAGTCCGCCTGCGACAGCTCGAAGGTGGAGCTGTAGCCGATTTCATCGGCCCGTTCGGCGGTGCTGAGTGGCCTCCACTGGGATTCGTGCTTGTAAGACTGGTAGCTGTCAAAAATGTTGCAGACGATGGTGTTTCCGCTTTCCTTGACGGCGCTCACCAGCATGGAGTCATAGTTGTAGAATGTTCGGATGTCGCCTCCCAAGGAATCCCAGGGCGTGTCCGGGCTCAGTTTGTTCAGCATGGTGGTGACCTGCTGGGTCTTCTGTTCGCCAAAGTCGGCATTCTTGAACAGGATATCGAAGCCGATGGCCGATGCCCCTCCGTTGCTCAGGTTCTTGACCACGTCAGCGTGGATGGAACGATCCCATGTGTTGTAGTTCCCTAGTTTTGCCAGGGAGGGCTCGTCGATATCTACGATAAAGATGTTGGGGTCGTAATTGCTGTTCAGGGCATTTTTTTCGTTCATGTCGGCAAGGTTATGGGTCTTGCCCGTTTTTACCTTGAAGAACATGTCGTAGAAAAGGTATTCCAGGGACTCTGCACCGTTACGTGCCACGTTCAGTTGCGGGTTTTGCACGTTGCCCAGGTACAAGATGAGAAAAACAAGGACAGAGGTAAGTCCAAAACCAATCAGGAGTTTCTTTAATTTTTTTGACAGTTTTATCTGCATATTGTCAATAATAATAAATGGGTTTTAGTTATATTTCCAATGCAATGGCGAAGGAGCTTCAATTTGGCAACTCAGAAAAAGAAAACCGGTCGTAAAGCGTCACCTGCAAAAACGGAACAGGTGGATAATTCGGAGGAACGCTCCCTGGGAGCGATGGTGGTGGGCTACGGGCTCATTGCTCTGTCTGCTATAGCCCTGCTGTCCTGTATTAGCGTGGTCTATGTAGGTTCCGAAAAGGGAATCATGACCCGGTTCGGGGATTTCTTGAATTTTGCCTTCGGCAAGTTGCCCGTGATATTCATTATCCTGTCCGTGATGCTGTGGGGCTTGTTCATCACTTTCCAGGGCCTGCGCAAGAAACTATTTCGCGTGGCACTCGGCCTTTCTATCGTGGGTCTGGACCTGTGCGTGCTGATGTCCATCCCCGTTCATGGCAAGGCGAACGTTTCTGAAGATGTATTCATCATGCGTGGCGGAATCGTGGGGCGCTTTCTGGATTCCAACATCGTGGGTCCCCTCTGCGGTGACGTGCTGTTTATTCCTGTAATAATCCTGTCCCTTGTTCTGGTGGCGGTGCTTTTCTTCTGCTTTGGACTTCGTTTCGGTCACTTTGCTGCCCTGTTCCGCAAGATTCGTGGCATAAAGGAAAAAGTCCCTGCTGCTGAAGGCGATGCCGAAAACGACGGGGAAGACTCCGACGAGACGACTACGGTCCGCAAGGGTATCACCATGGATGGGGATACCACCATCTTCAATATTCCCGACGCCTACAGGACCAAGCACAAGGGCGTGCTGAAGCCTTTCAGTGCCCGCAAGAACTGGATGGAGGCGGTAGATACAACCGCTGCGGAAACGCCCATGGTAGATAGGGTCGTAGAAGGAACCCTTGTAGAGGGTTCCTTTGGAACGGTTGCTGAAAAGCCTGCTTCGAAACCCTTGGGCGAGGACCCTGAAATTTTGCGTTTGGAAAAGGAACTTCGCGAGAATGGAACTCACATGAGTGCCCTGGAAATTCGCGAAATCCGAAACAAGATTGCCGAGATTCGCCGTGCTCGTGAAGAAATCAACTGGGAAAACGAACGCCAGGGGAACCTGGTGGTGAAGGGTGCTGTCCGTGGCGGCGAAAGTGAATCTGCAGACGAAACCGTTGTTGCCGAACCTGCTAGTTCGGGTGATGCCACCGTCGTGGCGGAAGCAGCTTCAGACGAGGCTACTGTTGTGGCGGGTTCTGTCGAAGAAACCCAGGCAGCAACTGTGGCAGGGACGATGGTGGACGGCGAAGAGCCTACGCTATCGGGCGACGCAGAACCGTCGGCAGAATCCGATGAAGATGAAGAGGACTTTATTCCTCAGGTGGTCTCGTCGGACGAGGTGGACCAGGACCCGAGTTATGTGCCGCCCAGCAATATCGGCACGTCTTCTGGAGGCACGACCGTCACCGGCTCTGGCGTTACCGGTATTCCGCAGCCCGACCCGACGGTCCATTACGACGAATACAAGGTGCCCTCCGTAGATGAAATCCTTGACACCCACGAGCCCCAGCCGGCGGACTATACTGTAGATGAGTTGAACGCCATCGGCAAGATGCTAGAAGAAAAGCTGGAAAACTTCAAGGTGAAAGGCAAGGTGGTGGGCTGCGAAACGGGGCCTGTCATTACCCGCTTCGAAGTAGAACCGGGTCCGGGTGTAAAGGTATCCCAGTTCAGCGCCCTGCAAGACGATTTGGCCATGGCCCTGAAGGCGGTGTCCATACGAATCCTTGCCCCGATTCCCGGAAAGGGAGCGGTGGGTATCGAGATTCCCAACCGCAAGATGCAGACCATTTTCGGTCGCGACATTTTCGAGAGCGAGGCCTTCAAGCCTTCTCCCGAAAAGATTGTCATGGCCCTCGGTAAGGACATTTCTGGCGAACCTTTTGCCATGGATCTGGCGAAGGCTCCCCACCTGATGATTGCGGGCCAGACGGGTTCCGGTAAGTCCGTGTGCATTAATGCCCTCATGGCCAGCATGCTCTTCAGCAAGACTCCCGACGAACTCCGCATGATCCTTGTGGACCCGAAGGCGGTGGAACTGAAGATGTACGAGAACATCCCGCACCTGCTTGCTCCTGTGATTACCAAGCCCGAAGTGGCCATACAGGCGCTCCAGTGGCTCTGTTATGAGATGGATCGCCGTACCGAAGTGCTTGCCTCGGCGAAGGTCAGAAACATTGGCGGTTTCAATGCCAAGTTCGAGGCGGGAGAACTCCCGGATGATGTTCCCGAAGAGGATCGCGGTCACCGCATGGCCTTTATCGTGGTGATTATCGACGAGATGGCCGACCTGATGATGGTGGCCGGAAAGGAAATCGAGAAGAACGTGAGCCGCCTGGCCGCCAAGGCCCGTGCAGTTGGCATTCACCTGGTGCTTGCCACCCAGCGTCCGTCGGTGAAGGTGATTACCGGTAACATCAAGGCGAACCTGCCTACACGTATCAGCTTCAAGGTGGCTTCTAACGTGGATGCCCGTACGGTGATGGACCACGCCGGCGCCGAAAAACTCTTGGGCCGTGGCGACATGCTTTACAAGGCGGTTAACGCTCCCGACCCGGTGCGCCTGCATGGGGCCTTCCTCAGCGACGAAGAAGCGGAAAAGCTGGCCGACGCCTGCTCCAACCAGAACGTGTGCTACCCGCAGCTGGAAACCTTCGAGGTGGCCGAAGAAGGCGGAGAAGGGGAGGACGGCGAAGAAAACGCCGCCATGAGCGAGAAGAAGGACAAGCTGTTGTTCGAGGTGGCCAAGTGGGCTATCGAATGCGGCAACGGACTTTCTACCTCTGCGGTGCAGCGCCACTTTAGCGTAGGCTACAGCCGCGCAGGCAAGATTGTGGACCAGCTGTTCGGTCTTGGTCTGTGCGCCCGCAGTACAGGCAATTCCAAGCCCCGTGCCATGCTTATCGACATGGACCAGCTCATGCAACTGGAACGCTCCGGAACGTTCAGGTAATGACAAATGAGGAATGGGAAATTATTAATTCCAACATTCACATTTCGCACTACACATTAACTTCTTGTCTCCTACGCCCCTAATACCTACAACCTACTACCTAACCTCTGTTTACTGTCCACTTCTCATGAAAGAATTCGCTCCTGCTAAAATCAATCTCTTCCTCGACGTCATCCGCAAGCGCGAAGACGGTTACCACGATCTGGGAACCCTTTTCCAGACTATCGACGTGGGCGACACGGTTTCGGCCACCCTTCGAGACGACGACAAGATTACCCTGGAGTACAACGTTCCTCAGGAATACCCCAAGGAATCGGACCTGGTGTTCAAGGCGGCAGCCCTGATGCAAGAGGCCTACCGTGTACCGAAGGGCGTTGACCTGTATCTGGAAAAGGTGATGCCCTTGGGCGCAGGTCTTGGCGGAGGTTCTGCCGATGCCGCAGCAACGCTTCGGTTGCTGAACCGCCTCTGGAAGTTGGACCTGTCTATGGAGGCCCTGGAAGAACTGGGTGCAAGTCTCGGTGCCGACGTCCCCTTTCTGGTCAGAGGCGGCTCGGCTTTTGCCGAGGGCATCGGCGAAAAACTTACGCCCATTGAACCGCTCCAGCTGAAAGACGGTCAGCACCTGCTCGTAGCGACCCCGCTGGATGCCGTTCCCACCAAGGATGCCTACGCCGGAGTCCCCAAGTCGGGCCCTGACCGCTGGGAGGCGTATAAGTCGGGCTTCAGGGCCGCGGGCGGTTCAAATCCTGCGGAAAATCCGGGTTCCGCCATGGATTTTGCCCTGGAAAACGTCTTCAACAGTTTCGAGATTTCGGTATTTCCCAAGCACCCCCTGGTAGAACAACTGAAGCAACAAATGACCCGCCTGGGGGCGACTTCTGTCCTCATGTCGGGGTCGGGAGCCTCCGTCTTTGGGGTTTTCGGGACCCGGAGCCAGGCGGAATCGGCCCAGGAATCCCTGAAACCCATTTCCAGATACCTCGCCGTGACCCGTTTTTTCCAGGGTTTTTAGGCGAATCCCTTTGAATTTGGGGCGCATTTTCTATATTTGCGCCACCATTGGGGTATCGTCAAGTGGTAAGACAACGGATTTTGATTCCGTTATTCGTTGGTTCGAATCCAGCTACCCCAATGAACTTTTTTAACCATTCCAAAATTGGAGAAATACAATGGAACTCACAACGCTCAAGGCTACCTCGAGAGTGCTAGGTGCAAACCGCGAAAACAAGCGTTTGCGTAAGGCTGGTCAGATTCCGGCCGTCTATTATGGTAAGGGTACCGAGGCTTTGAACATCAGCGTCAGCGCTATCGATGTTCGCAAGATCCTCGCTCCCGGTAAGCGTTACACCCTTCTGGACCTGGAAATTGACGGCAAGGCCGGCAATCCTGCGGTTATCTACAACTACCAGAAGGACGCCATCTCCCAGGCTATCGACCACATCGACTTCCTGAAGATTGACGAAGCTACTCCGGTGAAGGTCCGTGTTCCTGTCAAGCTCTCCGGCCTTCCGGTGGGCGTCAAGACCCAGGGTGGTGTCATGGCTCAGGAAACTCATTACCTGATGCTCTCTGCCAAGCCCACCTGCATCCCCACGGTGCTGAACCTGGACATCTCCGACTTCGAGACCAACGTGACCTTCTACGCCAAGGACTTCAAGCTCCCCGAAGGCGTGACTCTGGCTTCCGTTCCTCGTACGGTGATTTTCTCCATTTCTTCTAAGTCCAAGAAGAAGGACGCCGCTGCTGACGCAGCCGCACCTGCCGCTGAAGCCGCTGCTCCCGCAGCCGCTGCCGCCGCACCTGCTGCCGAAGCTAAGTAATAAAGGAAAATTTCCTTATGGCGCCTCCCGTTCTGCGGGAGGTGTTTTTGTTACAAATCTTTCCCTTGATGTGTACATCCCTCGCTCGCAGATTCATTTCATTCGACTGCTCTCTCGGGAAGCACACATCTCGGTCAAAAAATTGGCGATGGGTTTAGGTATCAAGCGCTTTCTCTGGAAAGAACATTTACCGCAGGTGAGATAACTTACCGCAGGCGAAAACTCTTGTGACTGTTAGTCCCTGCGAGTTTCCTTCGAGATGTTTTTCCTTTGTTATAGCCCTCTTTTTATAGTCCTCGTATTTGCATTTCCAAAAGCATTTATATAGATTGACCAATAGAAGTTACCGTAAGAAGGGGTGGATATGCGTAAACTGTGTCTTGGACTTTCTTTTGTCGCTATTGCGATGCTTGTCGCTTGTGGTAGTAAATCGGGAACTGCAGTGAATAGCGAACTTCCGCCAGGTTTTTCTGAAAGAATATCTTCAAACGGTGGTAATGATAACGATGGGGAATCCAGTGCCTCAGGCAACAAGAATTCCAGTGCTACCGAAGGAACATCGTCGGCTAGTTCCGAAGGTAATTCGTCGGGTTCCGAAGGCAGTGAAAGTGCCGGAAGCGATGCCAGCATTTACGACGCGAACGCTAACACCCTGACGGACCTACGCGACGGGCAGGTTTACAGAACCACCACCATCGATATTCCTACAAAGGGCTATTCCGAGGTGTGGATGGCCGAGAACCTGAACTACGCTTACATCGGCGTTCCCTATGACTATGACGATTTCACCTTCGATTCCACTAGCTGGTGCTACAACAACGACCCAGCCAACTGCGAAACCTATGGTCGCCTGTACACCTGGGCTGCTGCACTGGGCAAGACGGAGGAGGAATGTGGTCGTAGACAAGACTGCGGTCAGCCCTCAGGGAATATCCGCGGCGTGTGTCCCCAGGGCTGGCACCTGCCCAGCAGGGCGGAATGGATGACGCTGGCGGTGGCGGTGGATGAAAGCATTACGGAATTCAGCAACAACACCAACGCTGCGGGCAAGGCACTCAAGTCCAGGACTGGGTGGGACGCTCATTCCGGGTTTACCAATGATGACGCCTATTCCTTTGCTGCGTTGCCCGCCGGCGCCTACTACTATGGGGAATACAGCTTCAAGGGCGAAATCGCGCACATCTGGAGTTCTACGCAGGACGATGTAGACTACGCGTACAACATGAGTTTGGTCTACAGCGGCGACAGAGTGGGCTTGTTCAACGACCGCAAGCCCTACGGGTTTTCCGTCCGTTGCCTTAAAGACTAGTTTTCTACATTTTGCCTCATGATTAGCATTACCAAGCTGTTGATGGATGTGCCGAATTTCGGCGACACGCTCCGCTATACGCCTCACGCCCACAAGTCACAGAACGGCGTGAGCGAGGGCCGTGGCCCGGTGGTGGTTTGGAACTGCACCAAGACCTGCAACCTGAACTGTGTCCACTGTTACGCCCGTTCCGAGGCCATCAAGTACCAGAACGAACTGACTCACGAAGAAGGCCTTGCCCTCATCGACCAGCTTGCCGACTTTAATGTCCCTGTCATCTTGTTCAGCGGCGGCGAACCTCTGTTGCGTCCGGACTTTTTCGAACTGGCTAATTATGCCGCCGGCAAGGGAATCCGCCCAACCATCAGCACCAACGGCACCCGCATTGATGAAGACACCGCAAAGCGCCTGAAGGACATGGGCGTAGGGTACGTGGGCATCAGCCTGGACGGCTGCGAAGCCACTCACGACAAGTTCCGCGGTAAGCCGGGAGCTTTCCAGATGGCGCTCCGGGGAATCCGCAACTGCGTGGCCACAGGGCAAAAGGTGGGGCTTCGCTTTACCATCACTCGCGACAATTTCCAGGACCTGAATTCCATTTTCGACTTGTTGGAACAGGAAAATATCGACCGTGTCTGCTTCTACCATCTGGTCTATAGCGGTCGCGGCTCTTCTATGGTGGAGCGAGACCTGAGCCACGAAGAAAGCCGCCAGGTCATGGACCTGATTATCAGACGCACCTTGGATTTCAAGGCCCGTGGCATCAACAAGGAAATTCTCACCGTAGATAACCACGCCGACGCCGTCTATCTGTACCTCAAGATGAAGGAAAAAGACCCCGCCCTCGGGGAACGCGTGCTGAAGCTCATCCAGAGCAACGGCGGAAACCGTAGCGGCATGGCCTTCGGAAACATCGACAGTGTAGGGAATGTCCACCCCGACCAGTTCACCCAGTACATCACCCTGGGGAACGTGCGGGAACGCCCCTTCGGTGAAATCTGGACCGACCTGAGCAACCCCATCATGGCGGGCCTCAAGGACCGCAAGCCCCTTCTGAAGGGCCGCTGCCCCAAGTGCGCCTACCTGAACCTGTGCAACGGCAACTTCCGCACCCGCGCCGAGGCCGTGACCGGCGATTTCTGGGCCGAAGACCCGGCCTGCTACCTGACAGACGAAGAGATTGAGGGTTAGAGTCTAGGGCCTAGGATCTAGGATTTAGGGAAATGTGGAATGTGAGGGTGAGGTTCGAGGCGCGAGGTTCGGGGCTCGAAAATTTCCTATAAGCTCGCTACCACCTGTTCCAGGCGTTCCTTGGCGGGGGAGTCGGGCATGGGCATGAACAGTTCCTTCGCGAATGCCTGCGTCAGGAGTTCCCGGGCCTTTTCGACGGGAATTCCCCTGCTGGTCAGGTAGAAGAGCTGTTCGGCATCCAGTTCCCCGCAGGTGTTCCCGTGGGTGCATTCCACGTCGTCGTGGTAGATTTTCAGCACCGGCTTTACGGATACGGAACTGTCTTCGGAAAGGAGGATGGTGTTCACTAGCTGGGAAGAAAACACCTTGGAACAGTTTGCGCCCACCACCACGCTGCCGTCGTAGCTGGCGTTGGATTTTCCGTTCAGCAGGTTCCTCGCGAACTGGACACTTTCGGTTTCGGGCGCTTCGTGTCTGATGGTGATGCGGTGGTGTACGGAGTCGCTGTTTCCTAGCACGTTCAGGGAGCGGATTTCTAGCCGCGCGCCGCTACCTTTCAGGAAGGCGTCCAGGCTGGTGCGCTTGATTCCAGAACCCCGTTCAATTTCGGAGAAATAGACCTTAGACCCCGCCTCCTGCACGATTCGGAAATGGCGGAACCTCAGGGGCACGCCGTCGGCAGGGTTTGCAAAGAAGATGTGGACGGTGGCGTTTTCTTGAACGTGGATGTCGAACCGTTCTGCACAGATTTCGTGGACCACCTTGTTGTCGAGAATCTCGAGGCTGGCGGTGGCATTCTTGCCGATGTTCAGCACGGTGTGGCCAAAGTCGTTGTTGCACTTGAGCATGGCCATTTCGTTTGCGCCGTCGGCAATGTCCTGCTTCATGGTCCGTGGGTTAAACGCTATGGGCAGGAGTGCCGCAAAATCGTCTTCGTCGGAATAGTCAGCAGTATCGCTGCAGGTTTCTGGAAATTCCGGCATAGGAATTTTTGCCACGGGGAAAAACGTCCACAACTCGTTGTTGCGGCGGGGCATGCCGATTTGCTTGATGCGGGAAATGGCGTCCATCATTTTTCCTCGATCCAGTCGTAGCCCTTTTCTTCCAGTTCGAGGGCCAGCTCCGGGCCACCGCTCAGGATGATTTTTCCGTGACGGAGCACGTGGACAAAGTCGGGCTTGATGTAGTCCAAGAGCCTCTGGTAGTGGGTCACCAGAATCACCGCCTTGTCAGGGCCCATAATGTGGTTGATACCGCCGGCCACGATGCGCAGCGCGTCGATGTCCAGGCCGGAATCGGTTTCGTCCAGCAGGGAAACTTTCGGGTCTAAAATGGCCATCTGCAGAATTTCGTTGCGCTTTTTTTCGCCGCCGGAGTAGCCTTCGTTTACGCCGCGGTCTCGGTAGCGTTCGTCCATTTCAAGAAGCTCCATCTTTTCGTCGATGAGTTTCTTGAATTCGGCATCTCCGATTTCGGGGAGTCCCAAGAAGGCCCGCTTGCTGTTCAGTGCCATCTTCAGGAATTCCACGTTGTTTACGCCGGGGATTTCGGTGGGGTACTGGGTGCTGATGAACAGCCCGCTGTTGGCCCGTTCGTTGATTTCCATCTGGAGCAGGTCCTTGCCGTCCAGCGTGACGGAGCCGCCATCTACATGATAGGCGGGGTGACCGGCGATGACCTTGGAGAGGGTGCTCTTACCGGAGCCGTTTGGGCCCATGATGGCGTGGACTTCTCCCGCCTTGACTTCCAGATTGATTCCTTTCAGAATCTGGGTTCCGTCTTCGATGCTTGCCTTTAAGTCTTTAATGGATAACATGGATGAGCCTATCCTTGCTGCTGATAATTCTGTCTGCAAATTGGTTGATGTCAATGCCGCCTTTCTTGTAGGAGGCGTCCAGTTTCTGCAATTCCTGCGTGAACGCGTAGATGTCCATGCGCTTCTGGATTCCTTCGGCGCTGTCCAGCTGGATGTTCTTTTTTTCCCTGTCGCAAAAACGCAACATGAGCACCATGAGGGTGTCGTAGAACTCGTTGATTTCCTTGGGCGGTGTCCAGGTTTCTTCGGGCAGGCCTTCCATAAAGAGCTGGCCCTGCCTTGGCAGGATTTCGTAAAGCGTTTGGGGCGAAAAGTAGCCCGTTTCGGCGTAGTGGGCGATGGAGGTGTTCACGAATTCATCTACGACGGAAGATTCCAAAAGCTGGATGCCGCTTTCGGCCAGGTTCATGTCAAAGAATTCGCAGGCCCTGTCCAGCAACGTAGGGTTTCGGTACAGCAGGTTTGCAAACCGGATTTCCAGGGGCGGAATCAGGTTCCACTGGACCATGGCCGCTTCTTCTTGAAGGACTTCTTGCGCTTGCTCCTGCTCGGCGGTAGGCTTGTGCTTCACGTGGATTTGCTGGACGTCGTTCAGGGACCTGCTGGTGTCGAAACGCTCCGAAAGGAGCTTTACGTACTGGTTACGGAGTTCCGTGTTCCCGATGCTTTTGATGAGGGACTTGGCGTAGGTGATAAAGCTTGCTCGGGCCTCGATGCTGGAAAGGTCCTTCATGTGGGAAAGGTAGCTGAGCCAGTCTTCGGCATTCTTCAGTTCGTCGCGGAAGGCGTCTGCGCCACGCTCGTTCACGAAGTTGTCGGGGTCGATCTTGGTGCCGTCGGGTCTTGAAAGGGCGAATACCTTCGGGCCGATTCCCTTGGGGAGCACGATTTCCAGGGAGCGGAGGGTGGCCTTTTGGCCTGCCGCGTCGCCGTCGAAGACCAGGTAGGCGGTTTTCGCATAGCGGGAAAGGATGCTGGCGTGGTTCTCGGTAAGGGCAGTGCCCGAGGCCGCCACCACGTTCTGCACGCCGCCCTGGTAAAGGCTTATCAGGTCGAAGTATCCTTCTACGATGATGACCGCGTTTTCGTTGGCGATGGCGTTCTTGCTGTGGTTCAGCCCGAAAAGGATATCGCTCTTATGGTAAAGGATTGTTTCCGGACTGTTCATGTATTTTGCCGGACTCTTGCCGGAAAGGTCGCGCCCTCCGAAGGCCACCACCACGCCGGAAATGTTCTGGATGGCAATCATCAGACGGTCCCGGAACTTGTCGGAAATACCGCCGTTCTCCTTTTCTACGGCAAGGCCCGCCTTGACGCATTCCTTGGGAGAGAACCCTTTCTTGGCGGCGTAGCCTACGAAACCTTCGCGGCCGTCGGGAGCGTAGCCGATGTGGAACTGCTTGCGGGTTGGTTCGGAAATATGGCGGCTGCCCAGATACTGCAGTGCCTTGGGGCTGCGGGTCAGCTGTTCTTCGAACCACTCACAGGCCAGTTCGTTCAGCTTGCGGACCAGTTCACGCTCTTCGGTGATTTCGGCCCGTTCGGGGTTGCCCACGCTGGGCAGCTCGAAACTGCAAAAATCCGCCACCCATTTCACGGCGGCGTTAAAGTCGATTTTTTCGTGTTCCTGCACGAACTTGAACACGTCTCCGCCGGCACCGCAGGCAAAGCACTTGTAGATGCCCAGGGTGGGGTTTACGTACATGGAGGGGGAGTGGTCGTCGTGGAAGGGGCACACCCCAACGTAGCGTCCGTTGCCCGACCTTTTCAGGGGCAAAAACTGCTCAATGACGGCCGTGATGTCGGCTTCAGATTTGAGCTGTTGGATGACTTCGTTAGGGTAAAAGGGCATGGCCCAAATTTAGCTTTTTTTTATATTGGAGTTATAAATTGGAGTCTATTATGATTAAACGTCCCCGTCGCTTGCGCAAGAACGAAACTATCAGAAACATGGTTGCCGAAACTGCCGTGAATCCGGCATCCCTGGTGTACCCTCTGTTTGTAAAGGAAGGTTCGGGAATCAAGGAAGAAATTCCGTCTATGCCGGGACAGTTCCGTTTTTCTATCGACGAACTGCTGAAAGAGGTGGACGGTTATGCGGCCCTTGGACTCAAGTCTATCTTGCTGTTCGGCATTCCCGACATGAAAGACGAAATGGCGAGCTCCGCCTACGACGATGACGGTATTATCCAGCGCGCGGTCCGCGCCCTGAAGGCCAGGTTCCCGGAACTCTACATCATTACCGACGTATGCCTGTGCGAATACATGAGCCACGGTCATTGCGGCATCTTGAAGGACGGCGAAGTGGATAACGACGCTACTTTGGAACTTTTGGCGAAAACCGCACTTTCCCATGCGGTGGCAGGAGCCGACATGGTGGCTCCCAGCGATATGATGGATGGCCGCGTGGCGGCTATCCGCGAAAAACTGGACGAGAACGGTTTCAAGAACACGCCGATCATGTCTTACAGCGCGAAATTTGCCAGCGCCTACTACGGACCGTTCCGTGAGGCGGCCGGTTCGGCCCCGCAGTGTGGCAACCGCAAGGGCTACCAGATGGACGTGCGTAATGGTCGTGAGGCCTTGCGGGAAATAGAGCTGGATTTGGAAGAAGGTGCCGATGTAGTGATGGTGAAGCCCGGTCTGGCCTTCTTGGATGTGCTTCGCCAGACTTCTGAAATCAGCGATGTGCCGGTGGCAGTTTACAATGTAAGCGGTGAATACGCCATGGTAAAGGCCGCTGCAAACCTTGGCCTTATCGACGAAGATGCCATCATTCGCGAAAACCTGTTGGCCTTCAAGCGGGCGGGCGCCGACATTATCATCACTTACCACGCCAAGGAAGCTCTGGAGAAGGGATTGTTGTAACTTTCTTTTTACGGTTTTTTTTTGTGTTGATTTGATATTAATGCAAAAAAAAATATAGATTGATTACAACATTTTAACAAAGCAAATTTATTTGCGTTCAATGGAGAAAAAAATGAAAAAACTCATGCTTGTTGCCGCTCTCGGCGCTGCTGCTCTCTTCACCGCCTGTGGCGATGACGATTCCTCTTCTGCCAAGGCTGGAACCTTCAGTTGTGAAGTGAAGGTGGAAGGCGAGTCCGTTGTCACCGAATGGGACATCGAAGGCAAGAAGACCACAGACGTTTATACTATCGTGGGCGATTCTCTCAAGATTGTAACTGCGGATTCCACGACGATGAGTCCTCTCGTCGAAGGTGAAGACCTCAAATTCGTTGAAGAATTTGCCAAGAAGGGTTGCGAAACTGCAATCAAGATGTACGAAGAAGACAAGAATGCAGCCAAGTAATCGTTTAAAAAACGGATATGCTTAAAAAAGTCCAGCCTTCGGGCTGGGCTTTTTTAATTATTATTGTGCCTGGACACATAAACATCAATGGAGATAAAAATGAAAAAGCTCATGATTCTTGCCGCTCTTGGCACCGCAGCCTACTTTGCCGCCTGCAGCGATGATTCTTCCTCTTCTGCCGCCAACGGTGGTGATGAAAGCTGCACCGTGACCGCCACTGACAGTTCCGTGACTCAGGTGACCGTGTACGGCGAAACCACCACGGCTGTTTGGATTGTCCGGGGTGACAGCATTGTCCATACCATGGAAGGCCCTGCTGTAGATACAACAAATGGCAAAGAGTTTGTTTACCCCAAGGGAGACCAGACTGTGGAAACCTTGAAGGCCGATGCAGAAAAGTCCTGCAAGGAAACAGAGGAAATGTGGGCAGAGATGGAAAAGGGCCTCAAATAATCCCTGCCTAACTAAATTAGTGGAAAGTCCGGCCCTTGGGTCGGATTTTCTATTTTGAGGGATATGAATCACAATCTCAGTGAAAAGTTATTTGCAGAAGCCAAGACCTTGATGCCTGGTGGCGTGAACAGCCCCGTCCGTGCATACAGCAACGTGGGGTCCACACCTCCTTTTATTGCCCGCGCCAAGGGAAGCCACATCTACGATGTGGACGGAAACGACTACATTGACTACGTGGGCAGCTGGGGCCCCATGCTTTTGGGACACGCCCACGACGCGGTTATCAAGGCGGTGGCAGAAACTGCCCAGGACGGTCTTAGCTTTGGGGCTCCTTGCGGCCTGGAATCGGAACTGGCAAAACTGGTGATGAGCCTTGTGCCCAGCGTGGAGATGATCCGCATGGTGAACAGCGGGACCGAGGCCACCATGAGTGCCATCCGAGCGGCACGTGGGTTTACCGGCCGCGACAAGATTGTGAAGTTCGAGGGCTGTTACCACGGCCATAGCGATAGCTTGCTCATCAAGGCGGGCTCGGGAATGCTCACCACGGGCAAGCCCAGCAGCAAGGGCGTGCCTGCTGACCTGGCCAAGTACACCTTGACGCTACAGTACAACGATGTTGCCGGTGTTCGGGAACTGTTCGACAAGATTGGCGACGAAATCGCCGGAGTGATCGTGGAGCCTGTGGCCGGGAACATGGGGGTAGTGCCTGCCAAGCCGGAATTCCTGCAGGCCCTTTCCGAAGAGACCAAGAAACACGGCGCCCTTTTGATTGTAGATGAGGTGATGACGGGATTCCGTGTAGGAATCCACTGCGCCCAGGGACTGTACGGCATCAAGCCGGACCTGACCACCTTCGGAAAGATTATCGGCGGAGGCATGCCGGTAGGCGCCTACGGTGGTCGACTGGACGTGATGCAGCAGATTGCCCCCTTGGGCGGAATCTACCAGGCGGGAACCCTTTCAGGGAATCCGGTGGCCATGGCGGCAGGACTTTCCACTATGCGTGAACTGCATAGTCATCCGGAATATTATGTTCACGCCGAAGCCATGACCAAGCGCCTTCTCGACGGCCTCAGGGACGCAGCCGCCTCTGCAGGGGTCACCATTTCTGCAAACCAGGTGGGTTCCATGGGCTGTATCTTCTTTACCGAAGGCCCGGTTACGTGTTTTGCCGACGTGCAAAAGTCCGATTTGGAACTGTTCCGCAGGTATTTCTTGGGAATGCTAGACCAGGGAATCTACCTGGCACCAAGCCAGTTCGAAGCCATCTTCGTGAGTGCCGCCCATACGGAAAACGACATCGACCGAACCGTCGATGCCGCCAGGAAAGTTTTCAAGAGCCTATAGGATTTATCGTTGGCGTTGTCATGCCCGACTTGGTCGGGCATCTCCTTTTACACACCCTTAATCTCCTGGTGGGAATCCTTCTTCACGAAGATTTCCATCATGGTGAACCCGAACAGGTAAAGCCCGCCCAGCACCAGGAACAGGTTGTTTCCTGTAAAGATGTTTCCGAGGGTAGGGCCGATGATGCCTGCGATTCCCCAGCCGGATAGTGTCATGGCGTGAACCGTGGAAACGCAGGAGGTTCCGAAGCGCTTGGCCAAAAGGCTCGGCAGCACGGAGAAGTTTCCACCGTAGGCGAATTCCACCATCATGATGCCGCAAATGGCAAGCCATGCCTGCTCGGTATAGCAGAGGAATGCCGCCAAAATACTGAGGGAGCAAACATAGTGGTAGGCGCCCTTTCGGCCGATGTAGTCAGAAAGAGTGCTCATGCCGAAACGGCCCAGCACGTTGAACACGGCGGTAAGGGCCATGATGAGGGCGATTTCCTTGAATCCCAGGTATTTCAGCAGGCTCTTTTCCTGGGCAATCAGGGCGAGCCCGCAAGAAATGTTGATGCAGAACATGACCCAGATGGACACGTATTCCATGGTGAGGAATTTGGTGTGGACCAGGTCCTTGAAGGGAATGGCCGTCTTCTTGGTCATGATAAAGGCGGGATTGGGCCTGAACAGCCAGGAACATACGGACATGACCGTCAGGAAGGCGCATCCGAGAATCAGGAACAGATAGGGCAGTTCAAAGTTTGCCAGCAGGTACTCGATAGCGGGGGCGGCCACGAACTTGCCTGCCCCAAAGCCCGTGATGGCAAGGCCCGAGGCCAGGCCCTTGTGGTCACTGAAGTTGGAAAGCAACTGCTTGATGGGGCACACGTAGCCGATGCCTGTGCCCGCACCCATGAAGGAGCAGCCGATGTAGTACAGCGGGAGTATGCCGAACTTGGTGGCGGCAAAGAGGGTGAACATGCCGATGGCGAATAACGTGGTGGAAACCACCGACATCCGTTTCGGGTTCAGTTCCACCATGCGCCCGAAGGTAGCGGCGCACATCCCCAGGAAGAAGATAATCAGGGTGAACCCGATGTCCGCCTGGAACTTAGAAATGCCGAAGCACTCCATGATGTTGACGGAGTACTGGGAGTAGTTATAGACGGTACCCAGGGAAAGGGGGAGGCCGATTCCCGGAACGAGGATGTTGAGGACGCGATTGTTCATGACAGACCTCCGGGAATGCCGTTAGCTTTCCGATTTTTCGGACGAAGTTTCGGTGATTTCGCCAGCCTGGGCTTCGGCATTTTCTGTCGCAGCGGCCGAAGCATCCTTGTCGCGGATGGTGGCACGGCGGATCTTTCCGCTGATGGTCTTGGGCAGCTCCGTCACGAAGTCGATAATGCGTGGGCTCTTGTAGCTGGCGGCAATCTTCTTTGCGAAAAGTTGGATTTCCTTGGACAGTTCCTTGGAGGCCTCGTAGCCCTTCTGGAGCACGATGGTGGCTTTCACGGCTTGGCCACGGTCCTTGTCCTCGATGCCCGTGACGGCCACTTCCAGCACGGCGGGGTGCTTGTGGAGCACTTCTTCCACTTCGAAGGGGCTGATACGGTATCCGGAGCTCTTGATCAGGTCGTCGGTGCGGCCCACGAACCAGAAATAACCGTCCTTGTCCCGGGTGGCGGTGTCGCCGGTATGGTAAACTCCGCCTGCGAAAACTTTCTCCGTACGTTCCTCGTCGCGGTAGTAACCGCCGAACATGCCGAAGGGCTTGCCCTGGTCAATCTGGATAATCAGTTCGCCCACTTCATCTACACCGCAGGGTTCGCCTTCGGCGTTGACGATTTCCATGCGGTAGCCCGGCGAAGGCTTGCCGATGGAGCCGGGCTTCGGGATATCCCAGCCGAAGTTTCCGGTGGTAAGGGTCAGTTCCGTCTGGCCGTAACCTTCTTGAAGGCGGATGCCCGTCTGTTCAAAGAACTGGTTGTAGATGTCCAGGTTCAGCGCCTCGCCTGCGGTGGTGCAGTACTTGAGGCTGGAAAGGTCGTACTTGGAAAGGCCGTGGTGCAGGATGTAGCGATATACTGTAGGCGGTGCGCAGAAGGTAGTGACCTTGTATTCGGCCATCTTTTCCAGGAGTTTTCCCGGGATGAACACCTTCATGTCGTAGGTGAACACGGCAGAGCCTGCAATCCACTGGCCGTAGATTTTTCCCCAGAGGGCCTTGGCCCAGCCGGTTTCGGCAACCGTCAGGTGGCGGCCTCCCTCAATCACGTGCTGCCAGTACTTGGCGGTGACGATGTGTCCCAGAGGGTAGGTGTAGGTGTGGGCCACCATCTTGGGGTTGGAACTTGTGCCGCTGGTGAAATACACCACCATGATGTCGTCATTATGGGTGGCTGCATCTCCCGTGGGCCGTGGGAAACTGGCCGGGAAGATTTCGTAGTCGTCGTAGAAACTGATCCAGTTCTGGCGGGCGGTCTGGCCCACGGTCACCAGCTTTTCTACGGAGGGGCACTTGGACTTGGCCTTGTCCACTTCTTTTTGGAGGGTGGGCTCGTCGTAGGTCACCACCATCTTTACGTCGGCAGCCTTGAAACGGTATTCCAGGTCTTCGGCGGCCAGCATGTTGGTGGCCGGGATGGCGATGGCGCCAATGCGGTGCAGTGCCAAGAGGAAAAACCAGAATTCGTAACGGCGGCGGAGGATGAGCATCACCCGGTCGCCCTTGACGATTCCCTGTTCTACCAAGAAGTTGGCCGTGCGCTGGGAGGCTAGCGACAGGTCCTTGAAGGTAAAGATGTGGCTCTCGTCTTCGTCGTCACACCAGACCAGGGCTTCGCGCTTGGGTTCTTCCTTGGCGTATTCATCTACCACATCGTAGGCAAAATTGAAATTTTCCGGAATGGAAATCTTGAAGTTCTTGTAAAGGTCGTCGTAAGAACTGTATTCCGTCCGGGAGAGAAACTTGTTGAGCATCATATCTTGATTCCCGAGATTCTGACCTTACAGATCCTTGTACATGATTTTTTCACGCATGGTGGAGGTGTAGCGCACCATGTTCAAGATGCGCTTCTCGCCGATGGTCCTGAAATCCTTTTCGTGGAACACCAGACGGTGGGTGCCGCCCGGCAGGAGCATCCGGAGGCAGGCGTAGGTCTGGGCAAGACCTAGGAGCGCGTTTGGAATAATGGAAAAGCTGAGGGTCTTGGAATAGGTTTTCTTGATCTTGTCGCCGATCTTCTTGTAGATGCCGTGATAGTCTTCGTAGTAGTCGAAGATTTCCAGGGCCTGCTGCTTGAGGAACTTGTTCCCGAACCAGATGGGCGGAATGAATCCAGAGGGCTTGCCTGTGCCGTGGGCTTTCCACAGGGCGAGGCTACGCTTGAGGAGCGCCTGGGTGAGCCGTTCGTTCAGACCAGCAAATTCGGCCTCGTTGTTGGAAATCAGCAGGGCGAGCTTGCCCTGGAGGCTGCGCTTCAGGGAAAGGTCTGCACGGTGACGTGCCCCGTGGAGCATGATTTCGTAGCCTTCCTGCACGAACTTTTCCAGTTCTTCACGGAATTCTTCGGCTTCCGATTCCGGAGCGGCGCCAAAGGCGGGCACCACGGCGATGCTGATGGGGGAGCCTGCGGCTTCTGCAATCTTGCGGATTTGCACACGGGCCTTCTTGAAATTCATGACGCTAAAGCTGTGGTAGCACAAAATGAACTTTTTCTTCTTGTGGAATACTGCTTCGGCGGCCTGGATGTCGGCAATGTCCTTGTTCTGTTCCATTATAAAAACCTACTCCTGGTCGTTGGAATTGTTCTTGCAATCTTCCTGTTCCAGTTTCAGGGAGATGAAAAGGTGGTAGAAAAAGAAAAGGATGACCGTCACGACGGAAACCTTGATCCATGATTTGAACAGCCAATCGGACATACTATGCTCCTGTGCTACTTTGTTCCCTCTAAAGATACAAAAAAGCGGTAAAATGAAAATGCCCGACCGAGATCGGACATTAGCATTACACTAGATCCTAGACCCTAGTTCCTAGGCCCTAGCCTAGATCGTCGCCATGGTGGCTACGTCGGCGTTGTAGTCCACACCTTCTACGTCGAAACCGTTGGTGGCCAAAAAGTCGTGGCGGTATCCTTCCAGGTCGCCTACCTGGGCGAAGTTTTCCTGGGTGATGGTGGCCATGCGTTTTTTGACTTCTTCCTGGACCTTGGGATCCATTTCGAGGTCGTCGATTCGGATAAGATGGTTCTCGTCGGTAGGCACGGCAGAGCCGGTGTAAAGGCGTTCGGCAAACAGGCGTTCCATCTGCTCGATGCAGCCTTCGTGGGTGCCCTGCTCCTTCATGACCTTGAACAGCACGGACAGGTACAGCGGGATAATGGGGATGACGGCGCTGGAGCGTGTCACCAGGCCCTTGTTCACGGACACGTAGGCTTCGCCCTTGAGACTTGCCTGGAGTTCGGCGTGGAGTTCCTTGGCGGTCTTTTCCAGGTGTTTC
The DNA here is from genome assembly GCA_902768715.1 of Fibrobacter succinogenes. Lineage (GTDB taxonomy): Bacteria > Fibrobacterota > Fibrobacteria > Fibrobacterales > Fibrobacteraceae > Fibrobacter > Fibrobacter succinogenes_L. The sequence continues at coordinate 87,814 of CACXMH010000004.1, read as the reverse complement.
TTGGCGCCGCCGATGGTGCCGTCGCGGTAGATGGGGTGGGAAAGGCTCGGTCCGATGTAGGAGTAGGCCACCGTCTTTACGCCTTCGGCAAGGACGCCTGCGGCGGCCAGCTGGCGAATCCAGAGAGCCCAGTCCTCACCGCCCATGACCTTCACGGAGTTTTCCGCTTCTTCGGCGGTGGCGGGCTCGGCACTGATGGTGCTGATCTTGCCGGTCATGCAGTCGATGGTCTCGCCGGAGAAGGTCTCTCCGATGGGCTTCAGCACGCTGCGGTACATGACGCCCGTGTCCGGATCCACTCGGACGGCAGAGGCCACGCTGTAGATAATCAGGTCGATCTTCTTGCCCATCTGCTTCACGGTTTCGATGACCTTCTTACGCATGTCGTGGGAGAAGGCGTCGCCGTTGAAAGTGACGGACTGGAGGCCTGCGGCCTTGGCTTCGCGGTCGAAGGCCATGTTGTTGTACCAGCCCGGCGTGCCGGACTTTTGTTCGGAGCCTTCTTTTTCGAAGGAAATGCCGATGGTGTCGGCACCGTATTCAAAGGCGGCAGAAATGCGGCTGGCAAGCCCGTAACCGGTGGAGCATCCCACTACCAGAACGGTCTTGGGTTCACCCTTGAGGTTACCCCTTTCGGCCTTTTTCTTTTGCACATACTTGATTTGACGAACGACGTCGGCAGCGCAGCCCTTGGGGTGGGCGTTGATGCACATGTTGCTACGAATCATGGGTTGGATGATCATTACACTTCCTTTTTTGATTTGGCTTGTTAGCCATTAAATTTCTTGATGACGACTACGCCGTTGTGACCGCCAAAACCGAGGGATGCGGAAACGGCCACGTCGATATTGCCTTCGACGCCTACCTTCGGCACGTAATCCAGGTCACAGCCCTCGTCGGGATTGTCCAGGTTCAGGGTGGCGGGGTAGAAGGAGTCGCGGATGGCGAGGGTGGAGATTATGGCCTCGATGACGCCTGCGGCGCCTACACAGTGGCCGGTCATGCTCTTGGTGCTGGAAACCTTGATCTTGTAGGCGTGTTCACCCAGCACGATTTTCAGCATCTCGGTTTCGGTAATGTCGTTTAAGTGGGTGGATGTGCCGTGGGCGTTGTAGTAGTCCACGTCGGTGGGCCCAATATCCGCATCTTTCAGGGCGCGGCTCATGGCCTTTGCGCAGGTCTCTCCACCCGGGCGGGGGCTGGTAATGTGGTAGGCGTCGGCAGAGGCGCCGTAGCCGGCCAGTTCCGCGTAGATTTTTGCCCCGCGGGCCTTGGCGTGTTCCAACTCTTCCAGGACCATCACGGCACCGCCTTCGCCCATGACAAAGCCGCTACGGTCTTTGTCGAATGGGCGGGACGCCTTCGAGGGGTCGTCGTTGAACTTGTCGGTAAGGGCGTGCATGCCCGCAAAGCTCTTGATGGAATATTCCGTAATGCCGCTTTCGGAACCGCCCGCCAGGCACACGTCCAGACGGCCGGACCGGATGGAATCTAGGGCGACCCCGATGGCGTCGGTGCCGGAGGCACAGGCGGTGCACACCGTATGGGCAAGACCCGTGATGCCCAGAGCGATGGAAACGTTGGCGCAGGCTTCGTTGGGAATCAGTTCCGGCATGGCGAGAGGTGAAACCCTCCGCTTGCCGCCTTCGATGTACTTGTTGTAGGTCTCGTCAAGCACATCCATTCCCGAAAGGCCGTTTCCGGCCACGATTCCCGTGGTGTCTTCGGCCAGCTGTTCGCGGCTAAGGTCCGCGTCCTTGACGGCTTCGTTGGCGGCTCCTACCAGGAACTGGGTGAAGCGGGCCATGCGGCGGGCTTCCTTGGGGTCGATTCCGTGTTCTTCGGGCTTGAAATCCTTGATTTCGGCAGCGATTTTTACGGAGCAATTGGAGGCGTCAAAAAGGGTAATGGGGGCGATACCGCTCTTGCCCTGCTTGATGGATTGCCACATGTCGGCTACATTCTTTCCGACGGGAGTTACGGCACCGATGCCGGTAATGACGATTCTTCTCTTGCTCATGGAATCCCCTTTTTTGCGCCCAAAGATAGCTTATTTTATGCGGATTTCACACCGTTTTTTGTGGAAAACGATTTGGCAAAATTTATCAAAAAGCCGAAATAAGGAAAAAGGAATGTTTTTGTAAGCGCCTTACCCGACGCTGTGTTCGAGTTTCAAGGTCAGCAGTTGTCTTGCTTCCGTAGCGAATTCGCCCGGGAGTTCCTTGAACACGTCTTTGCAGAAACCGCCCACCATCGCCTGAATGGCATCTTCGCGTTTGATGCCGCGGCTTTCGAAATAGAACAGCTGGTCTTCGCTGATGCGGCTGGTCGTCGCTTCGTGTTCCGTGGTGGAACTGGCGTTTGCGACAGTGATGTAGGGGAATGTGTGGGCAGCACTCTTGTCGCCCACCAGCATGCTGTCGCACTGGGTGTAGTTCCGGGCTCCCGCGGCCGACTTGCGGATGCTCACTTCGCCGCGGTAGGCATTGCTGCTGTAGTCGGCGCTGATGCCCTTCTTGCCGATGTGGATCATCTTGGTGCCGGTATCGGCCTGCATGTGCCCGTTGGTGAGGGCCACGCTGTAGAATTCTCCGACGGAGTTGTCGCCCAGCAGTACGCAGCTCGGGTACTTCCACGTGATGGCGGAGCCCGTTTCGACCTGCGTCCAACTGATTCGGCTGTTCTTGCCCGCGCACTTTCCGCGTTTGGTGACAAAGTTATAGACTCCGCCGGCGCCCGTTTCGCGGTCGCCCGCGTACCAGTTTTGTACGGTGGAATACTTGATGCTAGCGTTGTCTTTGGCAACAAGTTCTACAATCGCGCTGTGCAGCTGCTTGCTGCTGAATTCCGGTGCGGTGCAGCCTTCCAGGTAGCTCACGCTCGCACCTTCATCAGCGATGATCAAGGTGCGTTCGAACTGGCCTGCTTCCTTGTTGTTGATGCGGAAGTAGGTGGAAAGGTCCATGGGGCACTTGACTCCGGGCGGAATATAGACGAAACTTCCGTCGCCAAAGACGGCGCTGTTCAAAGCCGCAAAGTAGTTGTCGCCTGCGGGCACCACGCTTCCCAGGAACTCCTCGATGAGTTCGGGGTATTCCTTGATGGCGTCGCTGATGCTGCAGAACAGAATGCCCATTTCCATGAGCTTGCGCTTGTGGCTGGTGTAAATGCTCACCGAGTCAAAGACTGCGTCCACGGCTACGTTCGCCAGGCGCTTCTGTTCGTCCAGCGGAATGCCCAGCTTTTCGAAGGTGGCCAGGAGTTCCGGGTCCACGTCTTCAATCTTTTCGTGGCTCTTCTTGGTCTTCGGGGCGGAGTAATAGACGATGTCCTGCAAATCGACTGGAGCAAAATGCAACTCGCCCCAATTGGGCTGCTCCATGGTCTGGAGTTTTTCATACGCTTTCAGTCGGAAATCGAGCATGAACTGCGGTTCGCCGCGGAGCTTGGAGGCTCTCCGGATGACATCTTCGTTCAAGCCCTTCTCGAAGGCCTCGTTCTCGATATCTGTGACAAAACCGTACTTGTAGTTCTCGCTCATGGTGTGCCAAATATAGCAATCAAAATGTATATTTACGCCAATTCCTGGAATGTTCATTGACTTCCGGGATGAGGATTGGTTTTTCTAGGAGTTTAAAATGAACGGATTTCGCTTGGCCATGACTGTGGCTTTGGCATCTGTGTTGATTGTGCCTTCCGCCTTTGCTAAAGATTTGGCCCCCAACAAGACTCATGCGGTGCTGAACATTACCTACGTGAACGATGATGATGTTCCTCACGCCAAGAAGACATTGACCTTCGTGGGCATCAAGAAACCCAAGAACAAGATCAAGGTGACCACGGATACCTACGGTGAGGCCAGTTTCCATATTCCTCGCGAAGATTCCTACAAGATTCTCTGTGAAAGCCTGACAGGCCCCTTCGAGTGCGGTGAAACCCCCTACGTTTCCTTGACGGCCAGTACCGGCGGCGTGACGGTGGTGTTCGACGACACCCGCGCCGAACTGACGGGCGTGACCTTCAAGGCCGGAAGCGCCGAACTGGTGCCCAGTTCCCTCAAGACGTTGAATACGGCCATCGAAGGCTTGAAGCGCAATACCAAGGCCAAGGTGGAAATCGAGGGTCACACCAGTTCCGAAGGTAGCGACGAGCTGAACCAGACACTTTCTGAAGAACGGGCCGCCAGCGTGCGCGCCTACATGATCAAGAAGGGAATTTCTCCGGACCGGGTGACGGCCGTAGGTTATGGCCCCAGCAGGCCCAAGGCGGACAATTCCACCGAGGCGGGCCGCAAGGCCAACCGCCGTATCGAAATTCGTGTGGTGAACGCCTCTGAAGTGGGCGCTGTTCGGGAATAGTTTTTAGAACAAGCTCAGTTGCCCGTTGCCCTGTGCAGCGGGCTTTTCTTTTTCGATGCTTGTCGAATCGTTAGCGGAGTCATCGCCGTTATTGCCGCTATCGCTACCTGCGTCGGAATCTGCCGCGGCGATTTGCTCCAGGAGCCAAGCTTCGTCGTGCACGGGAATTCCCAGTTCGTTGGCCTTGGTGAGTTTACTGCCGGCGGCTTCGCCTGCCAAAACCCAGCTGGTCTTCTTGCTGACGGAGCCTGCGACCTTGCCGCCGTTCTCTTCGATAAGCTTGCGGGCCTCGTCCCGGTCCATGGTCGGGAGCGTTCCCGTAATGACGGCGGTCTGCCCCTGGAAAAGCGTCTTCACGACACCCTTGAATTCCGTGGGGCAGCCTAGTTCAATCAGTTCGTCGATTTCCTGGGTGTAGCGTTCCGTGTGGAAAAAGTCATAGACGGACTTTCCGATGCGTTCGCCCACGTCGGTCACATTCTGCAAATCTTCGACGGTAGCCGTGCGGATTTTTTCAAGAGTGCGGAAATGCTTGGCGATGTTCCTTGCGCTGGTGCGGCCTACAAAACGGATGCCGAGACCGTGGAGCAGGTTTTCCAGACTCCGTTCCTTGGAGGCGGCGATGGCGTCAAAGACGTTTTTGGCGCTTTTCTTGGCCATGCGTTCCTGGGATTCCAGGTCTTCTAGCGTGAGGCGGTAAAGGTCGGGAATCCGCTTGATTTTCCCTGTGGCGATAAGGCTTGCGATGAGCGAAGGGCCCAGATTCTCGATGTTCATGGCCTCGCGGCTCACGAAATGCTCGAACAGGCATTGCACCTGTGCTGCGCAGTGCATGTTTTCGCAGCGGAGAATGACTTCGCCATCTACATGGGTGAGGGGTTCGCCGCATTCGGGGCACTTCGTGGGGGCAATGACCGGCTCTGCCCCAATGGGGCGAAGTTCCTTCTTGACATCGGTAATTTTCGGGATGATTTCTCCACCCTTCTCGACGCCCACGGTGTCTCCGTAATGCAGGTCCAGACGGGCCACTTCGTCGAAGTTGTGGAGGGTGGCGCGCTTGACGGTAGTGCCCGCAAGACGCACGGGTGCGAGGTTTGCTACAGGTGTCACCGCACCGGTGCGGCCTACCTGGAATTCTACAGAAAGAAGCGGCGTGTAGGCTCGCTCGGCCTTGAACTTGTAGGCGATGGCCCATCGGGGGCTCTTGCTGGTAGTGCCCAGAGCTCGCTGCATAGCAAGGTCGTTCAGCTTTACCACCATGCCGTCGATATCGAAGGGGAGGCTGTCGCGGCTCTCGCCAATCTGCTCCGAAATCTTCATGATTTCATCGACATTCTCTGCCGTCCAGAAATCGTTGGTGTGGAACCCCAGTTTTTTCAGCTGTTGCAGGTTCTCTTCGTGGGTGCTGTTGTTGCTTTGCGGGATGTGGTAGGCCAGAAAGCGCATGGGCCTGGTCTTGCATTCGGCTACGCTTTTGAGCTTTAGGGAACCCGAAACCGTATTGCGGGGGTTCTGGAATGTTTTCTTGCCTTCTAAAACGAATCGGTCGTTCAGTTCCTCGAAGGCGGAGCGTTCCATGTAGACTTCGCCACGGACTTCGAATGTACCCTGCGGGATTTCAGACGGGTCGATTTTCAGTTTCTTTGCATCTAGAGTTTCGGGAATGTCTGCGACGGTGAGTGCGTTCAGCGTCACGTCATCGCCCTGGGCTCCGTCGCCGCGGGTGGCCGCCTGTTTCAAGCGTCCGTTCTCATATACCAGAGAAAGGGAGACTCCGTCGATTTTACGCTCGCAAATCCATTTCGCCTTCTTGTCATCCTGAGCGGAGTGTAGCGGAGTCGAAGAATCTAATCCAGCAATTCCCTCTTCCGCAGCTTTCACAAACTCCGCCATTTCTTCGGCGCTGTACACGTTGGCGATACTCAGCATGGGAACAGCATGAGAAACCTTCACGAAATCGTTGGTCAGGTCGCTTCCTACATGTTGGGTGAGCGACGCGTTTCCCCGCAATTCCGGATACTTCGCTTCTAGAGCCTCCATTTCCTTGAGGCCAAAATCGAAGTCCTGGTCGCTCATGGGGGAATAACCGTCTTTGTAGTAAAGGCGGCTAGCTTCTTCTAGTTGTTTTTTTAGCTCGAAATATCGGGAAAAATCGTTTGCGCGTGTTTCGGACATTTGATAATCCTAATTCCTAAACGTCCACACAATGCCGTAGGCAAAACGAAGGCCTTCGGGGGTGTAGCCAGATTCCGGCATGTAGATGCTGTGATTGAAGTTCTCGATGCGGTTGTAAAGCTCGAAGGAGAGAATCTGCATGCGTGCTTCGAAATCCAGGGCTAGGTAGTGCTTCATCAGCTCCAGTTCGGGTTCGCCCAGCTCGTTGATAGTACAGTCGTAACGGTGGTCAAACCACTGCCAGTCTACGCGCACGCTTACACCCAGGCGGTTCTCTACAAAACGGTTCTGCCAGTGGATGCTTCCCTTGTAGTAAAGTTCCGGCGTATCGATAAGTTTGTATTTGCGATCAAGAACTTGTCCACGTTCTAGGTAGAATTTCCAGTTTCCCAAGCGAAATCCCGTCTGTAACATCCAGTCCCAGGTTTCCGCTTTTTTCAGGTTGACCCACTGGAATGCTTCTTCCTTTGTTCCCAGGTTTTCAGAAACCCAGCGCTGCTTGATGGGCGATTTTACCTTTTCGTGGCGGATGCCCAGGCCGTAGAAGACTTCTCGGGAATACCAGCCGATGTTCACCGTCTTGCGCTTGCGCTTTTCGTAATTCAGGTTCTCATTGGGGAAGGTGATGCGGCCTGCATCCATAAAGGCGAGCTGGTTCATGTCGGGGAACTTGTTGTCCCTGCGGATAGAGCCGTTGACCCTAAAGTGGAAGGGGAGCAGTAGGGTGGCATCGGCGGAGTAGGCCTTGGCGTAGTCTTCTTCGTCGGTGATAGAACTGTTGCGCTGTAGGCCAGCCTGGGTGCGGAACAGCAGGAATCCCAATGTATCGGACAGCTCCAAATAGCCGACTTCTCGGTCTTGCAGGTATTGCTTGCGGTATTCCTCGAAGTATTCGTAGCCGTCCAGGAATTCGTACTGGATCTTGATTGCGGGATTGAAAAGCGTGTTGTAACGGAGGCCGAAATCACCAAGCAGGGTTTCGTAGGTGTACTCCCTCAGGGTGTCGTAGTAGAGGCTGTCGGTATGCTGAATATCCAAGGTGTCCACCCAGACAGTGTCCTTCTTGTACAGGTGGGGCAGGGAATCCTCTTCGATTTCATGGGTGCCCGAGTAGATGTCTGCGCTGAAAATCAGGTTCCTGATGGGGTAGAGCTCGAATCCTGCGCCGTAGCCCCTGCTTTCGATAGAAATGCCGTAGGGGTCGGTCTGGAAGGTTCGCTTGGCCTTGTCCAGGGTGTCGAGAATCACCTGATGGGTAGAATTGTCCGCATTGTACAGGTCCATGTAGTTCATCTTCACGAAGGCCTTGCCGAACCCGAAACGCCAGGTTAGCATGGGCTGTACGTGAATGCTGTTCATGGCGATGTTCCTGCCGCCAAAGGGAATAGAAGTGGAGTCGCGGCCCATGGAAAAATAGGGGGAGTGGGTCACGTTTTGGTACTCGTATTCCTTGCTGTTCTTGTTGGAACGGCTCTGGATACCAAAGTCAAGGGCCACGGAGTCTGTTATGATACGCCTAAAGTCTAGTCGTAGTGCGTTTCCGTCGAAGGGGCCACGTTCCCAAGCTAGGTCTGTAACGGGAGTGTCTACGGGAATGCCGTGCCTGAGTTCGGTAAGTATTCCGTTTTCGCCGTTTAGCGTTATGGTTGATCCGTCGTAGCCCAGGCGGGTGGTGTAAAGGCCTGCAAGCTTGCTAGGGAAGCGCCTGCTTACGCTTCCCATGCCAAAAGCGGTGGGGTTCAGTTCTGGGTTTCCAAGAATAGATGTTCCCAGTACCCATTCTGCCTTCTGGCCCGACACATCGTAGGTTCGCTCCATCAGTTCCCTGAGAGCGATGACCCAACGGCCGGCGTCGTTTTCACGAACGGCAGGGTCTGGGCCGTCGGGGGAGTCCCACAGGGTGTCTTGTGGGCTAGGCTGCGTGTAGGCTTTAGGTTCCACAGGCTGGGCCAGCAGCACAAGCGGCAGTGCCATTACGGCAAGCAGGATCCTTGCGAGTCTTGATGCCATTAGAACCATTCCGCTCTAGACTTTTCGCGCCTCTCCCGCAAGGCCTGGACCACGGAATAGGGCATTTTCATACAACCCGGCATGTAGTTGCTGCTTTCGGTATGAAAATCAGAACCGCCGGTTCCCACCAGCCCAAAACGCTGGGCCATTTCTTTGTATTTGCGGCCTACGGCACCCTTCTGGGCTGGGCTATAGACTTCTATCCCCTGGATACCCCATTCCACCATGTTCTCGATGAATTCGTCGCTGAGGCCCGACTTGTAGGGGTGGGCGAGCACCGCGATGCCGCCGGCGTTTTCGATAAGGCGGATGGTTTGTTGCGGGTTCAGGCCTTTCTTTTCAACAAAGGCTACGCAGCCGTCTCCAAGGTACTTGGTGAAGGCTTCGGCGAAGTTACTGATGTATTCTTCGTCTACCAGGGACATGGCAATGTGGGGGCGTCCAATCACCTTACCCTTGCAGTAGGAATTCACCTTTTCAAAGGTGATGTCTATTCCAAGCGCATTCAGTTTTTTGATGATTGCCTTTGCACGGGTAATCCTCTGCTTGGTAAAGTCTTCCATTTCCATGTTCAGGGCCAGGTTGGTGGGGTCGCAGAAGTAGCCCAGAATGTGGATGTCCTTGCCTTGCCAGACCGCAGAAATTTCGATTCCTGGGATGATTTCCAGCCCGATTTCCTTGGCGGGACCTTCAGCTAACTTGTAGCTGTCCAGGTTGTCGTGGTCGGTGATGGATATACAACGGAGCCCACGGCGCTTGCAGAGGGTTAGCAGCTCCTCTACCGACAGGTTGCCGTCGGAAAGGCGGGTGTGCAGGTGCAGATCCGCGTAGCCGCCATTCTCTATCTTGCCGAGGGATCCCTTGTACATCAGGCTACCCCGTAGTATTTGGCAATGAGCATAGCTTCCGAGGACTGTTCGGGGTGCAGGCTCAGGTTCAAGAAGGGGTAAAGGGATTCGCTGTTGAATCCGATACGGCAGGGCGCGCCACTCTTCTTGGCCAGGTAAAGCCTCGGGAAGAAGGGCTCGTCCAGGTAAATACAGACTTCGGGCTGGTAGGCCTCGATCTTTGCTTGTAAACCTTCGAATACGGGTTCCCCGAAGCGGCATTCCATGTCGCTGAAATAGAAGGCGTGGCTCCGCTTGGCCGAAATCAGGGCCTGGAGGCTCTCGTGGGCGCAGAAATGAACGTTGTTGAACCACTCCTTGGGCATGGGGCTCAAGAAAGCCACCGCGTCTTCGAACTTTCGGGGCAAAAATACCAAAGTCTTGGGATGGTTTTTCAAGATGTCCGGGAAACTGAAGGAATCTGATTCTTCGCCCGCCTGTTTTAGGAACCACCGACGGAGCGATGCGGGGCTAGCGAATCGCTTGAAAAAGAACTTAAACCGATCGGCAAAATACGGCGAAGGTTTCAAAGGGTCTCCAAAATTTAATTCAGGCAAAAATATATAAATTTGGGCATATGGCCAAGCAGAAATTTTACGCGATAAAGGCGCCAGATGGCGGAAAAATCGTGCTTTCTTGGGAAGAATGCCAGCAATTGACCCACGGCGTCAAGGGCGTGCTTTTTCGTGCTTTCCCAAGCCGTGCCGAAGCCCAGAATTGGATCGATGGAATCTCTGCGCCCGTGCCCAAGGGGCTCCGCATTTACGTGGACGGATCCTTCTTGGAAGGGTATCCCAAGGCGGGCTGGGGCTTTATCGTGGTGGAAAACGATCAAGAAGTTGCGCACGGCTCCGGAGTGACTGTGTTCGATGCCGAAAGCCGCAATATCGATGGGGAATGCATGGCCAGTTACCAGGCCATGAAATGGCTAGAAGCCAATGATAAAACTGCCGTCATCTGCCACGACTACGAGGGCGTGGCGCGCTGGGCCAAGGGGGAGTGGAAGGCCAAAAGCTCCATCGCCCAGAAATACGTGGAGGCCTGCCGCCCGTTTGTCCATCGGGTGAGTTTCGAGAAGGTGGCGGCACACACGGGAGTCAAGTGGAACGAGGCTGTGGATCAGCTGGCCAAGAACGCCATCGCCCGCGCGAAAAAGGCCGAAGGCGCAACGCAGGCGGCAAAAGCCACGCCGAGAAACCTGCTGGATGAACGCCTGAACGAAGGTCAGAATGCCGCCCAGGCCGCACCGGTCAAACCATCGGAAGCACCTGATGTGTCACTGGCTGCAAAACCCGTGACCGAAGCCGTGCAAGCAAAACCCGTGCCAGAACCTGTCAAAGACCCGAAAACAGGGCAGATGAGCTTGCCGCTGTAAAAAAATACTTTGTCTAGAATTTTTTTACTTATGCCTAGAATTCGTTTTCCATTTGCCTGCTTATTGCTTATTCCATTTTTCCTTATGGGTTGTTCCGTCACTCGGGTCTATGATTTCAGCATGACCGCTTCTGAAGCTCCCGAAGTTCACGGGGCCAACGCTGAACAGAAACCTCATTCCTCCTCCTGGCGTTTTTCGGGCAAAGTCAACAAGAGCGTCCATGAAAATGTGGTGATAAGGGAGGGCCTTTACAGTAACGGTAAAGAATATGAGTGGCGTTACGAGATTGGCGGTAACGATTTTTCGGGCAAGGCAGACTGGTTTTACAAGAGTAGACACTTCATGATTGGTACAGGCGTTGGTTACAAGGATGGCCTATACCATCACGGCACCGTGGGGGTGAATACATCCCATATGGAACTTGGCGCCTTCCTGGGATTGTTCCATCAGTACAGCGTCCTGGAATACACCCTTGAAAACTGCGAGACGGGTTGGTACGAAGATGAATACGACCAATTTTCGTATGACCCAGTTCGGGCAGGGTGCAATAGCTCAAGCGACCATCATTACCGATTTAACACTAGCCCTTTTATGGGTGCTTTCTGGGCGTTGTATTTCAGCAAGTTCTACCTGAACTATAACGTGAGTTTCTATACCCCAGAACCGGACGTGGAAGGAGAATCCCTGAATGTCCCCTCCATTACCAGCAATTACCTTAATGTGGGTTACAGGATCACTCGTTGGCTGGATTACAGCGTTGGTGTTATCTTGACAGCAACGGATGGCAATCTTATCTGGGGCGTTTCCAGCGGTATCAGTTTTTATCTCAATTAGAAAGCTTGTCAGAAACTTTTAGAATTAAGCACTCTCGTGCTTGCTCATGCAGTGCAGGCTACCGCCCTCTTCGATGACGGTACGGCAGTCTAGCCCGATAATCTTTCTTTTGGGGTACACCTTGCGGAAATATTCTTCGGCCACCTTGTCGGCGGCACACCCGTATTTTGGATAAATTAACCCGCCGTTCACATAGATGAAATTCATGTAGCTGGCCGGGAGAATCTGACCGTCGGGCAACTTGCGCTGGGGCGGCAGCGGGATGGTGTCCACTTTGGCTTTTTTGTCGTAGTGGAGTTTCAGGAATTCCAAAATGGCGGCGCGGGCCTCTTCCAGGTATTTGCCGTTGGCGCTCCTCGGGCTTGCCGTCGGAATGACCACCCGGTCAGTAGCCACGAAGCGGGCCACGTTGTCGATGTGTCCGTCGGTGTGGTCGCCCACAAGGCCCTTGGGGAGCACCAGCAGGGCCTTGAGCCCAAGCATTTCGCAGATGGCCTTGATGACCGCGCTCAGGTCCTGTTCCTTGTTGCGGTTCTTGCCCACGAGGCAGTCCAGGGTGGTCATGCCGAGACCGTCGCCGTTCACCTCGATGGCACCGCCCTCGAAAATGTAGGGGACGCTCACACCCTTCTTGTATTCCAGAAGGTCTGCGATGCGCCCGGGAATCTGGTTGTCGTTTTTCCAGGGCGGGAACTTGGCGCCCCAGGCGTTAAAGACCGTCTCTGAAATTACGGTTTCCTTGCCCTTCTTCACGAAGAACGGACCGTAGTCCCGAATCCAGATATCGTCGGTCTTGCAGATGATGAAACTTGCGGGGAAGGGCCTGTCGGCCACGGCGAACTTCTCGTCAAGAGTTAAGAATTTTTTGTTCGGAATCAGCACGTTTACCGGCTGGAACTCGCTGATGGTGCGGATCAGCTCCACGTAGAACTTGCGGATTTTGACGCCACGTTCTCCGTGCCAGTTCAGTTTGTTGTGGGGGAAGGCAAGCCAGGTGGCTTCCTGTTCTTCCCATTCTGCAGGGTAGCGGTAAAGTGCTTTTGTCATGGTAAAATCCTTGTATTGCCCCAAATATAGGTAAAGGTTAAAACATTCCGTAAAAAATGTTCATTTTTGACGACTTACCCTCGCCAACGCTCCTAAGTGTATCCAAAGCGTATTCAAATTTCTTTGATTTGTTGAAATATTTGCAAAAACAGTGAAAATCAAATCAAAAACGAACTTTTTGTATTAAAAATATTGACAATTGGGATACTGTAGCATAGATTTACAACTATGAATTCCATCTTAATGTACCAAGACTATAGGCGCTTTTTGCGGGATTATTATGACCTGAAAAAGCGGATCTCCGCATTCTCCTGGCGCGACTATTCGAGAATGTCGGGTTTTGTTTCGCCGGTATTCATGCAGCGGGTTTGCGATGGTAAGGCGAACCTCGGGAAAAAAGCCACCGTCAAGGTGGCGGACGCCTTTAAGTTTGTTGGCATGGAACGCGATTACTTCTTCAACATGGTGGCCTATGCCCAGGCCAAGACCGATGAAAAAAGACGCTACGCCTATGCCGAAATGCAATCCATTGCAGACGCGAACAAGGTGAGTCTTATCGGTGCAGAGGCATACAAGTATTACGACTCCTGGGTCCATCCCGTAGTGCGAGAATTGGCCCCAGCCATGCCGGGAAAGTTGCCCAAAGAGATTGCGGATAAGTGCGTCCACAAGGTTTCTGCCAAGGAGGTGGGGGATTCCATCAAGTTCCAGGTGGATTCGGGAATCCTCAAGAAGGCTGGGGAGGGCGCCTATTCGCAGGCGGATAAGTTGCTTGCCGGTGATACACAGTCCCTTTCTTTGGCTGTGCGCTCCATGAACAAGCAGATGGCTGTCTTTGCGGTTGACGCCATTGACCGCTTTTCGGTAGAGGAACGCTTTGTCTCCGGGATTACCATGGGCGTGTCAAACGAAGCATACGGCAAGATTGTGGAAATCCTGCGAAAATGTCGCGAACAGGTTCAAGAAATCATCTTGAAAGACGACAAGGTAGAACAAGTGCTGCGACTGAACTTGCAACTGTTCCCCCTGACTGAAAAATTGGGAGACACCTGCGATGAAAAATAGGGTGTCTGGATACATTGCCTTTTTGCTTGCGTTATGTGGCCTGCTGTTGGGCGTTGTTGCCTGCTCGGAAACCTCCACTGCGGGCGGCACCACAGATGAGAACGCCGTCACCGAAGTATCCGCCGACGAAAAGGCGATTATGGAAAGCAAGGTGGATTCCATCAAAATTTTGGTCCAGGGTGAGCCTGCTGATATTGGTGATTTTGAAATCGATTCCACAGACCACTGGTACGAAGTCAAATTCTCCGATGTAGGCGAGGACTATTTCACTATCGAAGAAAATGACCCCTACTTTGCCTGCTATGTCCGTGTTCATCGACAGGACTTTGGTGTGCAGGGAATAAAGAGCGTTTTGCAGACATTCTTTATGACGGCGAGTGAGGATGGTGTTACTTACCACACGAAATTGGACAACTGCAATGATGTGACGAATTGCGAAAAGGACCTTGCGGATTTTGAGAGTTCATGCGAAAGTGGTGGCGGAACCCTGTATCGCCATTTTGTAGACTGCGAGGCCGGAGAACTGCATTTGACCTGTTCCTCCTTCAAGGGCCACTTGTCTGAAAGTGCAAACGACATTTTGGACCATGTGGCCGAAAAGATGAAAGAACAGTGCATGGATAATCGCCAAGGTCAAAATTAAAAACAATAATTCAGGATAGGTAATCCAGTCCTAAAGGAGTTCATCAATGAAAAATCAAACGAAATACGCTTCACTTGTTCTGTCCTTGGCGACGGCGTTGTTCTTTGCCGCTTGCAGTGATTCTGGCAATGACGGTAATCCGTCGCAGTCAGGTGAAGGGGGTAATTCTCAACAAGCAAATGCTTCGCAGTGCGATTTGGCTACGGCTAAACTGCCTGCTTCTGCACTTGCATGGCAACCCACTTTCGCAGGGGGCTGCGAAGTTACTCAACAATTCCCACTAGCGGAGCTACAGGCCCTTGATCAACAGCTTATCGCCATGGGTTACGAGAAAAAGGCCCTTACCCAGGAATCCTACATCTATTCCCTGAATAATAACGATTTTGACAATATGAAGGTCTATAATGATACGCTCCGGTTTACCTATGCCTCAGAGTTCTTTTCCGGAAACTTTGATGCGGCAGAACGAGCCATGACCCAAGATGAAGTTCAAAAATTGGCCATCTTGGATGCTTGCCCAACTCTACTGCCGGCAGGATTCCTTTATGCAAGTTTCGACCCCTGCGTTAGTGTTGCCAATTCTTCTAATAAGGAATGGAAGGGTAGTCATGCGATGAACTACGAGACCGTGGCAAGCTTGACCCAAGCCCTTAGTGGTCTTGGGTGGAGTTGTACTAGTACGCCAGTAGCCGGTTTTGGCTATACAGAAATCAATTGTTCCGCTTCACTTGAAGGCAAAAATTACACCATGCGAATGGATCAAACGCAATCTGGGAGTCTAATCACAGTGGTGATCAAGTATACCGGAAAAGCGTAGTTCCTGATTAAAGAACTTCAAATCTCATAGAAAGTTTTTTTTGAAAAGGTGGTTGTTTGACCACCTTTTTTATTGCTATTTTTGCAAAATTTTGATAAAAATTGCTTAAAAGGTGGATTGTAGACTACCTTTTTGCGGATTTTTTAATTATATTTAAGGTCATGAAAATTCTGACTTTAGAAAATGCCCTTGACGCTTGGCGTTCCCTCCAGCCGCTTTCGGAAGAGGACAAGGCTCGCCTTGCCCGCCGTTTTTCTATCGATTTCAACTACAACAGCAACCATATCGAGGGCAACACGCTCACTTACGGGCAGACGGAAATCTTGTTACTTTTCGGGAAGGTCATCGGTGAAGCGAATGTGCGGAGCGTGCAGGAAATGGTCGCGAGCGAGGTGTCGCTCAAGATGATGGTGGCGGAGTCCCGCATTAAGGAAACTCCGTTGACCCAGAACTTTATAAGGGGTTTGCACCGCACTTTATTGCGCGAAGATTATTCCGTTCATAAGGAACTTCCTGGCGGGATTCAGGTCGGGTATGTGGTTCACGCCGGGCAATACAAGACGCGCCCGAACAGTGTCATTACACGGTATGGAGACCGGTTTGTTTATGCCTCCCCGGAGGAAACTCCTGCGCTGATGACGGATCTTGTTGATTGGTTCAATAGTGCAGAAAAGGAAGGGAAACTGTCTCCTGTAGAACTGGCAGCTTTGTTCCACTACCGCTATATCAGGATTCATCCGTTCGAGGACGGCAATGGCCGAATTGCTCGGTTGCTCGTCAACTACATCTTGGCCAGACACGATATCCCCATGGTCGTGGTCCGCAGTCGAAAGAAAGACGAGTATCTGGAAGCGTTGCATGCTGCCGATTTGAAGGTAGGGGGTGCGCCCAGTTCTGGGGCAAACGCGACGATTGATGCTATAGCCCCGTTCCTCAAGTATTTCCGCAACATGATCGCGCAAGAAATTGCTGCCGATGTTCAATTTCTCACTAAGCGTGGAGATAACATTTGGTGGTATGACGGAGAGTGTATCGAATTCCGCACGCCGAACTACGGTAAAATTCTTCGGCTGATGCAGAGCGAGCCTGTTTTGACAATCGCCGAAATCCAGCGGAAACTAGGCATTCAGAAGTCAGCCGTCAATAAGCTTGTCCAGCAACTTCTCGATAAAAAATATGTCGAGAGGGGGAAAGACGCTGGGAGTTGGCACGTTTTTATCGCGCCGTCAGTGTAACGCATAAAAAAATCGCCGTAAAGGTGGGGCAGCTTATTCGCCCCAAATCTTCAAGATATCCCCGTACAGGTCGATGCGGCGGTCGCGGAAGTGCGGCCACCAGCGGCGATTCTCTTCGGTTTCGGCGAGGTCGATTTCTACGGTAGAGACACCGAGAAAATCTGGCGCGCATTTTTCGATGAAGTATCCGTCGGGAGCGGCGACAAAACTTGTGCCCCAGAAGGTGAGGTGGCCTTCGGTGCCGCCACGGTTTGCTGCAATCACGAAGGTGCGGTTGGCGATGGCGTGGCCCCGCATGACGGTGGTCCAGCTGTCCTGCTGGCGCGGGTAGATTTCCTCGGGTTCGCTATCCATCCAGCCGATGGCGGTGGGGTAGATGAGCATGTCTGCGCCCTTGAGGCTCATGATGCGGGCCGCTTCCGGGAACCACTGGTCCCAGCAGATGAGCACGCCCAAAGTGCCTGCGCTTGTCTTGATGGGCTCGAAACCCGTGTCGCCCGGAATGAAGTAATACTTCTCGTAGAAGGCGGGATCGTCGGGAATGTGGCTCTTGCGGTAGAGGCCGGCAATGCTGCCGTCGCGCTCGAACACGAAGGCGGAATTGTGGTAGATGCCGCGGGCGCGCTTCTCGAAGAAGGGGAACACCACCACGGCGTTCAGTTCTTTGGCGATGCCCTGCCATTGGCTAACCAGCGGGTGGTTCTTTTCGATAGCGAGGTCAAAAAAGTCCGCGTTCTCCTCGAAGGGGAAATAGGGTGTGTGGAAGAGTTCCGGCAACACGACCAGGTCGTAGCCCATGCCCTTGAGGGCGCGGGCCTGTTCCACGTACCAGGCGTTATTCGAATCGAAATCGCCTGTCCACTTGCCTTGCAAAGTTGCGACCTTAATCTTGCTCATAGAACCATCCTTCACATTTTATAACCTGCGTCGCTCACACCTCAAAGGGAGCGCAGCGACCGACCTCAAAGCGTAGCGACCTCAGACCTCAAAATATTCCTTCGCCTTTTTCACAACCTCTTCGACCTTGACCATGGAGAAATCCTTTTCGTTACGGAACTTCCATTCGACTTCGCCGTTCGCGAGGCCCTTCTTGCCGATGGCGATGCGCACCGGGGAGCCCCAGAGGTCGGCGTCCTTGAATTTGACGCCCGGGCGTTCGTCGCGGTCGTCCACGAGCACGTCGATGCCGGCGGCTTCGAGTTCCTTCTCGAACTTTTCGGCGAGTTCCACAAGTTCAGCTTCCTTGCCGATCGGGACGATTTCCACCTGGAACGGGGCGATGGACTTGGGCCAAATCGGTCCGAAGTCATCGTGGCTGTTTTCCACGACGGATGCCATCAAGCGGCCCACGCCGATGCCGTAGCAGCCCATGATGGCCGGAGCGGTGGTCTTTTCGGCGGTGAGGAACTTCGCGCCCATGGATTCGGAGAACTTGGTGCCGAGCTTGAAGATGTTGCCCATTTCGATACCGCGAGTCTCGGTGAGGAGTTCACCGCAGCAGGGGCACTTGCAGACTTCGCTCGCTTCGGCGATGTCGGCCACTTCGAACTTCGGGAAGTCGCGCTTCGGGTTGCAATGCTTGAAGTGGAAGCCTTCTTCGTTTGCGCCCGTCACGAGGTCGAAGGAATCGGCGATGGCTTCGTCCACGATGATGCGCGTGTCGTGTGCGCCGATCGGAGAAGCAAAGCCCGGAACCATGCCGCAAGCCTTGATGAGGCTGTCTTCGGCGGGGTAAAGTTCCTTCGCCTTCAGGAGGTTGTGAAGCTTGATTTCGGAAACATCGAGGTTGCCCGGAACCACGACCGTGATGAGCTTGCCTTCGAAGTCGAAGAACACGCACTTGGCGGTGGATTCAGCCGGAACGTTCAGGAACTTGGTGATTTCTTCGATGCTTTCGCTGTTCGGCGTGGCGACCTTTTCGAGGGCTGCGTTTTCGTCGCCCTTGAACGGCACGCGTTGGAACTTAGCGATTTCGCGGTTGGCCTGGTAGCCGCACTTCTTGCAGAGAATCAAGTAGTCTTCGCCGTTGGGAGTGTCGAGCATGAATTCGTGAGCGACCTTACCGCCCATGATACCCGTATCGCTTTGCACCACCACCGGTTCAATGCCCACGCGACGGTAGATGCGGAGGTAGGCGTCGTATTCTTCCTGGTAGTGACGGTCCAGGTCTTCTTGGCTGGTGTGGAAACTGTAGGCGTCCTTCATCAGGAATTCGCGAACGCGGATAAGGCCGCCGCGGGCACGGGCTTCGTCACGGTACTTGGTCTTGAACTGGTAGAGCATTACCGGCAGCTGCTTGTAGCTGTTGAGCACGTAGCGCACGAGGTCGGTCATGGCTTCTTCGTGCGTCATGGCGAGCACCATGTTGTGGTTGTTGCGGTCCTTGAAACGCAGCAGTTCTTCGCCGATGGCCTGGTAACGGCCAGATTCGCTCCAAAGTTCGGCGGTCTGCACCACCGGCAAATCGACCTCGATACCGCCGATCTTGTTCATTTCTTCGCGGATGATGTTCACGATTTTCTGGATCACGCGGAAACCCATCGGCATCATGGAGTAGATACCGGTAGAAACGGGCTTGATGTAACCGCCGCGCATCAAAAAGATGTGGGAGGGCATGGTGGCATCGCTCGGCGTTTCGCGGAGCGTCACGTAAAAGTACTTGGAGAGTTTCATTTTTATTCCTTTTTGGCGGGTTTGCCGCCGTATAATTTCGGGGGTAAATGTAGTAAAAAATGTGACTTGTCCCCTTGTATGGAACTACACAAAATAAGTTTTCATAGGACCCTTGCCCTTGATGTCCATCACTACGCACCGGGCGTTGGGAAAATCATTTTGGCATTGCAAATAGGATTTCTCTGTAATGTGTATTTGCATGGGCTCTCCTGATTTTTCCATACGACTGGCCACATTTACCGTGTCTCCCCAGACATCGTAAATAAATTTTGCTTTGCCTATGACTCCGCCTACGAGACTTCCAGTATTGATACCAATTCGAATTTGAATTTGGGCATCTGCTTCTTTGTTGTAAATTTCAATGTCGTGGATAAGTCGCTTTGCAAAATGAACCATTTGTGTGACACTGCCAGAGGAATCCTGGTTGAGTCCTGTGACGGCCATATATGAATCTCCAATGGTCTTTATTTTTTCTATTCCGTCATGTTTTGATATTTCATCGACAATGGAAACTATTGTATTCAACAGCTTAACCGTTTCCAGAGCTGACATCTTGTCGCTCATTTTTGTAAAACCTACAATATCGGCAAAGAGAACCGTTGCGTTTGGATATTCCTTAGCGATGGTATTATTGGGATGTTTTGCCAGTTCCTCTGCAATATCCTTAGGTAGGATATTTAATAACAGACTCTCTACTTTTTGATTGGCTTCTTTTAGTTCCTGTGTTCTTTCTTCTACGGCTTTTTCGAGTTCTTCATTGTAGTGTCCCAATAGTTCGATTTCGTGTTGACGCGCCTGTCTGACAGATTCATTTAAATCTTGTAAGGCGAAAATGTAGATGATGGCCGCCATTCCCACGGTGGTAAGGTTGGTCAGCGAAATTCCATAGGAGAATATCTGGATAACGGTGGCTATAATTGGAATGATGGTAAACAGGAATAGAGGGATGAAGATTCTTTTGTTTAAGGATTTACGGTGATAGGCGATGCTTACCATCATGAAAATCATCGTAAGCATAGGAAATACAAAACAGATGAACATTCCCGATGAACGCTGGTATCGATTTTCTGTGTCAAAGGAGTAGTACAGTCCCGTAAATTGAGAAATAATCAACAGTACAAATGCAATAACCAATAACAGGCTAGTAACCCTCAGGAGAGTGGGTGGCTTGTCCATTTTTCCTTCGTGAGTAAACAAGTCCTTTAGGTACATGTTTACGCCATACAGAATGCAAAGACTTAGGAAAAACACAAAAAAATTAGAAATGCGGACCATCCACCAACCGAGTATAGTCGTGACGCCGCGATAGAAGTAAGCGAGTCTGTCGGCAATAAGCAATAATGTGGCGCTAAACTCAAAAACGATCATTGCGGTTTTACGACGGCGCGGAATGCTTTTGGATATAAAAACCAACAGGGTAATCATCGCACAGATCCCTGTAAGAATGAGCATTATGTCCAACTGATAGGTTCTTAAAAATTCCACGTTTAAATAATAGAATTTTTTGTTTTTTCCTCTTTTTTCTAAAAAAATCCCGTTGATTTTTTGTCTGTATTTTGCTTTTTTTCTAAATTTGGCATTGAGAAATGGCATTTTGCCACTTTTAGTCTAAAAGAGGTTGATAAAGATGAAGTCCAAATATTTTGCTCTTGGAGCTTGTGCTTTGGCCCTGACGGCCTGTGACATGCAGGGCACGCCTAAGCAGGCTGTTATCGGTCCCAATTCCACGGACGAACAGAAATTTGCCTACATGCTGGGGGCCCAGTTCGGTGGCCAGAACTTTACCATGATTCCCCGCCAGGTGGGTTCGGAATTGCACGAAGATGTAGTCGTTCAAGCGGTCTATGACTTTATCAAGTCCGAAAAGGATACCACATTCAAGATGCAGGTGCCGGCAGATTCTATGCAGGCTGTTGGTAGCCGATTCTCTGTAATTGCCCGCGAACGCATGGAAAAGACCAGACCCGATAGTGCTACTTTGGCGGGTTTTGGAGGTGACCAGGCGAAAATCCGCGCCTACGTGGATTCTGTGACAAAAGCGATGCCTATCGAAGCTGCTCCGGCTCCCACGAAAGCGACTGTGACTCTTGGAAATGCCACGACTGACATCCAGAAATTCTCTTATCTGATTGGCATGCAGTTCGGAGCTCAGTTCCAGTCTATCGGTAAGCAGTTCAACACGGAATTCGATGCCGACTACTTTGTGCTGGGCGTCCGTGAATCTGCCGCCAAGGTCCGCGACACTACCAAGACCATGACCTTGCCCGAAGATTCCCTGAAGGCCGTGGGTGAGCGCTTCAACGAAAAGATGAAGGTCATCCGCGAAGAGGCTATCAAGAAACAGCAAGAAGAACAGAAAAAGCTGGAAGCCGAAGTGGCCGAACTGAAGGGTGAAACCCTTGCCAACGGCATGCCTGCAAAGATTAACTTCAAGGTGAAGGCTACGGGCATTTCTACCAAGGCCGAAAACCTGGAAGCCTACGCCGGCAAGCCCCTGCTGATGTTCTACTTCTCCGCTACCTGCGGACACTGCGCCCATGCCGCTCCCCAGCTGGTGGAAATCGCCAAGGAATTCAACCCCAAGGGCCTGACCTCCGTGGCTATCGCAAGCGGTGGAAACAACAAGTCCGGCATCCGTCGTTTCTCTGACGATGCCAAGTTCGAAGGTGCCTTTGACGTGCTGTGGGATGAATCCCGCCAGTTCGGTGAACTTTACAGCGACGGCTACGTTCCCAAGGTCTATCTGGTGAACCCCGACGGTTCTTACAAGCTTTATGCCGCCTTTGAGCGCGAGAAGGAAGACCTGAAGAAGGAAATCGCCGAACTTTTGAACGGCAAGCCCGTGGAATGGAAGGTGGAAGCCCCTGCCGTTGACACGGCCAAGGTGGACGCTCCGGCTTCTTCCGCCGCTGTCGCACAGCCCGCACCGGCTAAGGCCGAAGCTAAGCCTGCTGCAGCTCCCGCCGCCAACAAGTAATGCTCCTGCCCCAAAGGGGAAGGCCTTCCCCTCGCTCGTGCTACGCGACTCGCTACCCCTTCTAGCGGGCTTCAGTCGCCAGCCCGCAACGCCTGGCTAATTGCATACACGTGAAATTTTATGTCCCTTATCGCAGAATATGACGTCGTTGTCGTCGGTGGCGGCCATGCCGGCATCGAGGCGACCCATGCCGCCTGGAAACTGGGCGTCAAGACCGCCATGCTCACCATGGACATAAACGCCATCGGTCGCATGAGCTGTAACCCTGCCGTAGGCGGGGTGGCCAAAGGACAGATCGTTCGCGACATCGACGCTCTTGGCGGCCTGATGGGGCTACTCACCGACAAGGCCGGAATTCAGTTCCGCATGCTGAACATGAGCAAGGGACCAGCCGTTTGGGGCCCTCGTGCCCAGTGCGACATGAACTATTACAGCGAGGTGGCACGGGATGTAATTACGGGTCTTCCTGGTCTCTCCGTAATCCAGGGGGAACTTGCCGCCTTCGAGCGTATGCCCGACGGTGGGTTGGAACTGACCCTTTTGAACGGCGAACGCTACGTGACCCGCTCCCTGGTGATTACCAGCGGGACTTTCCTTGCCTCCAAGATGTTCACCGGGCTGGAAACCAGTATCGGTGGGCGAGTGGGGGAGCCCAGCGCCGACAAGCTTTCGGAATGCCTCGCCCGGAACGGGATCCGCCTTCGCAGGCTAAAGACAGGTACTCCCAGTCGCCTGGATCCGGATACCATCGACTTTGACGAATGCGAAGTCCAGCGTGGGGACGAATTCCCCTGGCCCATGAGCGACCGCCACCTGGCAGGAACGGTTCCAGGACGCGAAGAGAATTACTTCTGGGGTGACCCGAAAAACAAGTTTATTCGTAACGACTGCGTCTGCTGGATTACTCGCACCAACATCAAGACCCACGACATCTTGAGGAGCGGTTTCAAGGACAGCCCCATGTTCAGCGGGCGCATTCACGGCAAGGGTCCGCGGTATTGCCCCAGCATCGAAGACAAGATCAACCGCTTTGGCGACCGGGACGGCCACCAGCTGTTCCTTGAACCGGAACGGGCGGACATCGGCCGCGTGTATATCAACGGCTTCAGTTCCAGCCTGCCGGCGGATATCCAGCTCGCTGCCATCCACACAATACCGGGGCTTACCCGCGCCCGAGTCTTGCAGATTGGCTATGCGGTGGAATACGATTCCGTAGATGCCACCCAGCTTTACCCCACGTTGGAATGCAAGAACGTGCCTGGGCTTTACTTTGCAGGCCAGGTCTGTGGGACTAGCGGCTACGAAGAAGCTGCCGGTCAGGGCCTAATGGCGGGCATCAACGCTGCCCTCAAGGTTAAGAATGAACCGCCCTTTGTTCTGGGCCGTTCCGACAGTTACCTGGGGGTGATGCTTAACGACCTGACCACCACCTTGCTGGACGAACCTTACCGCATGTTCACCAGCCGTGCCGAGTACCGCTTGTTCCTCCGGAGCGACAACGCCGAGACCCGCCTCAAGGAACGGGCCCACCAGATAGGCATGATTTCCGACGGGGATTACGCCGACTGGCAACGCCGTCTGCAGCAGATGGGCGAGGTTAGGGAGTTCCTGACCGCCGAGTCCGCTTCGCCCGAACAGGCGAACCAGGTCCTTTCCGAAGGTGGCCAGGCTCTGGCCGAAACCCGCACCCGCTGGATAAACGTGCTCCGCCGTCCGGGAATCGACCCCGAACGCCTGTTCGAGACCGCCCTTCCGGCGCGGAACATTCCCCGTCGGGACCAGTGGTTCCTGTATGCCGAAGAGATTTACGCTGGTTTCCTGGAGAGGCAGTCCAAGGAAATTGAGGAACAGAAAAAGATGGAGTCCGTGAAGCTCCCTGCCGACCTGGACTTTATGCAGGTTGGGGTTATCAGCATCGAAAGCCGCCAGCGCCTGAATGCCGTGAAGCCCATGACCCTCGGGCAGGCGTCTAGGGTCCCGGGAGTGCGCCCCGCCGACATCACCATGTTGTATCACTGGCTGGAAAATAACAGATCTAAATCCTAATCCCTTAGCCCCTAACTTGCATTTCCAAAGAAAAAATGCTATCTTTGGCCCGTCAAGTTAACATTTTCCAAGAGGTACATTATGGCAGAAGAAACCGAAGTCAAAACACAAGAAACCAAACCTCAGGAAACAAAATCCCAAGAAAAGTCTCAGGAAAAGAAGGCTCCCGCCGCCAAGGCTGCTGGTGCCAAGAAGAAGCGCCCCGCCGATGCCCGCCGCAAGGGTGGTGCCGCTCCTGCCAAAAAGCCTGCTGCATTTAGCGATTCTCTGGAAGAACGTTTCCCCGCCCTCGCCGCCAAGCTCAAGAAGTCTATCGAGGACGGCATCAAGCAGAAGATCAAGGAAGCCCAGAACGACCCCAAGGTCAAGGCTGCTTCCAAGAAATTCGCTGCCAAGTAATCTGTTTCTTGTAGAAACTGAAAGGCCTCCGCGAGGGGGCCTTTTGCTTTTCGAATATTTTGGAACCATTCGTTGCGAACGGAACAAAAAGTTCCGAATAAAAAAATCAGTTTTTTAAAAAAGTCAAAAAAACGCCCCAATTAAGCTCCTTTTCTAAATAATTTTATAGGAAAGGAGCTTAAAATGTATATCAAGAATCTCATTTGTCCAATTTCTATCGTATCAGCTGCCCTGTTGGCGGCCTGTAGCGACAATACCACCACTTCGGCTTCAGAAGACGACGGAATCGCCACAACTGAAGAGGTGACCACCTATACTTGCAACGACGGAAGTGTTGTCAATAGTGCAGCTGAATGCACAAGCGGGGTTTCCGATTCTACGACCACGACGGTCTATGTCTGCAGCGATGGCTCCCAGACTACAAATGCAAGCGATTGTGCCGCCACCGTAGCCGGAAAGTCCAGCGCTTCGGGCAAGTCCGCCACGTCCGGAAACGACAACGTTTACGACCCGACTTCTAGCCAAGAAGTTATCGAGCAGGTGGTGACTGAGGCGGTCACCTACCAGGAAGCCGAGGGCGATCTGAAACTCACCTTTAGCGAGTCGGGCCTTTCTGTTGAAAACGACGGGAATTCCTGTGTTACCGTGGACAACGACAAGAAAATGGCGACCATCAGCTGTGCCGGCAATTACTACCTCTCCGGCAAGTCCAGTAATTTCCAGGTGGTGGTGGCCGCCAGTACAGATGCCCTGGTTTACCTCTACCTGAACAGCCTGGATTTGACAAGTGCCTCCGAAGCTCCCTTCTATGTGCAGAGCGCCGAAAAGGTGTTCTTTATGCTGGTAGATGGCACAGAAAACAAGCTTGCCGACGCTTCTACCCGCACCACCATCTGGAAATACACCAAGAATGGTTCTGCTAAGGAAGATACCACTTCGGCAACCATCTATGCCAAGGACGACATCACCTTCAAGGGCAACGGAAAACTGACGGTGACCGGCAATTACAACAATGGAATCCATACCACCAACGACTTGCGAATCAAGGATGTGCCCACCATGAATGTGACCGCCAAGAACAACGCCATCAAGGGCAAGGGTTCTGTGGATATCGAGGGCGGTATCTACACGATCAAGGCTACAAATGGTGACGGGATCAAGAGTGACGAAGGGGAGGATGAGGGTTCCGTGACCGACAATACCAAGGGAAAGATTGTCATTACGGGAGGCGAGTTCAACATTACCGCAGGTGACGACGGTATCCAGGCCTACAACTACCTGCTTCTGGCCGATTCCGTTTCTACGCCCAAGATTACGGTCAAGTCCAGTGGCAAGGGAATCGTTTCTGACAACCTGATTTACATCAACGCCGGTATCGTGAACGTGACCGCAAGCGACGACGGCATCCATTCCAACATGAACGTTTATTTCAACGGCGGCGAAACCACCGTTTCCGCCGGTGACGACGGAGTCCATGCGGACTCTACCCTCATGATTAACAACGGAATTGTGAACGTGACCAAGGCGGTAGAGGGTTTTGAAGGCTGGTACATTATCGCCAAGGGCGGAAAGACGGCCGTAACTACAAGTGACGACGGTTGGAACGCAGCCGGAGGCTCCGCAGACGGCAGTACCGCAAGCGGCTCCCAGCGGGGTGGCCCTGGTGGCGGGGGCGCGGCCTCCAAGTCCGTAGGGTATATCGAAATCTACGGCGGATACCATTACCTCTATGCCGCCGGTAACGACGTGGACGTGCTGGATGCCAACGGCTCTGTCAAGATGAGCGGCGGCGTGGTGATTCTGGAACTGGGTTCCGGCAGTGGCATGGGCGGTGGCCCAGGCGGAAGCAGGCCCGGAAGCCAGGGTGGCAGCACAAGCGGTTCTTGCTCTACCAACATGAGCGGCGGCATTATCGATACGGATTCTGGAATTTCTGTGACGGGAGGTGTCCTGCTCGGGTTCGGGAGCCAGACCGAAAGCATGGTGAACTGCAACTCCGTCTCCTTCACGGCGGGCACGGCCTACGGCTCGAACAAGGCGGCTTTTAAGCCCAGCGTTTCGGGCAGCATGATTGTGTTCAGCAATGACGTCGGTTCCAGCGTATCCTCCGTAGATGTGGGTTCCATGAGTACGGTGGAACTGGCCAACGGCATGACCTACTATTACAAGTGATGTCCTGAAAAGCAAAACCTATCCCCATACTTTTGACATCACGGAAGTCCTGGAGGGAGCCCCTCCGGGACTTTTCGTACTCCAAAAGGACTTTTTCAAGGAATTTTTATATATTGATAACATGGCTTGTAGGTCACTGAAAATAGCCGCTCTCCTTGTTTCGGCGTTCTTTCTTTTTGCCTGCAGGGGCGATATGGTTTCCCGCGGGAACGATGCCTTGCGCATAGGCGACTATGACCGTGCCGTTGTCAATTTTTCAAAAGCGCTAGATGAAAATCCCCTGGACAGGGACGCCCGTTACGGACTGGCCCTTTCGTATTACGCCATCGCCGAAGAAAAAGAGAAACTGGATGGTCAGACGCTTCCGCTTTGGGAGCGTACGGTGGCCGAGTTCCGGATTCTCTGGAACGTCGATAGCACGGCTTCGATTCGAGAGGCCTATTCCAACAGCCTGTTTTACCTTTCGCGGGCAACTCTGTCCGAAAATTCCAGGGCCAACGTGCTCCCTTTGCTGGACCGCTCCATTGCTCTTGACTCCGGCAATTTCTACAGCTTCAACCTGAAGGCCCTTATCTTTGAAAACCTGGGCCGCACGGACGAAGCCAAGGACATTTACATCTATACCATCACCAGGGATTCTACCTTCATGTCGGCCTACGTGAACCTTGGAAACCTGTATTGGAACGAAGGAGACGTTCCGGCGGCCTGGGACATCTGGTCCATGGGCCTCCAGCGGGATTCGACCAGCAGGGCGCTCAGGCACTGGACCGCCGTCGCCGAAGATTCCCTCAAGTCCATGTTAGAATCGGGAAAGCTGTAGATGGATTTGGTCCGTTCCTTTACATCGGCGAGCTTTATTCACCAGGGAGGCGAGGCTTGCATTTATAAGGTCCAGGGAGAATCTTCCAGGACCTACAGCTTCAAGTGGTACAATGCAGGCGTTTCTTATGACGCTTCGGTTATCGAAAAGCTCCAGAAGCTGAACGTGCCGGGTGTTTACCGCATCCTGGAATCGGGAGCGGTGGAGGGGAGGCCCTACATCGTCTATGACTATGTCGATGGGGTTTCCTCGAAAGAGCTTTCCCCCATGCCCCTCGGTGTGGCCCTCCATTCCTTACGGAAAATTGTGGCGGCCTTGCAAGTCTTGCGCAGGGCGGGGATTTCCCACGGGGACATCAATCCCTCCAACGTTTTCTTTGACCGTTCAGCGTCTCCTGTACTGATGGACTTTGGAATCGTCGGGCCTGGTGCGTTGCATTATTCTGCTCCTGAGCGGTTTTCGGGAACTGCCCCCTCCGAAAAGTCGGACCTGTTCAGCCTTGGTGCGTTGCTGTACTTCTGGGTTGCAGGAGAGCCGTTGCTTGAAGGCGAAACTTTTGAACAAATTCGCGGGGCTATGGAAAACCTGGGTCCCGAAAAAATCGGGCTTTCCCTTCTGGAAAAAATCCAGGCGAAAAAAGTCAGCCTTTCTCCCGAAGACTTGTCCCTGCTGGAGCCTCTCTGGAAAGGGCTTCTACAGCCCAGCCCGGATGCCCGCCTAGAAGACCTGGAAGAGCTGGACGAACTGCTGGAAATCGCCTTGGAAAAGCATGGCGGTGTAGGGGTTCAGCTGGCCCACGCCCTGGAAATCTTTGGCCAAAGAATTTCCGAGATTTTGCAAAAAAACGAGACAAAAACTCTCGAAAAAGCGGATTTGCCCTTCTTGAATTCTAGAAATTCTCCGAAAAAGGGCAAAAAAGGCTTTTATTTTGGGGCTTGTCTATTTATTTTGATTGTGTTGGTTCTGGTCGCCCTTGCGTTCTTTGGCAGGAACGAAACCTCTGTAGATGAAACAGGGGCGCTCCTGATGCAAAAGACCAGGGATAGCCAGATGCAGGCCGCTCCCGATTCGGTAGAAATGCCGAACCTGGAAGGCGTGCTGGAACGATTGAAACCCGAGGAAGGTGAATGATGAATCCGGATTCCCTTGTGGCCACAGAGAAAATGCTTGACGTGGTCAAGATTCTCCTGGACGAACAGGAGCCGGATACTCTTTTCCCGAAAATCCTGAATATCGCCCGTGAAGTCTTGAATGCGGACGCTGCCGTCTTGGATATCGGCGGCGAAGTCCCTCTCCATTTTTCGGACCCTGAAAAGGTTTCTATTTCTATTTCGGCGGTTCGGCACGCCAAGAGCGAAAACCGTGCCATTGTCTGGAATCAGCTGGACGACGATTCGGCAGACCTTTCCAAGTCCATTGTGCAGAATCAGCTGACAAGCATCATGGTTTCGCCTTTCCGGACTCCCGATTCCGAATCGGGGTACCTGTATTTGCAGCGGGCCGCCCGCACGGAGCCTTTTACGGAGGCGGACAGCAAGCTGTTCGATTCCTTTGTGACGGTCTGCGAAAAGATTACCTTTGCCGCCTTTGACCGCCTGCGGGACAAGGAATCCCTGGACGTGCTCAAGAATGTGGTCCGCAAAGACGGCATCGTCTATTCGTC
The DNA here is from genome assembly GCA_902768715.1 of Fibrobacter succinogenes. GTDB lineage: Bacteria > Fibrobacterota > Fibrobacteria > Fibrobacterales > Fibrobacteraceae > Fibrobacter > Fibrobacter succinogenes_L. Next base: position 58,618 of record CACXMH010000004.1, on the reverse strand, counting down.
GAAGGTCATGGAAGACCTTGTAGCCCTGGCGGATCGTTTGGCGCCCCTGCCCTTGCCGGTCATTATTCGCGGGGAGACGGGCACTGGCAAGGAGGTCTTTGCCCGCTACCTGCACAACCACAGTCCCAGATGTGACAAGCCCTTTATTGCGGTGAACTGCGGGGCTATTCCGGAATACCTTATAGAATCGCTGCTGTTCGGGCATGCCAAGGGTTCGTTTACGGGAGCCGTCGATAACCGCAAGGGGTATTTCGAGGAAGCTGACGGAGGCACCATCTTTTTGGACGAGATTGGAGAACTGCCCCTGAACATGCAGGTGAAGCTTTTGCGGGTGCTGCAAGAAAAGCACATTACCCGCGTAGGGGACAATCGGGAAATTCCCGTGAATGTGCGGGTGATTTCTGCCACCCATGTGGACCTGGAAGAGGCCGTTAAAGAGAAAAAGTTCCGCGAAGATCTGTATTTCCGCATTCAGGTCATGCCAATCCAGGTGCCGCCTCTCCGGGAACGGGGGCAAGACGTGGTGCTCTTGGCCGAGGAATTCTTGAAACGCTACGGCGCAGAGTATGGGCGAGGCAAGTTCAAGCTCAGTCGCAATGCCGAAAAGGCCCTGCTCAGCTACCACTGGCCGGGAAACGTCCGTGAGCTGGAAAACAAGATTCAGAAGTCGCTTGTCCAGGCGGTTCACGGCGTGATACAGCCGGCGGACTTGGGTCTTGAAACTATCCAGAAAGATGCGAAGGAATCGCCCAGGACGCTGAAAGAGGCAAGAGAGGCCGTTGAGCGTGAAGTCATCGGTAACGCCCTGCGGGACTCCAACGCGAACCTGACCCTGGCGGCAACCATTCTCGGCATAGACCGCAAGGTCCTGCGAGAAATCATGGAACGGCTGGGTATGAAAAAGGAAGAGTTTAAGTGAGACGAGAGGTCAACATGGAACTTTGGCACGGAATTTGCAAATCTTTGGGTATGAACAAGACTAAATTCATATCCGCAATTCTCTTCGCGACGGCAATTTCTTTTGCCGCCGACGAATCCTCTGCACCTGAATCCTACGTTCCGACTCCAGCCGAAAAGCAGGAATTTTCCAAGGAAACCCCGGGTTTAAGCCAGCAGGAGCGTGCAGACTGGCAACGCATGCGCGAAGAACGCAAGCAGGCCAGGGAGCAAATTCTTTCCAAGCTTCGCGAAGCTCCGCCTTCAGAACGCAATCAGATGCGTCAGAACGGATTGAAAAATCATGACGAAAGGCCCCGTTTCGAAGGGGAATTCCCGAAAAATCAGCCCCGCGAAAGGGAGATGTTTGACCCGAATCGCGGGAAAGGCCGCCCAGACTTTAAAGACCGTGAACCAATGCGGGATAAACCCGACGCTCCTCCTTCGAAGGGCGGAAAGCCAATGGGCAAATAGCCCTAGAATCTATTCCATTTCTTCGTCGTCGCTGTGGCGGATGACGGTAGCGCCCAGCTTTGCCATCTTGGCTTCGAAATCTTCGTAACCGCGGTCCAGGTGGTACACGCGGTGGACGGTGCTTTCTCCGTCGGCAATGAGGGCCGCAAGCACTAGGGCTGCCGTAGCCCGCAAGTCAGAACCCATGATTTCGGTGCCTTCGAGAGGTGTGCCGCCCTTGATGGTGGCGGTGTTCCCGTTGATCTGGATATTTGCGCCCAGGCGTTCCAGTTCGGCCACGTGCTTGAATCGGTCGTTATAGACGGTGTCCTGAATCAGGCTGTTGCCGGGCACGGAAACCAGGGTGGCCATGAGGGGTGCCTGCATGTCGGTGGGGAATCCCGGGAAGGGGAGTGTCGATATGCTGATAGGTTTCAACTCTAGGCCTCGGGCATCCACCTGGGCCCAGTCGGGGCCTACATCCACCTTGCAGCCCATTTCGCGGAAGGCATCCAGGGTAGAGGCGATGTGTTCGGGAATGACCCGGTTCACCTTGACGCAGCCACGGGTGATGGCCGCTCCGCACAGGAACGTGCCTGCCTCGATACGGTCGGGAATGGTAAAGCACTTGCCGGGGCGAAGGCTTTCTACGCCCTGCACGGTGAGGGTTCGTGTGCCGCGGCCCTGGATTTTTGCACCCATAGACACGAGAAAGTCCACCAGGTTGTCGATTTCCGGTTCCAGCGCCGCATTCTGGAGCACGCTGGTGCCCTTGGCGAGGGTGGCAGCCATCAGCACGTTCACCGTAGCGCCAACGCTGGAAATGGGGAAGTTGAAGTTACCGCCGGGGAGCCGCCCTTCGCAGGTGGCTTCCACATAGCCGCGGGTAAGGGTAATCTTTGCGCCCAGTGCCTCGAGGCCTTTCAGGTGCAAATCTACAGGACGGGGCCCCCAGGCGCATCCTCCGGGCAGCGAGACGCGGCAGCGTCCAAACCTGGCCACCAGAGGCCCCAGCACGTAAAAGCTCGCTCGCATGGTCTTCACCAGTTCGTAGGGAGCTTCCAGGTGGTCTGCCTGGCGGGTGTCAATTTTTAACACATGGGCTTCACCGCTTATATGGCAGCCGATGACCCTGAGCACATCGCTCATGGTCTTCATGTCTTTCAGGTGGGGGACGTTGGTAATTTCGGAAACCCCATCGGCGAGGAGTGCTGCCGCCATCACCGCCAGCACGGCATTCTTCGCCCCGGAAATATCTACTTCGCCTTCCAGAGGTTTCTTTACTTGATGGACTTCAAAACGGTACATACAAATCTCCTAGTCCTTGTAAACCACGCGGGTTCGCGCAATCCAGTCGTGGAGCGCCCTGCGCTTGGGATCGATACATACGATCAGGTAGCCGAGGCCGTACAAGGTAAGTGTAAACTGTGTAAAAATGCTCGCCATGTAGCGCACACAAGAAAGCCCCCAGCTGAGCTTTTCGCCTTGGGCCGATTCAATGCGGATTTTAAGGAGCATCTTGCCCGGCGAGGCGGAAAACTTTCCCGTAAAAAAGATAAAGTAGATAGCCTGGAGAATAGAGCAAATCAGCATGAATTCCCACATTCCGGGGGCGTTGAAAAGGTTGTTCATGGCCTCTGCAGAGGTGGGGTCGTCAAGGAAAGCTGCCGCAAGTCCCTGGATTTTGTCCAGGTCTATGGAATGTGTTCGGCTCATGATGAACAGCACAATTCCGCCGAACAGCCCAACGATAAAGTTGTCGATGATATAGGCTACCAGCCGCACGAAAAATCCGGCGTAATGCTTTCCGGTCTGGGTCTGCTTCAAGAGCTGTTCGATGGCGTCTTGCAGGGCTTCTTCACGGGAGGCGTGGGTTTTTGCCTCCAGGGTGTCCTTCCAGGGCTTCCAGTTTTCTTCGCCAGAATGCCAGACCAGGGTGTCGTCCGTAATCTTTTTTGCTTCTACAAAACCGAGAATCTCGTCCAGGGTATAGGGGCCTTGCCGCCTTTCACCCTCGGTGATGGATTCATCTATAAAAAACCATGACATATCCTTTACAAATCTAGAAAAAAAATCGATGTTATTTAGGGCCGATTTCTGTTCTTTTCGACCTAAAACAACAACAATGAATGCTAAAAAAATTCTAGATTTGGGTGCTATGAATATATTTGTGCCTGGCCAGCGTTATGTGAGCCGATCGGAGCCGGACTTGGGTCTCGGTATTGTTTCGGAATTGCAGGGCCGCAACGTCGTCTTCCGCTTTCCCCTTGTAAACCAGACTCGTATTTACCGCATGGATAGCGCTCCCGTAGAGCGCTTCGTTTTGAATCCGGGGGAGACCGCCAAAAGCGAGAAGGGAGCATCCTTCGTTATCGAATCTCTCCGGGAATCCTCTGGTGTAGTTGTCTATGTTGGTCGTGGCGGCAAAGAAATCAAGGAATCGGACCTGGTGGCAAAACAGGGGGCCCGCGTTGTTGACCTGTTCAAGGCCCTTTCCAATGTGGGGGCCGACGGTATCTACGGTGGTAATTCCCAGGGTGACGTTTCTTCCAAGTCTTTTGACCGCCGTAGCCGTGCCCTGGCTTTAAGCTGCAAGTGGCAATCCTCTCCGGTGCGTGGCATGATTGGCCCTCGGGTCGATAAGATTCCTCACCAGTATTACCTGTGCTATAGGGCCTGCTCCAGCACGGCACTCCCGAGGCTCATGCTTTCCGACGAGGTGGGCCTGGGCAAGACCATCGAGGCGGGCATGATTTGGCATGCCCTCAAGGCCCGTGGCCGTATCGAAAAGACCTTGATTCTCGTTCCCGATACCCTGAAACACCAGTGGATGGTAGAAATGAAGCGCCGCTTCAACCAGCTGTTCACCCTGGTAGATGACGGTTACATGCAGAGCATATTCGTGAACGTAGAAAAGGACGAGGCCAAGCCCAACCCCTTTATGCGGGGCAACAACTTTATCGTTTCCGTGGAGCTTCTCATCAAGCAGGTCGCCCTGATCGAAGACCTGCTCAAGATTGACTGGGACATGACCATCGTAGATGAAGCCCACCACCTGGTCTGCGAAGACGGCTTTACCAGCCGAGAATACACGCTGGTAAACGCCATTTCCAAAAAGACCAAGGGCCTGCTGCTTTTGACGGGTACGCCTCTGCAGCTCAATCCGGAATCCCAGTTCAACCGTCTCAAAATGTTGGACCCTACTCGGTTTACGGACTACAAGGAATTTATCGCCGACCAAGAGGCCTACAACAAGCTGGTAAACGACCTCAAGAAGATTCCCACAGACCCGAACCACCAGATGAGCTGGGACGACCTCTACGAGGCCGTGCCCAAGAATTCCAAGATCCGCCCCTGGCTGGAACAGGAAAGCTCCAAGTCTTTGACGGCAGGGGAGTGGATTCGCCGGATTGTAGATGCCATGGGTACAGGTTCCGTGGTGTTCAGGAACACCCGCAAGGGCGTGGGCGGTTTCCCGAAACGCATCTTGGATGCCATTCCGCTGGAACCCAATCCAGAATACCGGGACATGGTAGAAATTGCCGCCCAGAAATACCTCTACATGGAAGATGGTGCGACCGGTGACGACCTGACCACGGACATCCAGGAGAACGGTCTTCTCTGTACCCAGTATTCCGACGCCTGGGACAAGGACGAACGCATTGTCTGGCTCAAGGGATTCCTGAAAAAGCACCAGAAAGACAAGATTCTCTTGATTTGCGAAAGCGAATCTGTTTTGATGGCCCTTAAGACCGTGCTTACGGAATACCTGGGCGAAGGCGGTCTTGCCGTGTTTAGCGAAGGCATGAGCATTTTGGCTCGTGACAAGGCGGCTGCGAATTTTAGCAAGCCCAACGGGGCGAACATCCTTATCGCTTCTGAAATCGGTGCCGAAGGACGGAACTTCCAGTTCTCCCATCATTTGATTCTTTTCGACTTGCCTTTGGATGCGGCGCTGGTAGAACAGCGCATCGGTCGTCTGGACCGTATCGGCCAGACCAAGGACATATACGTGCACGTGCCCTACGTGAAGGGTTCTGGCCAGGAGGTGATGTTCCGCTGGTACGACGAAGGCCTGAATGCCTTTGGCGCGCCCCTGATGGGCGGCGGCGAGCTGTTCCTCAAATATACGGACAGCCTGATTGAAGCTTTGGCGGATCCTCTGAACAGCATGGAAAACTTTATGGCCAAGGTCATTCCCGCGGTTCAGAAAGATTCCGAACAGATGCGCAAGAAAATCGAGAAGGGTCGTGACCGCCTTCTGGAGTTCAACTCCCGCAACCCGGAAAAGGCGAAGGAGATTACCGACGCCATCGAGAAGATTGACGCCGAGCCGGAGATGAAGGACCTGCTGCTGGATTCCCTGAAGGCCCGTGGGCTGGATATTGAACCCAGCGCCATTGCCGGCTGTTCCGTGATTACCATGGGCCCCCAGATCGAAGCGGGCACAGTTCCCGGTATGCCCACTCGCGCTATGATGGCCGCCCAGAGCGAAGACGAGGAACAGGGTTCCGATGCCATCTCCCTTACGGTGACCTTCGACCGCAAGGTGGCCATGATTCACGACGAGGTGGACTTTGTAAGCTTGGAACACCCGTTGGCCCAAGGCGTTATCGACTACGAGACTGGCGTGAACCACGGTACGGTGGCCTGCTCCATTTGGCAGGACTCGGGCCTGCGTGGGCTCATGATGCAGTACAATTTTGTAGTGGAACTGCCTGTGCCCGAAGAGTGGGGCATGTCCGATATCGTTGGGCCCTGCTATGCTTCTGCCTTGATTGACCCTACAGGCAAGGACATGTCCTCTGTTCTCGAAAACCTGAAGACGGCAAGCCTCAGGGATGTGGCTGTGCCTCGCGGGAACAAGGCCGTCGATGCGACCCTTAGGTTCTTTGCCAAGGAAGGTCTTGGCTTTGCCCGCCAGTCCATCAACGCCATGGCGAAGGAATATGCCGAAAAAGCCGCCGACCTGGTGGAAAAACGCACCGAGCAGGAATACCAGCGCATGAACCACCTGATGCTGATGCGCGGCCACGGCGGAAGTTCTTCTGCCTTGCAGCAGATGAAAAAGAACGTGACGGAACGCCGTAAGATTGTTTCCACCCCGCAGCTCCGTCTGGACGCCATCCGACTTTTGGTGTGTAGGTAAGGAACGGAAAATGAATAGCGTCATGCTGAAGAGCGTAGCGATGAAGCATCCAGGTCAGAGTGATGTGGACCTGGATCCTTCCGACCTAAAGGTCGTCAGGATGACATTCCTCGGGCCTCGCACCTCTTGTCCCCAGCGCCCCTAATACCTAACACCTACAACCTACAACCTACAACCTAACCACTAACCACTAACCACTAAACGTCTCGTCCCCAGTGTCCCTAACACCTACAACCTATAACCTACTACCTACATCCGCATGAGTGAACTTCGTAAGAACATCCTTAATGAATCCCGCCGTATTGTTGTAAAGATCGGTTCCCGAATTCTGGTGGACAGCGCCAAGGGCGGTGTCCGCAGCCGCTACATCCAGAAGTTGGCCGATTCCGTTTCCCGCCTGATAGAAGCAGGCAAGGAAGTGGTGATTGTCACCAGCGGAGCCGTGGGTACGGGCATGGCGGAACTGGGCTACAAGGAAAAGCCCACCAACATGGCCGAAAAGCAGGCCTGTGCCGCCGTGGGCCAGATTGACCTGATGTATGCCTACCGGGAGATGTTTCGCTGGGTGGATCTTTCCGTGGGCCAGATCCTCCTTTCGGCAGACGACTTCCGGGACCGCACCCGATTCAAGAATTTGCAGAACACCATCAAGGCCATGCTTGCCCGAAAGATTGTTCCCATCATCAACGAGAACGACTCCTTGGCGGTGGCCGAAATCAAGGTGGGGGATAACGACAAGCTTTCCAGCGACGTGGCCCTGTTCCTTGATGCCGATTTGCTCCTGATTTTCACCGACGAAGACGGACTTTTCGACGACAACCCGAAAAAGAATCCTGACGCCCGCCTGTTGCGCTTTGTTCCCGAAATTACCCCGGCTATACTTGCCCTTGCAGGCAAGCCCGGCGAGGCGGGTTCTGCGGTCAGTACCGGCGGCATGCGCAGCAAGCTGGATTCTATCCGTAACGTGACCCGGAGTGGCGCCAACGCATTCCTTGCCAACGGCATGAAGGTGCTGCCCCATCAGGTGGTCCTTGAAAATGCGGTGGGCACGTTCTTTGCCGGCTCCAAGAACAAGTTGAACAGCCGTCAGCGCTGGCTCCGCTTTATTACCACCCCCCGTGGAAGCGTGGTGGTGGACGAGGGCGGCTCCAAGGCCCTGCGCGAAAAGCATTCCAGCCTGCTTCCTGTAGGTGTGCTTGCGGTCAAGAAGCACTTTGACAAGGGCGACTTGATCGAAGTTCTGGATGAGTCTGGAACGGTAATTGCCCGCGGCGTGGCCGGCTTTGACAGTGAAACGCTGAAGCTGGTGCTCCGCAAAAAGACACGGGAAGTCCACGAGATTTTGGGCAGTTCCGTGCCCGACGAACTGATTCACAAGAACGACCTGGTGGTATTCTGATGCTGAACTGGGAAACTCTTCTTTCGGCTACCCGCTATGGTCACCCCGCAGACCGTGACCCCAACCGTTCGGACTTTCACAGGGACTTTGACCGCATCGTTTTTTCTACGGCTTTCCGCAGGCTGGGCCGCAAGACCCAGGTGCACCCGTTCTCCGTAAACGACCATGTGCACAGCCGCCTGACCCACAGTATCGAGGTGGCCAGCGTGGGACGCAGCCTTGCGGTGACGGTTTATCACCTGATAAAGAAGTATCTGCCCAAGAGCATCAACGAATACCATTTTGGAACCATCGTCCAGTCTGCCTGCCTGGCCCACGATATCGGTAACCCGCCCTTCGGGCATGCAGGGGAGTCCGCCATTCGGGAATGGTTCCGCAAGAACCGCAATTCCGCCCCCCTGAAGGACCTTACCGACAAGGAACAGGCGGACTTCGAAAACTTTGACGGCAACGCCCAGGGCCACCGTATTCTCTCCAAGCTGGAATACCACTTTCTGGACGGCGGAATGCGCCTGACCTACGCCACCATCGGGGCCATGATCAAGTACCCGTCCCTGGCGTGCTACGGTCACCCCACCAGCTTGTTCTCCACCGAGGCGGATTTGTACAGGAACACCGCCGAAATTCTCGGTCTCCCCGAAATCGGGAACGGGAAGTGGGTGAGGCACCCCCTGGTTTACCTGATGGAAGCCGCCGATGACATCTGCTATTCCATTCTCGACGTAGAAGACGCCATCGAGCTGGGCATCCTTACCTTTGCCGATGTTCGCGACATGTTCAGTTACCTCTGCGGTCCGGACATCAACATCGACAAGGAATACGAAGAAAACGGCCAGAATTTCAGGGATTTTCTCTCCAGCGTGCGGGGCAAGGCTATTCAGAACCTCATCGACGATGTGGCGGTGGTCTTTGCCAACAATTACGAGCAGATTATGGAAGGCACTCTGGACAAGCACCTGATTGACTTGTCCCGTTCCGATGCCATGCGTGGAATCTTTATCGCCAAGCGCCTGGGCCGTGAACGCATTTATCCCGACCGCCGCAAGACCGAACTGGAAGTAGGGAGCTACACCACCCTGAGCACCGTGCTGGACGCCTTTATCAGCGGCGTTCATGATTACCGGGTGAACGTGAAGAGCTCCTACCGGGCTAGTCGAATCGTGCGGCTTATCGGTAACGCCAAGATTGGCCAGAGCGTCACTACCGCCGAGGCCTACCACCAGGTGCTGGACTTTGTGAGCGGCATGACCGACAACTACGCCACCTACTTGGCCCGCCAGATCGGCGGTCTGGTGACTGGGCTGTAATAAAATAGGGCAAACTCTGTTTGCCCGACATAAATCGATTTAGAACACAATCTTTGCGATGCTACCTGCCAGGCCGGGGAGGGTGTAGCGGTAGTTCTTGCCGTTTACCCACATAGAGAGGGCGGTGTCAATCCATTCCCTTTCGCAGGTGATTTTCCGGATGACGATGTCGGTGCCGGTATCGCCGTCTTCGAAGGAGTAGTATCCGCGGAACTTGATGGGCCTGTCTTCTCCGTGCAGGAGTACGGCCACGTCGGCGGTGCCCATGTCCGAATCGATGGAAATGGACTGCACGTCACCAAACCGCTTCACCATTTCGTGGTTCCTCACGAAAGTTTCCACCGCCTTGTCGCGTAAATTCCCCAGCAACGACATGTTCCCTCTTAACGCGGAAGTGTCAGAATTTCCACACCGTCCTTGGTACGCACGATGGTGTGCTCCCACTGGGCTGAAAGTGAACCGTCGCGTGTCACGGCGGTCCAGCCGTCGTTCAGGGTCTTGGTGCCGGGCTTGCCCACGTTGATCATGGGTTCTACCGTGAACACGTTGCCCACCTCGATGAAGGGAGTGCGCTCGGAGTTGCGGAAATGGAGCACCGTAGGTTCTTCGTGGAAGCCCCGGCCGATGCCGTGGCCGCAGTAGTCTTCCACCACGCTGAAACCGTGTTCGTCGGCGATGTCCTGAATAGCGCAGCCGATGTCGCAGAAACGGGCCCTGGGTTCGCCGGCGGCGCGGATGCCTTCTTCCATGCAGAACTTTGCGGTGTCCACCAGTTCCTGGGCGAGGCTGGAAACCTTACCTACGCAGAACATGGCGGAGGTGTCGCCATGGTAGCCAGAGAGGATGGTGGTGATGTCGATGTTCACGATATCGCCGTCTTTAAGGATGGTATCGGCACGGGGGATGCCGTGACACACCACCTCGTTGATGCTGATGCAGGCGTAGCGAGGGTAGCCGTGGTAGCCCATACAGGCGGAACGGCCCTTGTGCTTGTTGGTGTAGTCCCCGATGAACTCGTCGATTTCCAGGGTGGAAACGCCGGGCTTGCACATTTCGCCGGCAAGAATCAGCGTCTCGGCGGCGAGAGCCCCCGCATCGCGGATAAGCTCGATTTCTTTTGCAGATTTTACTTTAATTTTGGCCATTTCACAAACCTACCTTCTCCACGCGTACTTGTCCAGCAAGAACGCCAGCAGCATCTGGTCTTCGGGGATGCTGGCCAGTTCCCGCACCAGCGGCAAGAACCTGCTGATGCGTTCGGTAGCCTTCTGCCCACCGAAATGCTGCCGTTCCTGCTCCAGGCGAACACGCAGGCGGTCGCTGACACGCTTGGCAATCTCTTCGTCGGTAGGCGTTTCCATCTTGATGAAATTGATGCCGAAGTCGGCGGCGGTCTGCTTGATTTCGATTTCTTCGACAGGGGTGATGAGGGAGATGCAGAGCCCGCTCTTGCCCGCACGGGCGGTACGGCCGCTGCGGTGCACATACACTTCGTGGTCCGCGGGATGGTCATACACAATCACGTGGGTCACATGGTCCACGTCGATTCCGCGGGCGGCCACGTCGGTACAAATCAGGATCTTGATTTTCTTGTCGCGGAAGGCGTTCAGGGTCTTTTCTCGCATGGACTGTGCCACGTCGCCGCTTAACGCACCCACCTGGAAGCCGTAGCCCGAAAGCACCTGCTCCAAATAGCTCACGTCGCTCTTCTTGTTGCAGAAAATCATGCAGCTGTCGGGGTTGTAGTATTCCAGCACCTTGATGGTCATGGAATCCTTTTCCATCACGTCGCAAGGATACCAGCGGTGTTCCAGGTTGTTGGCAATCACCTTGTCGTAGCTGAGGGAAAGGAATTCGGCGCTGGGGCGCTGGAATTCCCGGGCGAGGCTCTTCACCGTCTGGGGGATGGTGGCGCTGAACATGGTGCAAGAAATGGCCTTGGGCAGGTAGCGGCGAATCTTCTGCATGTCGGGGTAGAATCCCATGGAAAGCATTTCGTCGGCTTCGTCCAGCACCAGGTCGCGGATGTCCAAAAAGTCCACGTTGCCGCGCTGCACATGGTCCATCAGGCGGCCTGGGGTTGCGACGATGATGTGCACGCCTTCGCGGAGAGCCTTCAGCTGGGGCTCGTAGGCCACACCGCCAAAGATGGCCACGGACCTAATGCCCGTGCCCTTGGAAAGCTTTTCGATTTCGTCTTGCACCTGGATGCAAAGCTCGCGAGTAGGCACAAGAATCAGAGCCTGCGGATACGGATGGTCCCGCACGATGACCTGCAATAGGGGCAGCACGTAGGCCCCGGTCTTGCCCGAGCCGGTCTTGGACTGCACCAGCATGTCACGGGCGGCCAGCATGTAGGGGATGGTCTTGCGCTGTACGGGCATCAGCTCCGTCCAGCCGTGTTCTCTCAAGATATTCTTCTGTTCGTCGGGCAGCTGGTCGAATGTATAGTCGGGCAGCTTGTTCTTCGGTTCGATAATCTTGACCGGCGTCAAGAAAGGATTGATTTTTTCCTCTTTCTTCTCTTCGATAATTTCTTCGCTCATAGTGGGCACAAATTTAGCAAAAGGCGAGAGTCATGACAAAACAACTTGTTGTTTTGACATGACCGAGCCGAGCTAAATGCACTCAAAGAGTGCAAATGTAGAATTTTAGCCGCTACAGGATCCAGTGGTACTCGAGCCCGAGGCTTACAAAGCAGTCGATGGTAGAGCCTCCGATGGTCGTGGGTTCGGCGGCGGCGTCGGGGGAGGGGTCCGAATAGGTGTCACGCCCTCTGCTAGAGATTCCCGTGCGCAGGCTTATGCCGTAATGCTTGGCGAACACAAACTGGCTGCCGATACCTATTAGCGCACCCTTATACACTTCCTCGAATTCTACCCGCTTTTCGTAGGCGGCCGAAGGTTTTTTCACATCGTCCTTCACGTCGATTTCTTCTACAAAGAAACTGTACTGGAACCCGAGAAACACGAAAGGCGTGATGTCCAGCCACTTGTTCATGGGGAATGTCTTGGAGAGGTGTATGCTGAGCCCGATTTCGTGCTGGTAGAAATACCAATGGTCAAGCTCGTCGTAAGATGTGTCTTTGCTGTCGGTTTTTACATTATGTTTGGCCAGGCGGTAGATGATTTCTGCTCCGATAAAACCGTACCAGGTTCCACCGACATAAAGGCTTAAAAACGGGTCGGAATCGTCTATGAAGTTCCAGAGGCTGGTGGAGTCCTTGGTGACGCGGTACCTGCGGACCTTGCTGTCGATATGGCTTCGGTACCAGTTGTCGGGAGTTAGCGGGATTTTTGCCTGGGAATACCCGAGGCCTACGCCAATCCATCCGTTGAAACTGGGAGTTTCCTTGTAGTATTCGTCGGGCTCCGAGGCCATTTTTTCCCGTTCTTTTTTGGTGAGCCGTCTTTTGGCCGGGCGGTCAAAAAAAGAATTGGCCATTTCGTCGTACAAGGCGATAGGGTCGCTGTTAAATGCCACCGTGCCTGCCATTTTTGGCGTAGCCGCAGTTTCATCGAACAAAGCTACCCTCACGACACCTTCGACCTTGGACACGTACATCACGATTTTGTCTTCTAGTGCTTGAATCTTTGCTATCATGGCGGGGTGTCTTGCCTTCAGGTATTCCGCCTTGGCGCCAGGTTCCAGATTGTAACCGAGCCAGGTGGCGTACCGGTGTGCTACGGAGTCGCGTTCCCATTCACCGAAAATACGGCACTTTGGGTCACCGATGCTGGTGTTGTTCCGCTTCAGCGAAAGGCAAAATTCCTTGGGGTCGATGGTGATGGACTTATCTACATTCCAAATCAAGATGTCGCCATCTTTCCAAAGGGTGTAATGGGAATCGAAATAGATGTCCTTGGCGTGGGAAATCACCGCAAGCAGGCCTATCAGCAAAACATACAGGAGCTTTTTCATAGGCCCGCTCCTGCGTCAAGGTTACGCTGTATCTGGGTTGCGATGTCACGAACCAGTTCTTCTATGTCGCCCATTGAAATTTTTACGATAGGGCGTTCCACCTGATCGACAGCGCTGAACAGTGCCCGTTGCCTTTCGTTATCCCAGAGGGTATAGGAAGCGATGGCTGTCAGGTTGTTAGAAGTCTTCTTTTCTGGACCTTCGTTGTGGATGAGGGCGTAATCGAAATAGTTTTCCCTGCTCAGGTCAGTCCCTATAATGACTTCGTGGACAATCAGGATGGTCTTGGGTATGTTTCCGCTGGAATCGGCCACCATTACACCCTGCTCCGGGAATTTTCCTTTGATGAAAATCCGCTGATCGAGCTTTAGGCTCTCTTCGGGCAGGCCATCCAGCTGGCTTGAGGGCACGACCTTCAATCTGCTGTAGCGTTTTTTCAGCTCGCCTGTCAGAAGGTTTGCGCATTCTGTGGTGACGCTGGTCTGGATGCTGTCTGCGGAAATATTCAGCTTCTTGGCAAACCAGGCAGAACGGATTAGCACAAAGGCCTTGTCTGCACCGACCACGGCAAGGTCGTCCCGCGGCGGAATCCTGTAGGCAGGATGACTTTTTGTCCACTGATAGTGCGTGCCGCAACCGAGAAGGATGCAAGCGACTATACACCAGAGGCCAAAAGTCCAGACTCCCTTGAGCATTTTCACCTAGTTAATTTGCGCCCCACTTTTCGCGGTAGGCGTAAACCTTGTCGAGAATTCCTTCGGGGGCGTTGATGGCCTTGCGGTTCTCTTCGCTTTCGAGGAATGCGATGATATCGTTGATGTTCACGATGGAGTGGGCAACGATGCCGTATTCGTCTTGCACGGTCTGGAGGGCGGACTTGCCGTTTTCCAGTTTTTCCTTGCGGTCCACCGAAATCAAGAGTCCGACCACGTTGGCGTTTTCAATCTTGGAGAGGGCCTGCATGGTCTCGTTCACGCTGGTGCCTGCGGTAATCACGTCTTCGATAATCACCACGTTGGTCTTTTCGGCGTACTTGTAGCCCACCAGGGAACCGCCTTCGCCGTGGTCCTTCACTTCTTTGCGGTTGTAGGTGAAGGTGAGGTTCTGACCATAGACGTCGGAGAGTTTCATGGCCGTAGCGGCACACAGGGGAATTCCCTTGTAGGCTGGGCCATAGAGGTTCTGGGCCTTGCCGTCAAAGTGCACCATGAAGGTGCTGGCGTAGTATTCGGCAAGTTTAGAAAGGCTTGCTCCCGTGCGGAATTCTCCGGTGTTGATGAAATACGGGGTCTCGCGACCGCTCTTGGTGATAAAGTCACCGAACTTGAGAGCACCGGATTCTACAAGAAAATGGACAAATTGATCTTTGATGTTCATAGGGGTAGGGGTTAGGATTTAGTGGCTAGGATCTAGGGGCTAGGGGTTAGGTATGCGTTACGCCGCGGCTCCGCTCAAAAGGGCAAAGATGCTGGCGAACACGTTCAACTTTTCGGTCAACACCTCGATGGCGATAAGAAGTGCAAATACCACCACACAGAGTCCGATGTAGAAATAGAAGGATTTCTTGAATCCCTTGACCTTCAACTTGAAGATGAGCCAGATGATAAAGCTCAAGATGGCGCTGAAAATCCAGGCGGCAGCACCGTTCAGCGAGACTAGGCGGCTCACGCCGAAGGTGAGTGCGATTCCCGGCATAAAGAAGAAGCAGATGCACAGCACGCAGAGCAGGGCGAAGCCCACATAGTGGGAAAATCCCCGTTCCTTCTGGATAATAATCTGGGGCTGGGTTTCGGAAACGGCAGGCTGAGCAGGTTCAACGGCAGGCTGAGCCGGTTCGGCGGCAGGTGTTTCCGCAGGCTTTTCGGCGGGAACATCTGCAGCGGCCGCGGGTGTTACTTCAACCTTTTCTTCTTCATTCTTGATTTCTTCGGACATGGTGTCTCCTTGTAAAGGTATTAGGTTATAGGTTGTAGGTGTTAGGCAACTTCAGACACTTACAATCTTGAACCTAAAGAATAAAGGTTCTTCCAGCATAGACGAACACGCGGTGTTCAAGCCAGAGTTTCAGGGCGGCAGAAAGGGTCCGCTTCTCGATATCCTTGCCCAGTTCCACCAGTTCGTCGATGCTGGCCGTTTCGGGCACCCGCTGGATATCCTGGCAGATGATTGGCCCCTGGTCCAGGTCTTCAGTTGCAAAGTGGGCGGTAGCACCGATAATCTTCACACCCTTGTGCCAGGCCTGGTGGTAGGGCTTTGCCCCCTTGAAGGCCGGCAGGAACCCGTGGTGGATGTTGATGATGCGGTACTTGAATTCTTCAGTAAAGGCTTCGCTCAAAATCTGCATGTAGCGGGCGAGGACCACCGTGTCCGTCTTGGTTTCGGCGATGATTTCGCGGAAACGGTTTTCGGGAATGGTCTTGTCCGGATTGCTGGGAACGTAATAGAAAGGCACTCCGAAAGTGCCGCCCACGGGCCCAAGATCGGGGTGGTTTCCGACGATACAGCTGAATTCGCAGGGCAGGTCACCGTCACGTTGCTTCAGGAGCAAATCGTAAAGGCAGTGGTCCGTCTTGGACACGAAAATGGCGACGCGCTCAATCTTGGAGGTGTCGAACAGCTTCCAGTTGAGTTTCAGGTGACCTTCCAGGGTTTCAAGATGCTTGTAAATCTCCTGGACGTCCTCGGATTCCATCTCGAAAACGGCCCTGAGGAAAAAGGTCTCGATGTCCTTGGCCGTATGTTGTTGTAAATCAATAATGTTAGCACCCGCTTTCGCAAGGACCTGGGTAGTACCCGCAATAAGTCCTGTCTGGTCAGGGCAATGAATCTGAAGAATGTACTTGTTTTTTGCCATGGCCTACAATGTAGCTTTTTTAGCTTGATTCTGCATAATGGCGATGCCATAAGTCTTAAAAAAAACTATGATTGTTCCTGTTTTTAACGAGGGGTTTTTGTGATTCGCAAAACTATCTGTTTTTTAGTCAGTCTATCTGCAATTTGTGCCTTTGCCCTGCCCAAGTCATGGGATTTTATTTTCAAGACCAACGAAGAGGCTAATTACGCTTCTGCAAAGATTAGTGGCAATGTCCGTCTAGGCAAATACACCCACTACAAGAACGTACAGCCTGTCTCTTTCAAGGTGGATAGCGAAGTATTCTCTTTTTCGGTTTCCGGGAACATGACTGTCCCAGCAGAAGTTATTGAAAGGGGAGATTTTTTCTCTGTCTGTAACACCACCAGGGAAGCCTGGATTTCTTATTTTGGCGATCCGGAGACATACGGAAAAGAAGACCTGGTTGTGCATGTGGCAGGTGTGGATTTGGCCTGCGGAGATATACTCTATGCTGTTGGAGACCTGAAAATCAAGTTCTTCAACAAAAAAGCCCAGGACGAATGGAACAAGAAATACGAAAAGGGCGAAAAGTACAAGCGTGAACTGCTGGTGAATTTCAGACGCGAAGAACAGGAACACCGTGCCACCATCCGCGACAATTCCAGCCAGTTCAAGGACCCCCGCGACGGTCAGGTTTACAGGACCATCAAGATCGAGGGTCGTGAATGGTTCGCCCAGAACGTGAACTACAATGTGCCCGGGCATTCCTGGTGCTATGAGGACAAGGACAACTACTGTGTCCGCAGTGGCCGTCTTTACGATTTGGAAGGAGCCCGCAAGGCTTGCCCCGAAGGCTGGCACCTGCCCCGTGACAGGGAATGGCAGGATATGCTGACGGGCCTTACCCAGTGCTACGATGGCGTTGATAAGTGCGGTGCATTTGCAAGCAAACTGAAGGCCACCACGGGTTGGCACGGTGGTGGCGGCACAGACGAATACGGCTTTACGGTTTTCTCTTCGGGCTACCGCAAGATGATTGGTGCCAAGACGGTGCGTTACGAAGATATGGGCGAGTATGCCGGTTTCTGGTCGTCCCAGAACGGCAGGAACGAAACCATTTGGCTTTGGGCCATGGGCCGCATGTCAGACCAGATGGTCCGACAGCTTGTGAACAACAAGGGCAACGCCTACTCTGTCCGCTGCATCAACGGAAACTAATCAATCGAAAAATTAGGGGTCCAACAGTTCCCCACGAATCACTTCTACCTGGTCTCCCACCAGGCTGATGATGTTTGTGGGGTTGATTTCGATAGGCCCACAGTCCACCATCATCTCTACGGAGTGTTCGAAGGTCTTCCATATTTCGTCGGGGTCGTGAAGGTCTTCTTCGCTGAGCTTTGCCGCCGTACTTAGGATAGGCTTGTCAAAATGCTGGAACAGTTCCGTGAAGAAGGGGTGTGTCGGCATACGGATGCCGATTTCTGGACGCTTTACGTCTAGCCGCCGGGCGATGTGTGGGTCCGCAGGCAAAACAAAGGTGTAGGGCCCAGGGACTCTCGGCTTCATGATGTTGAAGGCAAAGTTATCTACGCGGGCATAGTCCGTAGCCGCCTTGATGTTTGGCACGATCAGGGCCATGAAGAATTTCTTCATAGGCTTTTTCAGGGCGTAAAGCTTGTGGATAGCCTTCGGAGATTCCGCGTTACAACCGATAGCATAACCGGATTCGGTGGGGTAGAGTACCAGACCGTCGTCTTCCAAGGCGGCAGCCGCAAGTTTCACGATTCTTGCCTGTGGATTGTCTGGATGAACTTCAAAACGCATAGACCAAATACCTTCTATTCCATTTTTTCCTTAAATTCTGACCTTCTAACCTTTGATTCCTTAAGCGGATCCTCGCCTTGGTTCGACGCAGCTCACCACAGGTCGCGAGGATGACATCTCCCGCACTTCGAACCCCGAACCTCGTGCCTCGAACCTCACATTTCACACTCCACATTTCCCTAGATCCTAACCCCTAGATCCTAATCCCTTAACCCCTAGCATTGTGGAATCACCTGCGACCCTTCGAAGGCGTTCTTGTAGTGTTCAAACTGCATGGGCTTTTGGTAAGCGCGAATAGAAAGGACATCGAAACGGCAGGGAGTGTCAAAGCCTTTTGGGGCCTTTTCTTTTTGGGTGTAGAGGTAATGGCAGGCGGTGTTCCAGATTTTACGCTGCTTGAGGGCATTTACGCGGGCTGCGGGGTTTCCTTGTCCAGCGGTCCACACGGACTTGACCTCTACGAAAACAACAGTCTGTCCGTCTCTGGCCACAATGTCCAGCTCGCCTCCGCGGTAGGCGTAGTTTCTGTCCAGAATTTCATAACCGTTCCGCATCAGGTAGGCCGAAGCCTCCGTCTCGATAGCGTTACCCTTCTTGCGGTTGACGGACTTGACCGAATTGCGATTCACACCTTCATTTTTCATTCTTAATTCCTCAAGCGGATCCTCGATCAGGTCGGGGATGACATCCCTCAAACCTTCTTACTCAAGCGGATCCTCGCCTGCGCGAGGATGACATTCCTCGCGCCTCGCGCCTCACACCTCACACCTCACACCTCATACCTCATACCTCATACCTCATACCCTTATTCCTAGATCCTAGCCCCTAGATCCTATCCCCTAATCAACCTCCATCCCCAGGAGCCTTATTTCCGAAATGGCGAAATCTTCGTTTTCCCCTTCGTAGATGTCTTCCAAGTAGAACTTGAGTTCTGTGGTCTCGATGGCCTGGATGGTGGGGTACTGCATGCCCTTGATATTTTCCAGCTTGATTTTTTGCTTGAATCCGTCTGCGGTTTCTACCGTAATAGTTTTCGGCTTCTTGAAAATACGGAATCGGTCGCCAAACAGGTCGTCAACAGATTTCTGGTATCCGATGGCTATTCCCAGGTGGGTGACCAAGGTGTTTTTCTTGAAATAAAGGCTCAAAACGGGATTTTGCGGCTTCAGGGGCATGCTATTGAGCCATGCCGTTTTCAGGTCGCCGTCGCCCAGGTTGTCTAGACCATAATCTACACCACCGTCATTTTCCAGGGACTTGGTTTCAAAATTGCCTACCGCTTCGTCCCACTCTAAATCCCGCAGGGTGCTTTCGGGCTTGTGGGTGAGCATCAGGAGCACCATCAAGATGATAATCAGCGGGAATATAGAAAGGGCGAGAGCCGTCAGCTTGCGGTGGATTTTTTTTGCCTTAGAGGGAATCTTTGTGGCCACCTCGGCAATGGATTCCTTTCCATGGCTGAACAATGAGGTTTTCCGTCCTGTAATTTTGCCTGTGCTTCGGGTGTCCTTTTGCGGGAAAACCGCATCGCAGGTATCCAAAAATTCCTGCATGTCGTGGAAACGTTCGTTCAGCTTTTTCTTGAGGCACTTGAGAATCAGTTCTGCAAGCCCCTTGGGCATGTCCGGCCTGAACTGTCGCGGGTCAGGCGGTTGTTTCTGCACATGCTGAATGGCAATCTCTATGGGCTTGTTGCCGTTGAACGGGAGTTGTCCGCAGGTCATTTCAAACAAAATGATGCCCATGCTGTAGATATCGGACTGGAGGGTCACTTCTTCGCCGTGGCACTGCTCCGGAGACATGTACTCGGGCGTGCCCATGGTCATGCCCGTTCTGGTAAGGCGCTGCTTTTCCATCTCCTGGATGTAAGAAATCCCGAAATCCATGATATAGACACGGTTATCGTGGGTAATCATGATGTTGGAGGGCTTCACATCCCTATGGACAATACCGCGGTTGTGGGCATACAAAAGACCGCGGGCAATCTGCTTGATAATCACTTCGATAGAGGAGAAGGGGAGCTTGCTCTGCTTCTGCAAAATGTCGGAGAGGGCCACGCCCTTCACATAGGTCATGGCAATAAAAAGCTGGTTGGCCTGCTTTCCAAAGTCGAAAATCTGGACAATGTTCATGTGGTCCAGTTCTTTCATGGCCTGGGCTTCCAGGTAAAACCTCTGGATTGCCTCTTCGTCAGAAGACGAGTCCAACACTTTCAGGGCCACTTCGCGGCCGAGCCTTTTGTCCAGGGCCTTATAGACGTAGCCCATGCCTCCCCGTCCGAGAGTATCTATCAGGTCGTAGTTTTCGTTAAAGGGGCGAGGGAAAGTATTGGATTGATTCTCGGGACTCATTTTGCTTTTCTAAGAAGGTGTAAATTGACGAAGGTTATAATACAAAATATAATGATGAGTGTCATCAACATTATAAAGTTCAGACTCTCGAAAGGCCTGTCCAAAAGTAAATCCAGAAGGGCGTCCTGGTCGAACCTTGACCAAATGGCAAAGGAAAGAGCCTTTCCGATAGCCTGCATCTGGTCCAAGGGAACAAGGGCTCCGGCCAAGGCCACCTGCGGAATGATAATCAGGGGCAAGAAAGCGTTTGCCTGGCCGGGATTCTTGGAAAATGCGCTGACAAGGCAACCCATGCACACGGCAGGAATCACCGTCAAGGCAAACACGAGGGCAAGAATCGGCAAGGTCGGATGCATCGTCACCTTGAAGGAGATAAAACCGTAAATAACGAAGGTCTGCATGAAGGCCGCAACGGAGGGAATTCCCGTTTTGGCAAGCAGGTAGGGGGCGATGGACATGCCTTTTCGCAGATCGTTAGTCAAAATTTCTTTTTCTTGAACGATCTCTCGAATCGAAAGGGAAAGGGCAAACCAGTTGGCACAGAGGATTAAGGCAAAGCTTACAATCCCAAGAGGCGAATTGTTGGAGAAAATCTGGGAGAAGACAAATCCGAGGATAAAGGGCTGTATAAACAGGGCAAAGAGTTTCCCTTTGTCGCGAAACCACTGCTTGAGAATCAACTGGATATGGTAAGGAAGCAGAGTCGATTTTTTATCGGTCTTGAAATAGGTTCGATTCTTTTTTTCGCCTTCTGCCACTTCCATAGATTTTTTCGAAGATGCCCAGCGGATAAAGGAGTCGTCGTTCAACCCCGCTAAAATACTTTCGGCACTTTTGGTATTGAAAAACCCCACCGATTCTTCGCGAGAACCATAAAAGACCTGCTTGCCCTGATGGATAACCAACACCTTGTTGGCGATGTTCAGGGCCTCGTAGCTGTGGGTGGTGAGAATTACCGTATGGCCTAAGAAGGCCAGCTGTTTCAGGTGGGTGCACAGAATGTTTGCGTTGTAGGGGTCCAAGCCCGAAAGGGGCTCGTCCAGCACAATCAGGCCAGGAGAGCCGATAAGTTCCTGGGCCAGGGCAAGCCTTCGCATTTCGCCACCGCTCAAGGTCTTTACAGGGTTGTTCTTGCGGGCGGTGAGTCCAAAGAGCTCGCAAATTCGGTCGGCCCGTTCCTGGAAAGATTCCTTCAGCTCCTTTTTGTCCATGGAAACTTTTGCCCCGTGCAGGAGCGTTTCCATGACGGTCAAGTCCTTGTGGAGTGCCGGGTCTTGCGGCAAGAACGCAATCCGTTTGCGTATTTCCTTGTTGCGGTAATCTAGCCCTGAATAAAGGACTTCGCCTTCGGGAGACTTGGTGTATTCCCCTTTCAGAAGTTTTAGGAGCGAAGATTTTCCTTGGCCGGAGCGTCCGATAATGGCAAGAATTTCTCCTGCGGGCAGGTAGAGGTTTATGTCGGACAACAGCTCTTTTTTGCCTGCATAGACATCTAGATTCCTAAGCGTCACGTCAAATCCGGACATGACCCGCTTGACCAGCAGGTCGCCAGCCTGGAACGAGAACTCGAAGTTCTCAAGACGGATGGTGTCGCCTGCATCCAGGCGTATTTCGTGTGTCTTTTTGCCGTCGGAATCCGTCAATTTTTTAGCAAAATGGAGCCTGCAGCCAGAATCCAAAAGTTTCACCTTGAAGGTGGTGTTCCCATTTTCACCTTCCAGCGTAATTTCTTGATCTTCTGAGGTCAAGGTGTATGATTCTGTAGAATCGGAAGCATCCAGAAGCAGCAGGGAAAGGGCGTCGCCCCGTAAAGTCACTCTCAATCGGTGAAGCCCGATGACGATGATGTCGCCATCTTTCAGCGGAATTTCAGAAACGTCTTCGTCGTTGACCTGGGTGACGCTATTGCTTGAAAGGTTCTTTAGATTCCATGAACCGTCGGCAAATTCTATGGTCGCATGTTCCCTGGAAACGAAAACGTCGGAGAATCGGATGTCGCAATCCTCTTTTCGTCCGATGGTAAACGGCTTTCCTTTTTCGGGTGTGACTATATGGAACATGTCGTCGGATGCCCTTTAGAACGGCTATTTCAAGCTCCTGATGGCGGCTTCGAAACGCCTGCAGGCACTTTCCAAATTTTCGTCGCTGGCGGCATAAGAAAAACGCACGCAACTGTCGTTTCCAAATGCTGCTCCCGGTACAATGGCAAGCCCTTGACTTTCAAGAATGTATTCGCATAATTCTACGGACCCCTTGATGGTCTTTCCCGCTGGCGTTGATCGTCCATAGACGGAACTTACAGGGGCGAACAGGTAAAAGGCTCCTTCGGGAGCGCGCAGCTTTTGCCCCAGGGCTTCGCCGATTTTTGACACCATAAAGTCCCTGCGCTTGCGGAAAACATCTCTCATTTTGAGGGATTCTGCATTTCCCATCTCTAGAGCCCCGATGGCGGCGTACTGGGCGATGTTGCTCGGGTGGTGTGTGGCTTGCCCTTGGATTTTTCCGATAATTTTTGCAATGGGTGCGGGGGAGGCGTCGTAACCTACACGCCAACCGGTCATGCAGTAAGATTTGGAAAAACCGTTGATGACAATGGAACGGTCTTTCATCCCGTCAATAGAAGCGATGCTGGTAAAAGTTCTCTGATAAACGAAGTATTCATAGACTTCGTCAGAAATGCAGTAGAGGTCGTTTTCGACAATGACCTTTGCTAAGGCCTCCAATTCCTCGCGGCTATACACGGAACCGGTGGGGTTGCAGGGATTGTTCATTAAAATGGCCTTGGTCTTGTCATTACAAACTTTTTTCAGCTGTTCGGCCGTTATCTTGAAATCATTTTCTTGCAATCCGTCAGCAAATACGGGAACGCCTCCAAGCCATTTCACCAATTCAGGATAAGTCACCCAATAAGGGGCTGGAATAATCACCTCGTCACCGGGGTTTATCAAGGCGGCAAGGGAGTTGAACACGGCGTGCTTTGCACCGCTGGTGACCGTAATCTGTTCGGGTTCATAACAGAGCCCGTTTTCTTTGGAGAGCTTTTCACAAATTTTCTTGCGTAACTCCAAAATGCCGATGGGGGCGGTATAGCGGGTCTTTCCACTGTCGATGGCGCTATGCGCCGCCTTGCAGATTGGTTCTGGAGTCGGGAAATCCGGTTCACCGGCACCAAGACTAACCACGTCCTTGCCTTCGGCAATCATTTTCTTGGCAAGACTGTCAATGGCAACTGTCAGGGAGGCGGCAATATTCAGGGTTCTATTGGAAAGACTTTTGGGCATTTTCTTTTTTTTGCCTTTGCAGGATTCTGTAGTTGTCTAGAGAACCTGCAATTAACGAAAACATTGTGAACTGGGCGATTGAGATGCAAATCAGTCCGATAAACGAAATTTGCCCGATGCTTTTTAGGCCCGGATGCGAAGAAATCAGCAAGCCGTAAGTTCCAATCATGGCGGCCATCTGGCTTATGGAAATAGAGAAAGCCTTGCCTTGCAAAAGCGTGAGGGCGGTTCCTTTCCGCTTTTCGTAATAGGCGGTCCACAACTGAATAGAACCGTCAACGCTAGCCCCAATCAAAATCGGGAAGGCGATAGTGCTATAGACAGAAAGCTTGATTCCAAGAACGTTGATCAGGGCCAACAGCCAGCTCATGGCAAATAAGGAGGGGAGGATAGTGAATATGGCCCTGCTGAAACGGTTGTAGAAGAACAGCAAGAAGAACCACACCAGAACAGACCCCAAGAAAATGGTCTTGTCAACATTAGACAGCACCAGGTCCAGGAATTTTGCCCGCACAACGGGCACGCCGGTCATCTTGTAGGTGCTGTCGTCACTAGCGTTCAAGAGGGCGAGGTCGTGTGCCAGATGCCTACATTCCAGCCCGTTGTTCGGATTGATGTTCGAGAAAATAAAGGCAAAGGCCCCTGCATTCCCGTCGATGTCGCTAAACTTCTTGCGGATATTTTCGGGTTGGTCGTCTTCATCAAAATCGAATCGGTAAAGAATCTCAGAAATCTTCGACACATTCAGTCTTTCAGTTGAATCAAGTTGCTGCAATACATCATTGGTGAAGAATTCTTGAATTTCCTTCAGTTTTTCTTTCTTGTGGACCTGATTTTTTGGCGAGAAAGCGCTTAAGGTATAAACATTATCAATGTTGGGAATCTTGCCCTTGGACTTGAGCTGTTTGAACCTTCCATAAAGTTCGTCGCCGTTATCCTTTGACATCATGACGATGACCGGGTCATACTGCGGGAATCCAGTCTGCGCAATTAACGAATCCGCCACCCGTTCTTCGCGGGGAAGTTCCGTCTGCCTGAAATCATAAAGGAATTTTAGGTTCACGCCGCCATAAATCAGCGCAGCAAGACTTAAAATGGATAAGATGGTGATGATGATTCCGTTGGTCCTGTAAGACAGGAGCGTAATCTTGAAAACCCTCTGGAATCGGAAACTGTTGACGGTGAATGCTTTCTTGCGCTGGAAAAGTTGCAGGAGCGATGTTGAGATAAGTATGGTAAAAATCCAGTTCAAAAGACTCCCGATAGCACCGAGGATGCCGAGCTCGCGGATTCCGGCCACAGGAACGATAAGCATGCAGGCGAAAAACGAAGCCATGATTCCGGCCGACACCGCAGTAGATGGACCAATCCCCAGAACGGCGCTCTCAATGCAAAGCTTGGGACTCAAGTTTCTGGACCGTTCTATAAAGTAGCGGTTCAGTACATGGGTAATAACCTGACAGGCCTGTCCGGGCAAAACCAGGGCGAGCAGCAGGGTGAACACGTTGATGCGGCCATACATCAGCCAGGCCAGAGCCAGGGTGTAAAGGATAGGAAGCCCCACGGGAATCGCCGATACCAGTATGAGTTGGGGCTGCTTGTAGAAATGGATAATGAAAAGCAGCAAGATAAAGAGGGCGGTGATTTTGCCTGCAAATTTCGCCTCGGGGAGTAGGGTCCGCCCCGTCTGGATGGTGTCGTAAACTTTGCCGGTATAATAGACCTTTATAGAGCCGTATTCAGGGTTGTCCTGGAAGAACGATTTGACTTTGCCAAGCAGGGCTCGGTTAGCCTGTAAGTCGGACAGGGAATTTTTGGGGTAGATGTCAACAACGCGAATTTTCCCGTCACTGCTGGCGTGGGTCCTTGAAAGGATGGCGAAATACTTGCTTTCCAGATCGGAGAAATCAAGAACGGTTTGGTTGGCCTTATTGTCGTTTGAATCCGCTGAAGCCTTTGAGTCGTCGGTCATGTCCACATATAGGGGGTTGTGGGCCATGGTGATTTTCTCTTGCAAAGACCGGATTCTTTCGGCGACCGTGTCCAGGTCGTTTTCTTCGATGTAGAGAAGGCTGTGTTTCTTGTAGAATTCGATATCCGTTTCAAATTCGGCAAAATGAATGGTCGAGTCTGCCAGCAATCTTTGGTATAACGACCGGGCGGCGGAATAGTTCAGGGAACTGTCTTCGGACTCCATGACAACAGTCAGGCTCCCAAGCGCCCCGAATTTTTCCTCTATTTCTTTGTAATAGAGGGGTGAGCTCCCTTTGGTGGTCAGGGCGTCCTGTAACTGTAGTTCCCACCGTAAATTCTGGACAGGATAGATAGAAAGTAACGCTAGGACAAAAGAAAAAACCAATATGGCTGTCGGATATTGAGTCGCTCTTTTGATGATTTTTGTGACTAGCGAAAACATCAATCGAAATATAATTATATTGTGTTCCAGAATGTTTTTGGTTTGCAGAAACAAGGGGTGTAACGCACGGAATCTACAAAGGTCCATGAGGTCTTTTGTTTTTTTGCTGTTTCTTTTCTTGTTCCAGTCTGTAAATGCCGAAGAAACGGTGGTTGAAGAGGATTCTTGGGTTTACGCACATATCATACAGCCCGTATTGAATGCTGCGGTCTATCCGTTGTCTGCGCCAGTCCAATACGCTCTTAACAACGGTGTCATTGAAAAGTCTGTAGAATTGATGTCTTTTGGAGAAGACAAGAAAATTTTTGTCTATCCCACAATGAACCTAAAACCAGGAACCCAAACGCAGTTGGGTATGACATACCGTCACCGGAGTATGCTCTTTAACAGAGATTATCTTGTGTTGCAAGGCAGCTACTATGCAAACGGAGACCTGTACCTTTCTGACAGATACACCAAGCAGGAACCTTTTGGCTTGCCGCTGTTTGTCGGATTCCGTTACAAGTTGTATTGGGACAGTGATGCAAATTTTATCATTCCAGGAACCAAGGAAGCCTTTATTCAACCCGATTCAACCATGAGCTTTCAATGGAGAATCGGGACTCCCTTGACCAAGTCCAAGAAATTGAATTTGGAACTGTCAACGAGCCAGATGTTTATCGATGCAGATCTCCCAGACAATTCAAAAGACAGTATTTTGAACGATGCGGTTTTTTCTATCGCTGATCGTGGGCTGTATCAATCTTCAAAACAGTATTCCGTAGCTCTATCTCTGGTGTATGACGATTTGGACTTTCCGTACGCTCCTTCGAAAGGGGACAGAGTCATCCTCTCCGGAGAATACAATTTTGCGCCGGAGTATGGGGGAATAAGGTATGATTCATTTGACTCTCAGCGAAGCGGAAAAGTTCCCAAGAGCGACAAGAGTCACGACTACATTTACAACAGTCTTATCTGGCAGCATTACTTCTATTTTGGAAAGGCAAAACAGTATATTCTTTCGGCAAGAGAGGCCAGGCAAAGCCGCAAGTTCTACACGGATTTTTCCTGGGACGAAGCACTTCGTGTATGGAGGCCCGAAAACATCAGGGAAACGCTCCTTGAACGAAGAGTCGTTGCCCTCCAGTTCAGAATGGAAAACATGTGGGAAATGGACAAGGGCGGAGCTCCCTTCAACGCCTTCCCGACAATGAATGCCAGGTATCCAATGCGAGGTTACGGAGATGGATGGTCGGCGTACCATATCATGGGACTTAGCGCCGAATACCGTTGGCCCATTGACCGTTTTGTAGATGGGGTGCTGTTCGACGAATATGCTATGCACGCCGAAAAAGTAAAAGAATTCAGCTTTGATCGATTCTATAATTCCTGGGGTTTCGGTATTCGCGTCAGGATGCCTGAATTATACCTTTTCCGTGCCCAGGTGGGTTTCCATGGGTTGCACGGGGTCAACCTGATTTTGACCATTGCGCCGGAATTCAAATAAAATCCCTGTAATCGACGTTTTTGCCGTCTAGAATGGCTTCAACGAGTGTGCTTCCCCGGTAGGTGAGTTTCAGCGAAAAGAAGGGAACATCCTGATTCAGCAGCGAAAGAAAAATCATGTCACCATCCCAGTGGGGGAGCTTGATTACATCTTCTTTCGACACCCATTCCAGCACGCCTTCGTCACATTCCCGCACTTTTCCGCTAAATTCTTTGGACGTGAACAGGTGCATAAACTCTGTCTCGTTCATCCCGTCTGAAATGAAAGTGACAATGCCCCTGTATTTGGGGACGATGGTCAAGCCTGTTTCTTCGCGGGCTTCGCGAATAATGGATATCGTTCTTTTTTTTGACGCGGTGGAGCAGCAGGTATTTGTCGTCCTGCTCGATATAACAAAGGGAGGTGTTGATCACTTGGAAGCCTTCCAGACAGAAATCAGGCTCTTGTTCTTGCGTGTGGCAAGCCAGAGGGTAGGCCAAATGAGAATTAAGTCGCGGATCAGGCTGGTCCAGGTTTCCGCCTTGTCGGCCGCACCTTCGATTTCAAAGCAACCGCAGGTGATGCCCAGGTCATGGTACAAGGCCCAGCTGAGGGCGATGATAAAGCTTACAAACATCCAGAATATGGCAAGGGCCGATTCCCGCACAAAGGGCGAAACAATCATGGCGAGTCCAAACCACAGTTCAAATTGCGGATAGACGAGGGCAAAAAAGTTGTTCAGGAATTCCAGGTGAAGTGCCGGGAAAAACTGGTACTGTGCTACAAGAACCGCAAATTCGTGAGGGTTCTGGATCTTGAAAATCGAGGCAAAGATGAACATGCCGCCAATGCCGATACGGCAAAGGGTTTCCAGGGCGCGGATGGCGAAATCCTTTTGAATCTTGAAAGCGGGCACAATCAGCGCACCGCCAATAATCAGGGCACAAAGTCCCACCTGGATGTTGTAACGGTAAGCCTTGGGCCACAGGTCAATAAGCCATTCCTGGTCGGTAAAAGTCAGTATGGATTCTGGAAAGCTGATTTCGGCAACGCATACGGACACAAAGAAGGTGGCCACCAGCATCAAGATGCCAGAAACAATGGAACGCTTGCGATTCTGAGGCTGAAAACAATCAATCATTTCCGCCTCCCTCTAGAGAATATCCGCCGGTTTTTCCAGAATGTCCTGGGAACCGATCCAAGTGACAGACTTGGCATCATCTACGCGAATGTTATTCACAATTGCAAGGGCAATGCAAAAAAGAGCGATGCCAAGGAGAACAATCCAATTCAGGGATTTTAGATAGGCGAAGGTACAGCCCTTGAGTTTCTCAATGATGTTTTGCATATGTTCAATATACAAAAAATAGGGAAGGCTACGCCCTCCCTAATAATCTCCGTGAGCCGTAGATGACTCGTATTGACGAGTCGTCGTAGGCGAGAGTGAGCGCCAGCCCTGTACCTGTTATACAGATTCTAGCGCGAACGGTCGCTTAGTGCACTCCGTTGCCGTCGGCCACGTCGCAGGTCACGGGCTTG
This sequence comes from Fibrobacter succinogenes, assembly GCA_902768715.1. Classification (GTDB taxonomy): domain Bacteria; phylum Fibrobacterota; class Fibrobacteria; order Fibrobacterales; family Fibrobacteraceae; genus Fibrobacter; species Fibrobacter succinogenes_L. The sequence goes on along the minus strand of CACXMH010000004.1, from coordinate 29,744 downwards.
CCGTTCACTTCGAGGGCGAGGGCGTCGCAGAACACCGCGCCACCCTTCACGGAGAGCGCTATCTTCTCGAAGTCCTTCACCTTCAGTTCACGCGGTTCGCTGGGGGCGACACCCTTGAAGAGGGCGCGGTCACCGGGCTTTGCGTCTTCAGGAACAGACACGAGTCTGCAAGTGTGCGCTTCGTTGTCCAGGTCGCCTGCAAAGAGCATTCCCTGGCTCATGATACCGCGGAGAGCGCTGGGCTTCAGGTTTGCGAACAACAGAATCTTGCGGTCCTTCAATTCCTCGGCCTTGTAGCTGTTCTTGAGGCCGCTGCAGATGGTGCGGAGTTCGCCTTCGCCGGCATCGACCTTGAGCACGTAGAGGCTCGTGGCGTCCGGATGGTCGGCCACTTCCTTGATTTGGGCCACGCGCATGTCCATGGCGGCAGGCACGTCGGCGGCCATCAGGGGCTTGTTCTGCTTGGGCTTCGGCTGGGCTTCCTGCTTTTTGACTTCTTCCTCGATACGCGGGAAGAGCGGCTTGCCTTCGCCGAACGCTTCGCCACCCTTGAGGATACCCCAGGCGAGGTCGTCGGCGCTTTGGAACTTGCAGCCGATCATGGCGAGGCCTTCTTCTGCCTTGGCGGGGATTACCGGCCACAGCAGGCTGAGCGAGAGACGCACGGCTTCGGCAGAAATGTAAAGAACGGTCGCAAGTTCGTCCTTGAGGGCCGGGTCCTTGGCGAGTTTCCACGGAGCCTTGACTTCGAGGTAGCGGTTGATGCTACGCACGAGCTGCATGATGGTTTCGATAGACTGGGAGAGGCGGGCTTGCGGCAGGCCTTCCTTGATTTCGGCAATCACCTTGTTCGCAAGGTCGATAACTTCCTTTTCTGCATCGCCGATGGAGGTCGCTGCGGGGAGCTTGCCTTCAAAGTTGTTGAGCACCAGGCGGTGCACGCGGTTCAGCACGTTACCCAGGTCGTTGGCGAGGTCGCTGTTGATGCGGCGCACAAAGCCGTCGTGGGTAAAGTTGGCATCCTGGCCCACCACCATTTCGCGGGCGAGAAAATAGCGGAACGCGTCGATGCCGTACTTTTCCATGTAGTCCATGGGGTTCACCACGTTGCCTGCGGACTTGCTCATCTTTTCGCCGCCGTTCACGAGCCACCAGCCGTGGGCCAGGATGTGCTGCGGGAGCGGAATGTCGAGGGCCATAAGCATCGTCGGCCAATAGACGCTATGCGTGGTCAAGATGTCCTTACCGATCAGGTGGTAAGTGGCGGGCCAAATCGGCGTGCCGTCGGCATAAGTTTTGTGGAAGGCGGTGGAGGCGCTCACGTAGTTCAGGAGGGCGTCGAACCACACGTAGGTCACGTAGTCGGTGTCGAAGGGCAGCGGAATGCCCCAGCTGAGGCGTGCCTTCGGACGGCTGATGCACAAGTCGTTCAGCGGCTGGCGCAGGAACCCGCGGATTTCATTCCAGCGGTAGTCCGGCACAATCCAGTCCTTGTGGCTTTCCAAAAAGTCAATTAGCTTCTGCTGGTAAGAACCCATCTTGAAGAAGTAGTTCTTTTCCTTGAGCCATTCCACCGGGCGGTGGCTGATGGGATCGCACTTGTTCTCGTCCAGTTCGTCTTCGGTAAAGAAGCGTTCTTCGCCGACGGAGTACCAGCCTTCGTATTCCTTCGAGTAAATTTCGCCCTTGTCCCAGAGCTTCTGCAGGCATTCCTGCACAAAGGCCTTGTGTTCGGGCATCGTAGTGCGGATGAAGAAATCGTTTCCGATGTTCATCTTCTTCCACAAATCTTCGAAGCGGTGGTAGTATTCATCTACATGTTCCTGCGGAGTCACGCCACGCTTGTCGGCAGCGCGCTGCACCTTCTGGCCGTGTTCATCGGTCCCGGTCAAGAAGAACGTCTGGTAGCCCAAAATCTTGTGGAAGCGGGTGAGGATGTCTGCGAGGACGGTGGTGTAGGAATGCCCAATATGCGGGGCGTCATTCACGTAATAAATCGGGGTAGTAACGTAAAAATTTTTCATGTTGCCAAATTTAGTAAAAGTATATGGGATAAGTCCAAATTGGGTGTCATCCTGAGCGGAGTGAAACGGAGTCGAAGGATCCAGTTATGTATATTTCCTCCAAAACGAGGTATTTATGTCTTTCATGGATTTGGCCAAGAATCGCTATAGCTGCCGCGCATTCACTGCCCAGGCCGTAGAACCCGAAAAGCTCGCCCAGGTGCTGGAGGCGGGTCGCCTGAGCCCGACGGCAATCAACGCTCAGCCCGTGACCGTGAAGGTCATCAAGTCTCCCGAGACTCTGGAAAAGATTCGCAGCATCACCCGTATGGCCTACAACGCCCCCGTGGTGCTGATGGTCTGCTACGACGAACCCAAGTGCTACACAGCCGAAAAGTACAACGACAACTTCAACAGCGGCGTGATGGATGCAAGCATCGTCACCACCTCCATGATGATGCAGGCCACCGACCTCGGCCTTGCCACCCTCTGGGCACGTGGCTTCAACGCTTCTGAAATTGAAAAGGCTTTTGGTTTTCCGAACAACTTAAAGCTGGCTTGCCTTTTGGATGTCGGCTATGCCGATTCCGAAAATGGGGGTGGCCCTTCGCCCAGACACCCTGTGCGCAAGACCTTGGATGAATTCGCCGAATCGTTGTAATTTCGTTTCGCAGTAGGTTAGAAAAAGTCCCAGACGCCATGTCCGGGACTTTTAAGTTTGGTGTGTGATTGCTTCGGGGCTTGTCGCCTCTCGCAATGACAATTAGCCGTTGACCTTCGGGAGTTGTGCGAGGCTCTTGGCGATGTCTTCATCGGTCGGGATGTAGTCGCTCATTTCGCCGTCGTTGAACTTCTGGTAGGCCACCATGTCGAAGTAGCCTGTACCGGTGAGGCCGAACACAATGTTTTTAGCCTGGCCGGATTCCTTGCACTTGAGGGCTTCGTCAATCGTTGCGCGGATGGCGTGGCTGGATTCAGGAGCCGGGAGAATACCTTCGGTCTGGGCGAAGAGCTTGGCGGCTTCGAACACCTTGGTCTGTTCCACGGATGTTGCACGCATCAGGCCCTGATCGTAGAGCTCGGAGAGAATGCTGCTCATGCCGTGATAACGCAGGCCTCCGGCGTGGTTGGCAGACGGGATGAAGCTGGATCCGAGAGTGTACATCTTGGCCAACGGGCAAACCTTACCGGTATCGCAGAAGTCGTAGGCGTACTTACCGCGAGTGAAGCTCGGGCAGCTGGCCGGTTCCACAGCGAGAATATCGTAGTCGGCTTCGCCACGGAGTTTCTGGCCGACGAACGGGCTGATAAGGCCACCGAGGTTGGAACCACCGCCGGCGCAACCGATGATGAGGTCGGCCTTCACGCCAAGCTTGTCGAGTGCGGCCTTGGTTTCGAGACCGATCACGGACTGGTGCAGCAGCACCTGGTTCAGCACGGAACCGAGAACGTAGCGGTAACCCGGCTGCTTCACGGCGGCTTCCACGGCTTCGGAGATGGCGCAACCGAGGCTTCCGGTGGTGCCCGGGAATTCGGCATTGATTTTCTTACCGATATCGGTGGTCATGGAAGGCGACGGCGTTACGCTTGCACCGTAGGTGCGCATCACTTCGCGGCGGAACGGCTTCTGTTCGTAGGAGACCTTCACCATATAGACCTGGCAGTCGATACCAAAGAAGGCGGACGCCATGGAAAGAGCCGTGCCCCACTGGCCAGCACCCGTTTCGGTGGTCACACCCTTAAGGCCCTGCTGCTTTGCGTAGTAGGCCTGAGCGATGGCGGAGTTCAGCTTGTGGCTGCCGCTGGTGTTGTTGCCTTCGAACTTGTAGTAGATATGGGCCGGAGTGCCGAGGGCCTGTTCCAGGAAGTAGGCGCGGACCAGCGGCGACGGACGATACATCTTGTAGAACGTGAGAATGTCTTCGGGAATAGGAATGTACGGGGTCTCGTTGTCCAGTTCCTGCTTGATGAGTTCATCGCAGAACACGGGCTGCAGGTCTTCGAAAGTTACGGGCTTACCAGTTCCCGGGTTCAGGAGGGGAGCGGGCTTCTTCTTCATATCGGCACGGACGTTGTACCATGCCTTGGGGAGTTCGTTTTCGTCGAGGTAAGTCTTGACCTGGCCGTCGAGCTTGAGCGAGTTTCTCATGGGTGTTCCTTTGTTTGTGGTCTATCACCAATTTTTGCAAGCACAATATATTTAATGGCAAACCCATTGGCAAATCCATGGCTTCAAAACTATATGAAAAAGGCCGCCAAAAGGCGACCTAAGCACTTGACAAAAAATGTAAAGCCTAGTTGTGGCTGAACATGTACTTGCTCTTGTAGTAGGTCTTCATCTCGTTGATGCTCTGGAAAGCACCGTTACGAAGTGCTGCCCTGACTTCGGGATCAGAACGGACCATCTTGTTGATTTCGGCATCGATATCCTTGAAGAACAGGTCGTTGCTGGCCATATCTACATGGTCCTGGCTGTAGTCGGCGTGGTAACGGCGTTCCAAAAGCTGGAACAGCTCGGTCTGGCAGGCGTTCTCAGGAGGTTCACGCTTGGCCACCGGCATGTAGCACTTCTGGATGTATTCCTTTTTCATGGAAATGATCATCTCATCGATGGCGGGAATATTGTGGTCTTCGTCGTGGTCGGCAAGGCTTGCCTTAGGGGCCTTGACAGAGGAGCAGCCCATCAAAATGGCTGCGATAAGCATGAACACGACCAACGAGATTTTTTTCATTATTTCTCCTTTTTTTCCCGCTTAAATTATGTACCAAAAGATATCTTTATATCGATCCAATTTGTAGCCCAAAGTTGTAATAAAATATCAACAAAAAGCCAAAAAAGAAAAATAAAAGTTTTGCAAGGGCTTTTTGACAACTTCGTGCTGTGACGCCCGTCACATGGCCGTTCCTTCGCGAGGTTGTCACATCTTGAGTCCCGCAGTCCTAACCCCTAGATCCTAACCCCTAATACCTACAACCTACTACCTAACACCTAGAACAGTGTCGGCTTAAACCGGTAGTACCACTTCATGGGGTCAATAACCCTGTACTTCACATTCCCGATTCGCTTGTCGCCGTTGGGGTCGATAAGCCCTGTCACAATGTGGGCGTGGGGCCCGGTGGTGTGTCCTGTTACGCCTACGGTAGCGATGGGGTCGCCCTGCATCACGTCTTGGCCGTCTAGGTACAGGAGCTGGTCGCAGTGCATGAACAAGATAACGTCTTTTTGCCGAACAAGCCCGATGATGATTCCGCCTCTTTCGTCTTTGCTGGTCCAGGCCTTGGCGGCGAAGGGCGCAAGAATACGGGCCCCTTGACGGCTGGCCAAATCGATACCGTTGTGCTGCCGGAATTCCTTGGTCTGTTTTTCGTGGTAAAACTCCGTAATGTAGGCAATAGAGTCCGAAACAATAGATGTCCAGTACCTCCAAGCGTTGCCAATGGAATCCGAAGCCGTGCTTTCGATGTATTCTGGCTTGGAAAACTTGATAACGGTTCCTTCTGGAGGAATATTCCTGTCGTTTGCAAGGCCCAGGTCTTCTGGGTAGCTGTTTTCTTTTAGGGTCTCCTGCACATATTGCTTGACCATTTTCTCGTCGGTAATTACCGACAAGAACCTGCCGATGGCATAGCGGGAAAGCCTTTGCATAGATTCCTTGCCGTCAAAGGTGTACTCGAAAGACGGTGCAAGGGAAAGCTTGTCCCGTTCCGAATTCCGCTCCCGCACGTGGGAAATGCCCACATCGACGGTGGAGGGAATCAAGAAGGGTATCGCCACAACGGCAAGAACAAAGAGCAAGAAGAAATTCCTGAATATCCTGAAGAACCCGTCGAGAGGGTTTTTCTTCAATATTTCTGCCTTGAACAGCAATTTCAGGGCCTTGGCAAAACGCTCAGGTTTCTTTGTCCAGTCTATTTTTCGAATTTCCCGACAACCCGAGTAGGATTTTTTGACGGCCTCGTTTGCATCCCTGTACCTACGCCTGTCCGGCATTCCCTTGATAAGCCAGACCAAAGCGCGTTTCCGCAAAAAAGAGTAGTCCTGCAAATAGGCGGAGGCCGCTTCCCGGTTACTGCCTGCGATAATGACCACCTTGGCTACGTCTGCAATCCGCTTGAATTGCGCATTGGAAAGTTCGTCGGGCAAGATTGCAAAAATAAACGGGACAATAGAACGAACCGCTTCCAGGTTGCGGTAAAAAATCCTGAAGTTGAGCTCCGCGTCCAGTCCCATCTCCTTGCTGAGCCTGAATACAAGGCCTTCTTTAGAATCGCGGATGAACTCCAGTTCTTCGTCAGTAAGCTTTCTCTTGAAGAACGTCCTTAGATGGTTACCCGGCAAAAGGGACTTGTGGGAAAAGTCCATAATAACAAAAGGAGCGCCAGCGTTCAGGGCTAGCGCTACTTTGTCGATGGATTCAAAATCTACCTGGTCGCCAGGGAAGGCAAATAAGCCCAGCCCGCCTTGTTTGCACAGGTAGTCCAGGACTTTCCTCTGCATGGGGACTTATGCCTTGGCAGTGCCCCTGGGGTAAGAAAAGCCTGCGGGGGGAGCGGCAATGAACTTGTCGATCTGGATGTGCAGCTCTTCGGAAGTAGATGCAGGGTTGAAGAAAATCTCCTGATTGCGGTTGGCGTTACGGCCCTTCAGGGATTCGTTGCGACGGCCACGGGCAACAAAGGCCGTGGGCAAAACCTCGAGGGAGGGAAGGAGACCAAAGTAGCGGAAGAGGCTGAAGTTCTTCTGCCAGGTGGACTTTTCGGCCAAGAGGGCGAAAGCACCTTCGAGAATGGTCTTGGACTGCAGCAAATCGTCAGAAGTGATGGTCAGGAGTTCGTGACCGGAGGGGAAATTGTTGACGAAATTGGCGTAGTCGCCTTTCAGATAGTTGGCATCGCAAAGAAATACGAATTTCATAGACCTTACCGGTTGTGGTGGTGTTTTTCCAAAATTTAGGTGGAATTTAGCAAATTAATCATTATTTGTCATTGTTTTTGGCCTGTTTCGCCCCCAAATGGCAAACGCGCCGGAATTCAATTTACGGTGGAGGATTCCCTAACTTGTTGATTATCAACGAGTTACGATTTTACACTCCCTGAGCAACGCCAAAAACGCCATTTTTTTGCAAAAAAAAGCGGTTTTTGAGAAAAAAAGGCCCAAAAAACTTTATATTTGGTCTCTGTTATCACATTGGAAAGCAGGATTTTCATGGGAAACATCTTGCAGATGGAATTATGGGAGAACATCGATGAAACGTAAAAATTGGCCTATTACAGCTTTGTTTGCTTCTGCGGGCATTCTTGCCTCTGTGGTTATTGCACAAGAAGCCGGAGCTGATGCGGCAGCTGTAGAAAACAACGCTCCGTCCGTGAACGGGATTCCCGGTGAATCCATTCAAGAGGGCGGAAAGTTCGCGACGATTAAGCTTGACCAGTACGTGTCCGACGACATGGACAAGCCCGCCCAAATCAAGTGGGCGGTGTCTGGCAACAAGAGCCTGAAGGTGACTATTTCCGGCGACCGTGTAGCCACAATCGCTATCCCGGACAAGTACTGGAACGGTTCTGAAGACATTACCTTCGCGGCAACCGACACCAAAGGAGCGGTCGGTTCCGAGACGGTGAACTTCTCCGTCGAGTCCGTAAACAACCCGCCTGTAGTGAAGGCCATTGCAGACCAGACTATCGACGAAGGTAAGCAGTTCACCAAGATCAAACTCGACGATTTTGTCGAAGACCCGGACCACCCGAAGAATCAGATTCTTTGGGAAACGGACATCCAACCGGTGGGCAAGGATCAGGCTGAAGGCGACCTGAACGTGGAGATCGACAACAACCGTATCGCCACGATCATGATTCCAGATACCAACTGGTACGGTGCGGCCAAGATCAAGTTCACGGCCACCGACGGCGAATACGCCAGCGATTCCAAGACGGCCACCTTTACGGTGAAGGCCATCAACGACGCTCCGGTGCTCCAGAAGATTCCCGACCAGACCATCGAAGAAAAGAACGAATTCGAACAGATTTCCCTAACCGACTTCGTTACCGATGTGGATAACGACGTTTCTACCATCAAGTGGTCCGCTTCTGGCAACAAGGACCTGAAGGTGAAGATTGACAAGTCCGGCTCTGCCACGATTTCTACTCCCAACGAATTGTGGAACGGTGCCGAGACCATCACCTGGACGGCGACCGACCCCGCTGGTGCGTCCGTCAACACTTCTGCCAAGTACACCGTAAAGTCCATCAACGATCCTCCGGAGTTCGTGAAGGACATTTCCGAACAGACTATCGAAGAAAAGCAGGAATTCAAGCCTATCGATCTGAGTGTGCTGGTCAAGGACCTGGACCACAAGTTCGAGGAACTCAAGTGGACTGTTTCTGGCACCAAGGACCTTAAGGTAACGGTCAACGGCAAGCAGGCAACCATTGCAATCCCCAACAAGTACTGGAACGGTTCTGAAACCGCCAAGTTCAAGGTTTGCGACCCCGAAAAGGCTTGTGCAGAATCCGAAGCCTCCTTTACGGTGAACTCCGTCAACGACAAGCCCGAGTTCGTCAAGGACATCGAAGGCCAGACCATCGAAGAGAAGAAAACCTTCGGCAAGATCAAGCTGGATGAATATGTGAAGGATGCCGACCACAAGAATTCCGAACTCTCCTGGGAAGCTTCTGTAAAGCACGACGGCAAGGAACCGGAAACGGGTACGCTGCAGGTGAACATCGACGAAAACCATGTGGCCTCCGTCGAAATTCCGGACAAGTACTGGAACGGTTCTGCTACCGTCACGTTCATTTGTACTGACCCCGAAGGCGCCTCTATCAAGAAAGACGCCAAGTTCACGGTGAAGTCCATCAACGACGTGCCCGTGTTCAAGAAGATTCCTGACCAGACGGTCGAAGAAAAGAGCGAACTCTCTTCTATCGTCCTCGACGAATTTGTCAGCGATGCCGACCACGACCTGTCCAAGCTCAAGTTCGAAGTGGCTGGCAACAAGGACATCAAGGTAAACATCAACGCCAAGACTCGCGAAGTGTCCTTCAAGACTCCGAACGAACTCTGGAACGGTTCTGAAACCCTGACCTTCACGGCTACTGACCCCGAAGGTGGCAAGGCTTCTTCTACCATGAAGCTCACCGTCAAGTCCATCAACGATCCTCCGGTCATGAAGGATATTCCGGAACAGACCATCAAGGAAAAGCAGGATTTCAAGCCTGTCGAACTGAGCAAGTTCGTCGAAGACCTGGATCACCCCGCCGACAAGCTCAAGTGGACCGTCAGCGGAAACCGCGAGCTGAAGGTCAATGTGGATCCGAAGCAGGTGATGACCATTACGCCGCCTTCCAAGCACTGGAATGGCTCTGAAACCTTGACCATCAAGGTGACCGACCCCGAAGGCGCAACGGATGAACGCTCTGTGGCATACACTGTAGAATCTGTAAACGACGTGCCCGAATTTACCAAGCAGGTCGTTGCCCAGACCATCAAGGAAAAGGAACAGTTCCAGCCCATCAAGCTTGGCGAAATGGTGAAGGATGCCGACCACAAGATGAGCGAACTCACCATCACCACCGATGTGAAGCCCGCTCCCGGCTCCAAGAAGAAGGAATCCGGCCTCACCGTCGAAGTGGATGCCCAGATGGTGGCCAAGATTATTATTCCTAACAAGCTATGGAACGGCTCTGACGAAATTACCTTCACGGTAGCCGACCCCGAAGGTGCAACGGCCACCTCCAAGGCCGTGTTTACGGTGAACTCCGTCAATGACGTGCCCGTGCTCAAGAAGATTCCGGACCAGATGATTGACGAAAAGGGCGAATTTGTCGCCATCAACCTTGCCGAACTGGCAAGCGATGCCGACCACGAGTTCTCCCAGCTCAAGTGGGCTGTCACCGGCAACAAGGACCTGAAGATTTCTATCGACAAGGCCGGCGTGGTGACCATCAAGACCCCGAACCCGCTGTGGAACGGTTCCGAGAAGGTGACCTTTACGGTGACCGACCCCGAAGGCGCTTCTGCCAAGTCCGACGCCGTGTTCACGGTCAAGTCCATCAACGATCCTCCGGTCATGAAGGATATCGCAAGCCAGACCATCAAGGAAAAGGCCGAATTCAAGGCTATCGAGCTGGACAACTTTGTAGAAGACAAGGACCACGACAAGGCCAACCTCAAGTGGACCTTCAGCGGCCAGAAGGACTTGAAGGTCAACATCGACAACAAGCATGTGGCAACCGTCAAAGCCCCGTCCAAATTCTGGAACGGTTCTGAAACCATCAAGTTCACGGTGACCGACCCCGAAGGGGCTACCGACAACCGCGTGGTGACATTCACCGCCGAATCCGTAAACGACCTGCCGGTGTTCACCAAGCCCATCAAGGACCAGACCATCCAGGAAAAGCGTGAATTTGCCATCATCAGCCTGAACGACATCGTGAGCGACCCGGACCACAAGCCCGAACAGCTCAGCTGGTCTTTCGAAGTGAAGCCCGGCAAGGGCTCTCCGAAGGGTTACGCCCCGCAGCTCGCCGTGACTGTCGATGACAAGCGCATGGCAAAGATTGTCATTCCCGAAAAGAACTGGCATGGCGAAGAGGTCATTACCTTTACGGTGACCGACCCCGAAGGCGGCAAGGCCAGCTGCACGGCTACCTTTACGGTAAGCTCCGTGAACGACGCCCCGACCATCGGCAAGATCAAGGACCAGACCATTGCCGAAAAGGCATCCTTTGCCTCTATCAATTTGGCTGAACTGGTGAAGGACCCCGACCATCCGTTTGAAAAGCTCAAGATTGACGTTTCCGGAAACAAGGAACTGAAGGTGAACGTTTCCAAGACAGGCGAGGTGACCATCAATACCCCGAACCCGCTGTGGAACGGTTCTGAAAAGCTCACCTTCACGGTGACCGACCCCGAAGGCGCAAAGGCTTCTACTACCGCAGCCTTCACGGTGAATTCTGTGAACGATCCTCCGGTCATGAAGGATATCGCTGACCAGTCTATCAAGGAAAAGGGTCAGTTCAAGGCTATCGAGCTGGATAACTTCGTAGAGGATCTGGATCACCCGAAGAACAAGCTGAAATGGAAGATTGAAGGCGCCAAGGAATTGAAGGTGGCCATGGACGGTTCTCACAAGGTGACCGTTACCCAGCCGAACCCCAACTGGCACGGTGAAGAAACCGTCAAGTTCACGGTGACCGACCCCGAAGGCGCTTCTGACAGCCGTAGCGTCAAGTTTGCGGTGGAATCCGTCAACGACGCTCCTGTGTTCGTAAAGGAACTGAAGAGCCAGTCCATCGACGAAAAGAAGCAGTTTGCCACCATCAAGTTGGATGACTTGGTGAATGACCCCGACCACAAGAAGTCTGAACTGGCCTGGTCCTTCGATGTGAAGGCTGCCGGTGCAAAGGCTGCCCCGAAGAAGGGCAAGAAGGGAGCCAAGGAGGAATCCGCTCCTCAGGGCGCAGGCCTCGAAGTGAAGGTTGATAACAACCGCGTGGCAACCATCGCCATTCCAGACAAGCTTTGGAACGGTTCTGCCAACATCACCTTCACGGTGACCGACCCCGATGGCGCAAAGGCCAGCAAGACCGCTACCTTCGAGGTGAAGTCCATCAACGACGTGCCCAAGATTTCTGACAAGGCCCCGAAGGGCGAAACCATCCGCGAAGGCGGCAAGTTCAAGGCTATCGACCTTTCTACCATGGCTTCTGACCCGGATCATCCGGCCTCTAGCCTCAAGTGGACCGTTTCTGGCAACAAGCAGCTGAAGGTGAACATCAAGAAGGACAACACTGTGGAAATCCTGACACCCGATGCCCAGTGGCACGGCAAGGAAACCCTGACCTTCACGGTCACCGACCCCGAAGGCGCTTCTGCCAGCCACAAGATGGACTTCGAGGCGACCCGCGTGAACGACGCTCCGGTCATCGCCAAGCAGATTGCCAACCAGAAGATCAAGGAGAAGGAATCCTTCCAGTTGATCAAGCTGGACGAATTCGTGAAGGATCCGGACAACAAGCCTAATGAGCTGACCTGGACCATCACCGGCAACAAGAAGCTGAAAGCCGATATTTCTCCGAGCCGCATCCTCACCGTTTCTGCTCCGGACAAGTATTTCTGGTGCGCTCCCGAAACCATGACCCTTACGGTGAAGGACCCCGACGGTGCTTCCGCTACGCAGACGGTGACCTTCGAAATCACCTCCGTGAACGACGCTCCGGTCATGAAGGACATTCCTGGCCAGAAGATCAAGGAAAAGGGCGAATTCAAGGATATCGAACTCTCCAAGTTCGTCTCCGATCCTGACCACAAGATCGAACAGCTCAGCTGGACCGTGAAGGTGGAAAAGATTGGCGGTGCCAAGGCCGCTCCTGCCAAGAAGGCTCCTGCCAAGAAGGGCAAGGGCAAGAAGGGTAAGGGTGCCAAGGAAGAACCCGCTGCCGAAGAAAAGGCCGCCCCGCAAGACGAATTCGTTGTGGAAGTGGACAAGAAGGCTATCGCCCATATCAAACTTCCCAACAAGTTCTGGAACGGCGAACGCAACGTGACCTTTATTGCCAAGGACCCCGAAGGTGCCGAAGCCTCCAAGACGGTGAACTTCAAGGTTGAATCGGTCAACGATGCTCCCGAAATCAAGCAGATTCCCACCCAGTCCATCAAGGAAAAGGAATCCTTCAAGCCTATCGATCTTGCCCAGTATGTATCTGATCCTGACCACAAGATCGAACAGCTCAAGTTCGAAATCGGCAATACCCGTTTCTTGAAGGCCTCTGTCAACGCCAAGCACCAGCTGGTGGTGACCACGCCGGACAAGTTCTGGAACGGCAATGAAAAGGTTACCCTGAACGTCATTGACCCCGAAGGGGCCAAGGCTTCTCAGCAGATCCTCTTCGAAGTGTCTCCGGTCAACGACGCACCTGTGGTGACCAAGATTCCTGGCCAGAAGATCAAGGAACGCGAAAAGTTCGAACCGGTTGACCTGTCCAAGGTGGCTACCGACCCGGATAACAAGCCTGCCGAACTCAAGTGGAGCGTTTCTGGCAACAAGGACCTGAAGGTGGAAGTGAAGGGCTCCCGCGCTATGGTGGTGACCCCGAACCCCAACTGGTTCGGCAAGGAAACGGTGAAGTTCACCGTGGCTGACCCGGCCGGTGCAAAGGCTTCTGCCGATGCTACCTTCGAGGTGACTCCGGTGAACGATCCTCCGGTGCTCAAGCCCGTGCAGCCCTTCGTCATCGACGAAAAGAAGAGCTTCGCTCCTGTAGATTTCTCCAAGTTCGTGAGCGACCCGGACAACAAGGTGGAAGAACTGACCTGGACTCTAGACGACGCTACTCCCGCAGCCAAGGCTGCTCCTGCCAAGGGCAAGAAGGGCAAGGCCGCCAAGGGTGGCAAGGCCAAGGCCTCTACCGTCAAGCATGACCTGATTTTCAACATCGACGACAAGGGCGTGCTCACCGTCGAAGTGCCGAACAAGTACTGGAACGGTACCGAAACGGTGGCCGTGAACGCCTTTGACCCCTCCGGCGAAAAGGCAACCGTGAACGTGAAGTTCACCGTGAAGCCCGTCAACGACGCTCCCATGGTCAAGGAAATTCCTGGCCAGGAAATCGAAGAAGGCAAGCCCTTCAAGGCTATCAAGCTCGACCAGTATGTGGAAGACCCGGATAACAAACCCCACGAGATCAAGTGGAAGGTTGCTGGTGCCAAGAACCTGGATGTGAAGATTTCTGGCGGTCGCGAAGCCGTGATCAAGCCCAAGAAGCAGGATTGGTCTGGCGATGAGACTCTCATCTTTACCGCCACTGACCCGGCAGGAGCCTCTGACAAGGCCATGGCCAAGTTCGTGGTGAAGCATGTGAACAAGGCCCCGATTATGCGCGATATCCCTGACTTCACGGTCAAGGAAGACGACAACAAGGGCGTTGTCGCAACAATCAAGCTCGACCAGTATGCCCGCGACCCGGATCACCGCTTCGACGAACTGAAGTGGACCTTCACGGGCAACAAGTACCTCGACGTGAAGTACGACAAGTTCAAGAAGACCGTTACCGTTTCTCAGCCTCACGAAGACTGGTCCGGTAAGCCGGAACGCATCACCTTCGCCGTGGTTGACCCCGACGGTGCCAAGGCCTCCAAGACGGCTACCTTTACCGTGATTGCGGTGAACGACCCGCCGAAGGCCCGTGCCCAGACCTACGTGACCAGGGAAGGGGAAACCTTGAAGGTTCCTGCTTCTGACGGTCTCCTGTCTGGCGTGACCGACCCGGATAACGAGAAGCCGGTTTCTGCCCAGTTGGTCCAGAAGCCCCATAACGGTAAGATTGAGCTGAACGAACGCGACGGTTCATTCACTTACATTCCGAACAAGGGATTCTCCGGTCTCGACGAATTCACCTTCAAGGTGAAGGATCCGGGTGGACTCTACTCCAAGCCCGAAACGGCAGAAATCAACGTGACCTTCAAGATGAAGGACTTGCGTGGTGGTGCCGAACCGGCCGCTAAGAAGGAAGAGCCCAAGGACGACGATAACAAGAAGTCCAACAAGAAGGACAAGAAGAAGGGTAAGAAGGGCAAGAAGCGCTAGTCGCCCCTCTTCGTCATCCCCGCGACCTGTGGTGAGCGAAGTCGAACCAAGGCGAGGATCCACTAGCTGCCCCTCTTCGTCATCCTCGCGACCTGTGGTGAGCGAAGTCGAACCAAGGCGAGGATCCACTAGCAACAAAATCCCGCAATCAGCGGGATTTTTTGTATGCCGTCATGGCGGTTCCGGGTCAAGCTCGGTGACGGAGCCGCCATCTAGCAGTTAAGCGTCTTGTATCGTAAAGCCCCGCCTAAAATTCTCGATGAGGCAGCAGCTGATGCTTACGTCGGTTTCGTATTCGGGAATGTCTTCGCGCCTGACCCACATGGCCTCGGACAGTTCCGCCTCTTGCATGTGGATGGTGTCGTCGCCGTTGAGTTCTGCGGTAAATCCCGTGATAAGCGAGTCGCTGAAAGGCCACGGCTGGCTCCCGAAATAGCGGATGTTTTTCACTTTTATGCCGGCTTCTTCCAGAACCTCGCGGTGTACCGCCTGTTCCAGGCTTTCGCCGATTTCCACGAATCCCGAAATCAAGAACAGTCGCGGGTTCGGGTTGTCGATATTGTGGGCCATCAGGAGCTTGTCTCCATTGCGGACCGCCACAATCACCACCGGCGAAATGCGCGGATATACTACGTTTCCGCATTTTGGGCAAACCACGGAACGCTCTTTTTCGCCGCGGGTCATGGGGTGTCCGCACTTGCCGCAGAACCTGTTCTGTGATTCCCAGTGGGCGAGGTGGGCGGCCGTAGCCCCGCCTAGGCGTTCTACGGGGCTCATGTTGCGGAAGGTCCGGCTGACCATGTATTCGTAACCCGCGGGAGGGGGTGGTGTCTGGTCCGTTTGGCTGGCGTTGCTATCATCCAGAAAGAATGCCGTATTGTCGATGCTAAAGAGGTAGTGACCCTCGAAATCGGCAAGAGTCTTGCCTTCGAGTTCCAGAAGCTCGCTTACGCGGGGGATGGTGTAGGTGGCGTCTTTCTTCAATAAGGTCTTTGCTCCGTCATAGCGGATAAGGTAGTCCGTGGGTTTAGGATTGCGGCAATCGAACTGGTTATCGAGCTTGTGGGGGAGGATTTCGTGGATCATCGGCCCGACAATTTAGCAAATAACCCGCCCACCTTTGTCATCCCCGCCCATTCGACAGGCTCAGGGCAGGCTCCGGCGAGGATCCACTATCAGCCCACTCTCTTTGTCATCCCCGCCTCCTTTCTCGTCATCCTCGCGAAGGCGGGGATCTCCCATCCTCACCCTCGTACAGGCATTTTCCCACCCTTTTTGTAGGCTTACAGGGGTGACTCCCGTCACATTTTTTTTTGATGTAAGCTTTCTGTAAGCTTTTTGTACAAAAAGTGCTTGACTTGCACCCTATAATATTCTAAATTATACTATGTAAAGAAAAAAAAACAAGGTGTGGGAAATATGAAAAATTGGTCATTTTTGAACAAATTTGTTCTAATTGCCGGCCTGGTTTTGGCAAGCCAGGGGTTTGCTCTTAACTGTGTTAATAGCACCGGTTGGGGTGATTTCTTGATACAAGCCGCCGACAAGGATACAACAGACGGCTACTATAAGATTGATACGCCGGAAAAGTTGGCGTGGGTTTCTTGCAATGTAACGAACAAGGCTTTAAGTTCAGAAAAATTCAAGTTGACCAAGTCCCTTGATATGCAGGGGAAACTGTTTTTTCCTATTGGGTCGGGTACTGGTGAAGATACTGGATTTAAAGGAACTTTTGATGGTCAGGGCTTTACCATTTCGAATCTTTATGTTAATACATCCGAAATCAACAGTGATATATCCGGTATTACTGGAAAATCCAAGAATGGTGTTACTGCCTATGCCCAAAATATTGGATTGTTTGGTATTCTTTCTAACAACGCAACGGTCAAGAACTTGATCTTGAAGGATGTCCAAATATATGCTGCGGCATCTTCTGGAACCACGGGTCTTGGGTCTGATAAGCCGATTTCTGTGGGTTCTCTTGTCGGCTGGGTTGGTGCGACTGATAAAATGGTTGTAAAAATTGAAAATATCGTGGCGTCTGGTTCCATTGAAACGAGCGGTGCAACAAACCGTGTCGGCGGTATCGCGGGAAATGTGAAGCATGTGACGATATCCAATTGCGTCAGTTCCGTAAGCGTGACCGCTAGTGGTGCGAATACCAATGTGGGTGGTGTCGTTGGGGCTATTCGTAACGATGGTAATGTTACCCTGACATCATGTGTTTATTCTGGAGACCATCTTTACACGGTTGATGGTTCCATCGGTGCCGTAGCGGGTAGCTATGAAAATTCTAAGGGAACTTTGACAACGGAAAATTTGTACTATTCGGATGATTTTTGTCAAGAATTTGAAAATCCTGATGTTTGTCCGGGTATTGGAAAATTGCCTGATGGCAAGACTTTCAATGCCGATTCGATCGATAATCTTAATTCGGAAGATGTTGTCTGTGCCTTGAATGGCGGTACATGGAATGAAGGTGTATGTACCGGAGACACATCCGAAGTTTGGTCCGTTGGCCAATCCAGTCTCTCCATGAATGGTTCTGATGGCTACAAAATCATTTTCAACGGGAATGGAGGTTCGTTTGCTTCTGGAGCAAAAACATCGAAAATTCTAGCGAAGGGTGCCGCAATTACGGCAGATGAAATTGGTGAGCCTACGCGTACAGGAAAGAAATTTGCCGGATGGGCTGTAACAGCAGATGCAGATACAGCTTCAGATCTCGGTGTAGCCAGTGCTGCCAGGACTATTTATGCTGTTTGGTATGATTTTTATGAGGTGACTTTTAAGACTGATTCTGAAGGGGATTTCTCCGACGCAATATTCCCTGATGGAAGTAAAATCAAGAAAATTTCTGTGGCAAAGCATGGCACGGTTTCTGTAGATGGTTTTTCTGTTCCCACGGTATATGAAATTGGGACAGATGAAAATAAGGTGAAATATTACTTTACCGGCTGGGCTTATGAGTCAAAGTCATTTGGTAAAGATGATGAGATTGGTGCAAATGACACGCTTCATCTTTCTGGCATTGACGTGACTGCTCCTGTTACCCTGTATGCCGTTTGGACAAAGGCTCCGACATTCTCCGTCACCTTTGATGCCTCGTTACATGGAAAGACGGATGTCCATTTTGTTAGGATGGTTACTGAAGGAGAAACGGTTTCTCGTCCTGATACGGTCATTACGGATGATGGATACAAAGTTGTCGGATGGTGTGAAGTCGAAAATTGCACAGAGGAAAACGAATATTCCTTTGCTGACTCGTTAAAGGGTAATCTGGTTCTCCATGCAAGGTGGGAAATTGAATCCTATTCTATTGAATATGAAATGGCTGGTGGCGTTAATGCTGAGGAAAATCCGTCTACGTACAATATCAATAGTGGCGACATTGTCTTTGCTGCTCCGACCAAGGAAGGCGCAACTTTCGATGGCTGGTTCTATGACCAAGAATTCACGAACCCTGCTACCCAAATTGGTGCGGGCTCTACGGGTGACAAGAAAATTTATGCAAAGTGGACTCTCGCAACCTACACTATTCAGTACCTTTCTGGGAATGTAATTTCTGCAACGGTGAATGGTGTAACGAAAAACTATGGCGACACGATTACGCTTAGGGAGGATCCGCCTCAGTTTGCTGTTGGTGGGTGTACGTTTGATGGATGGTCTAAGGTGGATTATGGTCAGGAAGGATATGGCGTTGATTATGCGTTTGGTGCTAAGTATGCTGATAATGCAGATCTCAAGTTGTTCCCGCATTGGACTTCTTGTGGAACGTATACGATAACTTACGAATTGTATGGTGTTGAGGCGACAAATAGAAATTCTTCGACCTATACAGGTCCGGAAAAGGTTAAGTTGGAAAACGCGTTTGTTTCTGGTGACCCTGTTAAGATGAGTGATTGGTATTTGGAGCCCACCTTTAAGACTTCTATACGATATCTTCAGGGTATAGATAAGGATATGACGCTTTATGCCAAATGGTATAACGTAATTACATTCCAGCCCGGTGCCAAATTGACAAATTCTGGATATAAAAATGGTAAGGTGGAAAAACAAAAGAATCTGAATGCGTCGTATGCTTTGAACATACCAAATAATAAGTTTACGCTTGCAAACTACACCCTCGATGGGTGGTCTTTGACCGACGGTGGCGAAAAGGTTTATGATGTGGGGTTTGCTTATACTGACAATGTAAACATTACCCTGTATCCTCACTGGGTGGAAAGCCGTGATTCTGTCAAGTACGGTGCTGTTACCATCTACACTTACGCCACTGACGGCCGTAAGGAGGCGGTGATTGACGGCTCCTCCATGGAATCCATCACGATTCCTACGGATATCAGCGTTACCTCGGTAACCTATAACCGTGATTTTGAGGTAGGGAAGTTCTCCACGATTATGCTTCCTTTCGCTATTGACACCTTGAATGTAGAGGGAGGCTCTTTCTACGATGTTACCGGTGTTGCCGATGATTTCTCTAATGCGACTATCTGGCATGTGAATGGATCTGTTGCTGCCAATACCCCCTATGTTGTGCAGACAACGGCTAAGAACATCACCTTTACAGGAAATGTGACCCTAAAGGCGACAGAAAGGACCATTTACGAGTCTAGGGTTGAAGGCAAGCCCTGGTATTTCAAGGGCAGCTATGCCAAGCGTCAGTTTGCCGAAGGAGACCCGGAATTGGGTTTCGCATACGGATTTGTGGCCAAGAACGTGACCATCAACGGACATGATTTCACTGCGGGCAAGTTTGTCAAGGCGGGAACAGGTGCCTGGCTACGTCCCATGCGCGCCTATCTGGTGTACGATCCGTCTCTTGCGGCGTCGAAGTCTGCTGGCCTGGATCGTTCCACATACATGGTTCCTCCCGAAGAGCTTGAGGTCCTGGTCGTGGATCCGCAGGGTAACATGACCCAGCGTGATGTCTTGGATACGGGTACCGACGAGTTCCGCATGGACCGCTGGTACGATTTGCAGGGCCGTCGCCTGAAAGGGGAGCCGAAGACCCAGGGAACCTACTACCATAACGGTAAGAGAGAGGTTGTAAAGTAGGGTTTTGCATGAAAAAGGAATATGTTATCCCGGAGATGCAAGTTCTTTTTTTTGACGGACCGACGGTTTTGGTAGAGCCGAGCGATTTGCCGTCGGATATTACGGTGATTATCAGTAATCCATAAATGAGGTGATTAAATGTTGGATGAAAAAGAAAAGAAAGAATATTCCGCTCCGGAACTGACCGTAGTGGAGCTTGCCGACCAGTTGCAGCCGCTTTGTAGTAGTTTCGAGGGTGATGGTGCTGAATTCGGTCTCGCGCCCACGCCTAACGACCATCTGGCCTAAGCTACCGTTTGCCCTGTCGTGACGGGGCTTCTGGATTCATTATCGAACGAACGGGGGTAGTCCCCGGTCGTTGCTATGCCCGCCTTGAGCGGGCTTCTTTTATGGTTTTATTAAGTGACACTTGTCACTTCTTTTGTCCTTGTTGTAAGATTTTCGTAAGTAATTTGTAAAAAAGTCTTGACTTCCGATCTAGAATAATATAAATTATTCCATACAAGATAAAGTAAAAGGCGAAATCTAACTAACAAATCGGGTGTTTGGGGATAGTGGGGTCAAAATGACAAAATCCCAAATCAGTAGTCTTGTTCTTTTTTTACTGGCGACAGTTTCTGCTTTCGCCACGACTACTGAAATTGGCTCGGCACGGAATCTGGTTAGACTCACAAAATGCGCAAAAACTGATACGGTTCTGATTACTCGTGATATCGATTTGAAGGGAGAATCTTTCTCGCCCTTGTGTGAGGATGGATTTAAGGGTGTTTTTGATGGCCAGGGACACACTATTTCAAACTTGACTATTTCGCAAAATATTTATTTTACCAACAATGTTGCCTTTATCGCCAAATTAGATGGCGGTGTGTTGAGGGACATTTTTTTTGATAAGCCTGACATAAGTACATATGAATTGACCGACTGGAACCTTTTTTCCGCAAGTGGTGTTTCTGTTGCGGTTGCCGTAGGTGAACTAAATGGCGGCGTTGTAGAGAATGTCCATGTGGTTGATGGAACGGTGACTATTAATGGAAGGAAGAGAGGCGATGCCATTGATGCCGGCGGAATTGTGGGTACGGCCACATCCGGGACTATCAGCGAAAGTGGTGGCGATATCGATGTGACTAATAAAGGCAAAGGATCCGTCAATGTCGGTGGAATCTGCGGCAACATCACGGGCGACGTGACCCTTACCGGTGTTTCTTACGAGGGTAATGCTAGTTCACTTGTAGGCGCTGGCGGAAACAACGTCACAATCGTGAGCAAATACGGTGCCGTTACGATTACCGAAAAGGGCTCTACCAGGAGTGCTGTCGTCGATGCTTCTTCGCAGGAAACCCTCGAAATCCCCGAGAATATTTTAGTCTCCTCTGTGCAGTTGGATAGGACTTTTGAAATAGGCAAGTATTCGACAATCGTGCTTCCTTTCTCTATTGATTCATCAAATGTGGAGAATGGAACTTTCTACGAACTAACCCGGATTTCCGATGGATTTGACTCCATTTACGTAAGCGCTGTCAAGAATGTTGCGGCCAATACCCCGTATATCATGATTGCGAGAGGCTCAAGGCTTGTCTTTAACGGCTCGGTTACTCTTGAAAAGACATCCTTTAATGATGTTTGGATTGGAAATAGTGACTGGCTGTTCAAGGGTGTCTATGCCAAGCGTCAGTTTGCCGAAGGAGATCCGGAGCTGGGCTATGCCTACGGGTTTGTTGCAAAGGATGTCAATATTAACGGGACTGATTTCAAGGCCGGTAAGTTTGTCAAGGCGGGCAAGAATGCTTGGCTCCGCCCCATGCGGGCCTACCTAGTGTACAATGGCAATTCAGGAGTCGCCAAGTCTGCTGTCGGTGCTAGCCTTGCAGGCGAACTGCCCGACGAAATCAACGTGTTGGCTCGGGACGAACAGGGCAATGTTGTGGAACGGGGTGTCATGAACACCAGAACGGGCGAGTTCCGCATGGACCGCTGGTATGACCTGCAGGGCCGTAAGCTGAACCGCAAGCCACAAACCCAGGGTACCTATTACCATAACGGTAGCCGTGTTATCGTAAAATAACCGCTGAAAATTCGCAAAAGAACGTGACGAAAGTCACGTTTCTTACAAAAATCTGTCAGAAAACTTATGTTTTTCTTGTTGATTCTTGCGTTTTAGTATGGAATATTCTATATTGGAATATAGGTAAAACAAGGGGTAGAGGCGGATTTTATGAAAAATTTGAAAATTCTGAATCTCGTACCATTGCTTCTTTTTGTCCTGCTCGGAGTGGGGCAGGCCTTTGCCGTTTGGGACGGCTCCTCTATCGAGGCCGCACAAGTATCCAATATTGGCGGCACGGATTACTACATCATCGACACAG
This sequence comes from Fibrobacter succinogenes, assembly GCA_902768715.1. GTDB lineage: Bacteria > Fibrobacterota > Fibrobacteria > Fibrobacterales > Fibrobacteraceae > Fibrobacter > Fibrobacter succinogenes_L. Next base: position 7,733 of record CACXMH010000004.1, on the reverse strand, counting down.
AGGAAAAGCTAGCCTGGTTTGCCCAGCAGGTGAATAGCGGAAAGGTCAATTACAATGCCAAGCTGACTGCCAATTTGGACATGGGTCACAAGCTTTGGACTCCTATTGCAGCGGGCAACAACAAGAATAACTATAAGGGCATTTTTGACGGTGACAACCATGTCATCTTTAATTTGTACATCAACGCCGAAGAACTAATTGCAAAGTATAACGATAAGGACATGGCCCAGAATATCGGCTTTATCGGGTGTTTTAGCGGTACGGTCCGGAATCTGATACTTGAAGATATCGAAGTTCTCGGCTATGGCAAGGGCGGTTTAGGACAACCGGACAAGGTGATTGAAAAGCCCATTTCCATCGGTACGGTGGTGGGTTGGCAGAGCGTAAATTCCAGTCTAATCGAGGGCTGCTACACCACGGGTCAGATTACCACTAGCGGCGATGGCCAGGCTGTGGGCGGAATTGTGGGCAATGTTGGTGGCGGTACCGTGAAGAACTGCTTCAGCGCTGTCAATATAGATGCCAATGGAATTGGCTACGTTGGTGGAATTGCCGGCTATACCAAGAATTTCGGTAATAACGGTGTGGTGAAAATTTCCTCCTGCGTCTATGCAGGCGAAAGCCTTGTCTCTAATGGTGAAGGTGCGGTTGGCGCTATCGTTGGACACCAGTACAAGGGAAATGTCACTTTCGATAATCTCTATTACGATGAAGACAAGTTTGATTCGGGTCTTGGATTCACGACCAGTGGTGGCAAAACTAAGGGCAAGACCGAAGGTGTTGAAGAGGTCAATGCCGAACAAATCGCTTGTAGCCTGAACGGTGGAACTTTGACCGATGGTGTATGCGACAAGGATTCTCCCTGGTCTGTGGGCTTGAATTCTCTAGTCCTTAACGGTCATGGTGCCGATGGATACAAGATTGTCTTTAATGCCAATGGCGGTACGTTTGCTGCCGGTGCTACGACCGTAAAGTACCGCACCAGCGGTCAGAAGATTACGGCCGACGAAATCGGGATTCCTGCTTTTAGCGGTAAGTCCTTTGCCGGATGGTCGCTGTCTGCAACTGCTACCGAAGCCGATGTGGACTTGGGTGTTGCAAATGGCCCTACGACGGTCTATGCCGTTTGGGATCCGACCTTCGAGATTACCTTCAATGTTGCCCCCGGTGTTTTCCCGTCGGAGGGCGTTTCCGAAAAGACGAAGCGTGTCGCCAAGGACAGCTCCATCACCGTCGAAGGGATTGAGCCCCTGCCTACCTCTTACTGCGTAGGTGAGATTGTGAATGGTGAGTGTGACCAGCTTGCCTACTTTGCAGGTTGGGCTCTGACGCCCAATGCCACGGTAGACAATGTGGTTGACCTGAATACCCTTACTGTTGTGGCTACCGAAGATATGACCCTCTATGCTGTGTGGGTTGCAGAAGTTGTCTATACGGTGACCTTCCATGCCGAAGGCCATGGCAAGACCAAGGTGAGCTTTGTGAAGGTGAAGGCGGGGGAAACCACCGCCGCTCCCGAGGACCCCACCGCCGATATCGGTTATGAGTTTGAAGGTTGGTACACCGATGCCGGTGTCAAGTTCGACTTTGACGAAACGAGCATTACAGAAAGCATCGTTCTCCATGCCCATTGGTCATTGACGGAATTTTCCATCGACTATGTGCTGGATGGCGGTAAGAACAGTGCTCTGAATCCGTCTTTATACACTATCGAGAGCAAGGATATTGTGCTTGTGGCCCCCACCAAGGATGGCGCCGATTTCGATAGCTGGTACTACGATAGTGAAAAGACCAACAGGGCTACCCAGATTTCTACGGGAACGACGGGCAACAAGACTCTGTATGCTGGCTGGTCGGTAAAGACTTACGAGATCAAGTATAATGCTGGTGCCAATGGTTCCGGACTTGTCCCTGCCGAAAAGAAAACCCACGATGTGGCATACACGTTGAAGGGAGCCTCCTATACTCGCAAGGGTTACGGTCAGGATGGCTGGAGCCTTAGCGACGGTGGCGACAAGGCTTATGAATTGGGCGCTACCTACACTGATAATGCAGGCCTGATTCTTTACCCCCACTGGGTAGAAGGCCTGATTAAGGTGGAAAAGTTCGGTGGCGTTACGGTTTACGAATATGAGAGCCACAACGAGGCTGTCATTGACGGTTCTTCTTTGGAAGCCATAGATATTCCCAGAAACATAAAGGTGTCTTCTTTGGTTTACGACCGTGATTTCGAAATAGGCAAGTATTCGACAATCGTGCTTCCGTTCTCTATTGATTCGTCAAATGTGGAGAATGGAACTTTCTATGAACTAACCCGGATTTCCGATGGATTTGACTCCATTTACGTAAGCGCAGTCAAGAATGTTGCGGCCAATACTCCGTATATCATGATTACGAGAGGTTCAAGTCTTGTCTTTAACGATACTGTTACTCTTGAAAAGACCTCCGTTAATGATGTTCGAATTGGAGATAGTGACTGGCTGTTCAAGGGTGTCTATGCCAAGCGTCAGTTTGCCGAAGGAGACCCGGAATTGGGTTACGCATACGGATTTGTCGCGAAGGATGTCAATATTAACGGGACTGATTTCAAGGCCGGTAAGTTTGTCAAGGCGGGCAAGAATGCCTGGCTCCGCCCCATGCGTGCCTACCTGGTGTACAATGGCAATTCTGGGGCATCCAAGTCGGCAGTCGGTGCAAGCCTTGCAGGAGAACTGCCCGACGAAATCAACGTGATGGTCCAGGACGAACAGGGCAACGTTGTGGAACGGGGTGTTATGAACACCAGAACGGGCGAGTTCCGCATGGACCGCTGGTATGACCTGCAGGGCCGCAAGCTGAACAGCAAGCCCGAAACTCGTGGAACCTACTACCACAACGGCAAGAGGGTGATTGTAAAGTAGGGCTTAATGAAAATGAACAAGAAAGAATATACCGCACCGGAACTCACTGTGGTGGAGCTGGAACGCCAAGCTCTGTTGCAAGAGGGCAGTGTAGAATATAGTGATGAGCTCGGTCTTGCACCCACGCATAACGACGACCGCCTCGCCTAGGCTTTTCTACAAGCCCTGTCACGCCAAGCGCCTCTAGTAGGGTGGTTTGGCTGTGAATCGGCTTTGTTCATTGTCATGCCCGCCTTGAGCGGGCATCTCCTTTTTTTTATACTTGACTCCATGGGAATTCCCTCTCAGAAAACGCTTCAGCATCTTTCTGCGCTTCTGCGTCTTGGACTTGGCGCAGAAGGTTCTGGTGTGAACTTTCCGCAGCAACTCGAACCCGAGGAATGGACCCGCCTGTATTCTCTTGCAAAACAGCAGTCGGTGCTGGGTATTGCCTTTGCGGGTATCGAGAAGCTCCCCAAGGAAAACCGGCCGCCCATGCAGTTGCTGATGCGCTGGGCCACCGAGGTAGAGGCCATCCGTGGCATGAACGGGCTCATGAACAAGGAGGCGGCAAGGCTCACCCGTTTGTTTACGGAGGTCGGCCGCAAGAACGCCATCTTGAAGGGGCAAGCCAACGCCCGCCTGTATCCGGACCCGACCCTCCGTCAATCGGGGGATATCGACATCTGGGTGGAAGGTGGTCGCGACAGCATCAACCAGTTATTGGTCGAGATGGGGATGATTGAAAAGTCGGCTCTTGAGTTTGGCCGTTTCTGGCACCATGCCCACCTGGAGCGCACCAAGGACGGAATCATGGCGGAGGTGCATTACAGGCCCGCTTCCGGTAACCCTTACAGGAGCCAGGAACTCCAGGATTTCTTGAACCGTGAAATTTTGAACGCCCAGATGGTGCCCGAAGGTTTTTACGCGCCCGGCATCAAGTTTGCCCTGGTGATGCAGCTTTCCCACCTGCAACAGCATTTCTACAGCGGCGGCCTCGGACTCCGGCAATATATAGACTATTACATTCTGCTGAAAAATTCCACCGATGAAGTTCGTCGTGACGTGTCGGGAGCGATGAAACGGCTGGGCATGTTGCACGCTTGCAGCGCGGTGATGTGGGTGTTGCAGCAGGTACTGGGGCTGGATCGGGATTTGATGCTCTGTGAGCCCTGTGCATGGCGGGGGAGGCGCCTGCTCCGCTTGGCGCTGGTGGGCGGTAATTTTGGCAAGTATCGGCAGAAGCCCAGGAATGTCTTTGTCCGGTGGCTCAGGGACCGCAAGCAGGCCTTGAGCTGGCTACCCTTTGACCCCATGAATGCGATTTTCAAGGAACTGAAGTACTGGCGGGCGACCCTTTATCTGATGCCCTTGCGGTTCAAGCGTCGGAGGATCGGGCTATGAGCGAGTGTCGCTTCTATAAGGTGGCGGACCATGAGTTCTCTGTGATTGTGGTCGGGAGTGTCGCCGGAAACGCGGATTTCTTTGCTCAGTGCATGGACAACTATGCCCCCTTCGTCATTCCGAGCTTGACTCGGAATCAGATTTTCTCTCTTTCCGTGCTCCCTTTCGCACCCTTCGACTACACCGAAGAAATCCGTCAGGAGGACGAGGGACAGACCATTATCTGCGGGCATACTGCGGCGGGGGAGTCGGTCTTTGAGTATCTCTTGCGGGATGTGTCGACGGGGACTCTAGTTTGTTCTAAAGATTATCGGGAGGCCCGCCTGCTGATGGGCAGTGCGGCCCAGGACCTGCGTCTGCAAAAGTTCGCCTTGAACAACGCCCTGATGGTGCTATATGCCTTGGCTACGGCTGGGTTCGGCACAGCGCTTTTCCATTCGGCGGTGGTCAGTTACCAGGGCAGGGGCTACATGTTCCTGGGTAAGAGCGGCACTGGCAAGAGCACCCACGCCAGGCTCTGGCTCAAGCACATCGAAGGTTCTGAACTGATGAACGACGATAATCCGGTGGTGCGTTTTTACGACGATGTAGACGGAATGTCCGGTGCCGTAGTTTACGGCTCCCCCTGGAGCGGTAAGACTCCCTGTTACAGGAATGTGCAGGCTCCTGTGGGTGGGATTGTGCTGCTTTCTCAGGCGCCCTACAACAAGATTGTCCGGCTGCGAGGGGTGCAGGCCTATGCGGCTCTGGTCACCAGCATTTCGGGCAAGCGTTGGGACCGCTCCCTTGCCGACGGCTTGCACGCTACGGAGAATTCCATGGCGAAAACCGTTCCCGTGTGGCACCTGGAGTGCTTGCCTGACAAAGCCGCTGCCCGGCTTTGCTGTGAAAGTGTCGCTTCCACCGACGTCATCCTGGCCTCCGATCCAAACGTCATCCTGGAGCCTCGAAGAGGCGACGGGATCCATACAGTTCGTTCTGATTCTTGTGGCAATGAGGATGCAAACTGACATGCCCACTGATGAACAAATCCTTTCCGAAGCCATCCGCCTGGTAGGCGAGGGCGTGCAGGTGACGCTCCCTGTAAATGGCAGGAGCATGTACCCCTTTATCATCGGGGGGCGCGAAAGCGTTGTGCTGGTAAAGCCCCAATCTCTTCGGGTCGGGCATGTGGTGCTGGCCCAGGTAGAAGGTGGCCGCCATGTGGTCCACCGCATCGTCGATATTGATGGCGACCGCATCACCCTGATGGGGGACGGAAACCTTCAGGGGCGAGAGCACTGCAGTATTGACGGTGTCAAGGCTCTCGCTATCCAGGTGGTGGGAGAAACTGGTAAAAAACGCCCCCTTTATGGCGTTTGTGGGAATTTGTGCGCCAAAATTTGGTACGTGGTCCGGCCTGTTCGGCGATATTTGCTTAAAATTTACCGGGTCGCTAAGGGTTTGGATTGAGACCTGTACGCATGTCATCCTCGCGCAGGCGAGGATCCGCTAATCTACATCAAGCGGATCCTCACTTTCGTGAGGATGACGAATTCGTGATGCGGTCTGGTTCTGATAGCCGAATTACCCTAATTGTTTTTTCACCAATTCGAGAATTTTCCGAATCGCGTCGTCCGGCGATAAGTCCGTATCGCCACCGGCAGCCCGTGTATGCCCGCCTCCGCCGAATTCCTTGGCGATGGCGTTAACATCTACCACGTAGTTGCTCCTGAGGCTAATCTTGTACTTGCCGTTTACGGGGTACAGGAACACCGCCACTTCGGTGCCGGAGACTTCACGCAGGGTGTCGATGACGTTGCTCAGGTCCACCGGCGTCACGTCGAATTCCTTCATCTTTTCGGGAGTCACGTAGGCATGCACCACGCGGCCCTCCAGGGCGAGCTTGCAGTTCTGCAGCACGAACCCGGTCACCAGCGTTTGCTTGTAGGTGCGGCAATAGTAGGTCTCGTTCACGATGCGGGCGAAATCAATTCCCTTGTCGATAAGGGTACCCACGATTTCCATGGTCCGCTTGCCCGTGTTGCTGAACTTGAATGCTCCCGTGTCGTGGACGATTCCAAGATAGAGGCATTCCGCGGTGCGCTTGCTGATTTTGCATGGGTCCAGCTGTTCAAAAAGCACTTCGCAGGCGGAACTGGCGCTGGGCTCCACGACGTTCAGGTTGCAGAGGCTTTTGGGGTTGCTGATATGGTGGTCGATGTTGCAGGTTTTCTTGGCGTTTTGCAGACATGCCGCTCCGCCGGCACCCACACGCTCAAAGGAGGGCGTGTCCATAAGCACCGTCGCGTCAAAGGGTTCGCTCCCGTCGGAACTTTCGAACAGCGGGAGCGCCTTGTCGGCACCGTTCAAAATCCTGTAGCTTTCGGGAAATTTTTCCAGATAGACCTGGACCTTGATATTTGGGAAATTGTCCAGGATGTAGTTGTATAGGGCCAGGGTAGAGCCGACGCAGTCCCCGTCGGGCCGCACATGGCCGAAGATGGCCAGGGTGTTTGTGTTTTTCAAAAAATCGTCAAGCATAAAAGTCATAGGAGATTCCCGCCCAGGGCGGGAATGACAGGTTTGTGTTTGCACAAATAATAGCATTTGTGGGGTGTCAGGTGTGTCAATTGCCGCGTTGGTTTGTAAATTTTTATAAACTTTTGAGGTAATATGGTTGTAACTTACAAAAATGTAAGTTTTGCTATTGCAATGCCGTGAAATTTGGCGAAAATTCAAACTTTCTAAAACTGACAAAAAACTAACTTACAAAAATGTAAGTTTTTGAAGATTTTTGCCGATTTTTCACTTTTTGTTGCGGCCCTTTGCTATCTTTAAACCCGTTAAAAACTTTAACAATCAAAACTCTCAACGGAGATATATAAAATGGCAATCAAGAATGCTTACCTTCAGAAAGTCTATGACAAGGTCGTCGCCCGTGATCCGGACCAGGCCCTCTTCCACCAGGCTGTCCGCGAATTCCTCGAATCCCTGGACCCCGTCCTCGAACAGGACAAGTCCTGGGAAACCAACGGCGTGATCGACCGCCTCGTCGAACCGGAACGCGTGATCACTTTCCGCGTGCCTTGGCTCGATGACAAGGGTAACGTTCAGGTGAACCGTGGCTACCGCGTGCAGTTCAACTCCGCCATCGGCCCGTACAAGGGCGGTATCCGTCTCCGTAACGAAGTGACGCTTTCCATGCTGAAGTTCCTCGGCTTCGAACAGATCTTCAAGAACAGCTTGACCACGCTCCCCATGGGCGGCGGCAAGGGTGGTTCCGACTTCGATCCTAAGGGCAAGAGCGACAACGAAGTGATGCGCTTCTGCCAGTCCTTCATGACTGAACTCTGCAAGCACGTCGGTGCTGACACGGACGTTCCGGCTGGTGACCAGGGTACTGGCGCTCGCGAAATCGGTTACATGTTCGGTCAGTACAAGCGCATCCGCAACGAATTTGTGGGCGTT